>CALGZY010000280.1 GCA_937934355.1 uncultured Collinsella sp. | reverse complement strand
TGGCTCTTGGGCATGCCGTCGGGCGCGCCCTCGGGTCCCTTCTGGAGTACCTTCTCCATCTCGAGCGAAAGTGGGCCCTCGGTGGTGATGCAAGCGGGGGCATCGGTCAGGCGCGCGGAGACGGCAACTTTCTCGACCTTGTCACCGAGCGCCTCCTTCATAGCGCTGAAGAGGTCCTCGTTTTCCTTGGTGGCGTCCTCGGCCTCCTTCTTCTCATCCTCGGTCGCCAGGTCAAGATCACCGGTCGCGACGTTCTTGAGCTCCAGATGACGATCCTCGACCTCGGGCTCGGCACCATCGGCCACAGCCTTCTCGGCAGCCTCGCGGGCAGCATCGTCCTCGTAGATCTTGGGCATATCGGCGGCAACGTATTCACGCATAGCCTGGAACGTGAACTCATCCACATCCTGCGTCAGCAGCAGCACGTCATAGCCGCGGTCGAGCACGCCCTTTACCACGGGCATCTTGGTCAAGCGCTCACGCGAGTCACCGGCGGCGTAGTAGATGGCCTTCTGATCCTCGGGCATGCCCTTGACATACTCAGCCAGAGTAATCATCTTCTGTTCCTTGGCAGACCAGAACAGCAACAGGTCGGCGAGCTCATCGGCCTTCATGCCATAGCTCGAGTAGATACCATACTTAAGGCCACGGCCAAAGTTCTCAAAGAACTTCTCGTAGGCCTCGCGGTCGTTGTCACGCATATCCTCAAGGTCGGCGGTAATCTTCTTTTCCACACGCTTGGCAATGGCCTTGAGCTGACGGTTCTGCTGCAGCGTCTCGCGCGAGATGTTAAGCGACACGTCGGCAGAATCCACGACGCCGCGGACAAAGTTATAGTAGTCGGGCAGCAGGTCGTCGCACTTCTCCATGATCAGGACGTTGGAGCTGTAGAGCGCCAGACCCTTCTCGTAATCCTTGCTGTACAGATCGAACGGCGCGCGGCCCGGCACAAACAGCAGGGCGTCATACTCGAGCGTGCCCTCGGCATGGAAGCTGATGGTGCGCGCAGGATCGTCAAAGTCGTGGAACGTGGACTTGTAGAACTCGTCGTAGTCCTTCTGCTCGACATCGGAGCTGCGCTTCTTCCAGATCGGTGTCATGGAATTGACGGTCTCAAGCTCCTGGTAGTCCTCGTACTCGGGCTTGTAATCGTCGCCGGCGTCCTCGGGCTTGGGTTTCTGGCGGCTTTTGGACACCATCATCTGAATCGGGTAGCGCACATAGTTGCTGTACTGCTGAATCAGGCTCTTGAGACCCCACTCGGTCAGGAAGCGATCGTAGGTCTCGGCCTCGCCGTCGGCATCGAGCTTCTCGTTCTCGCGCAGCGTCAGGATGACATCGGTACCGTGCTCGGCGCGCTCGCCGTCCTCGATGGTGTAGCCCTCAAGACCGTCGGATTCCCACACATGGGCGACATCCTCGCCATAGGCGCGGCTCACGACCTTCACGTGGCTGGCGACCATAAAAGCCGAGTAGAAGCCCACGCCAAACTGGCCGATGATGTCGACATCGGAGCCCTGCTGCTCGGCGTTCTCGGTCTTAAACTCCTCGGAGCCGGAATGGGCGATGGTGCCCAGATTGCGCTCGAGCTCCTCGGCGGTCATGCCAATGCCGTTATCCGAGATAGTAATGGTGCGGGCGTCTTTATCAAAGGAGACGCGAATAGCTAGGTCGCCCTGGTTGATCTTGACGCTCGGGTCCTGCAGGCTCTTAAAGTTGAGCTTGTCGACGGCGTCGCTCGCGTTAGAGATAAGCTCGCGCAGGAAGATTTCCTTATTGGTGTAGATGGAGTTGATCATGAGGTCGAGCAGTTTTTTGCTCTCGGTCTTAAATTGACGCATATGCAGTCCTTTCGCGCTACCCCCGTCCGCAAAAACGGCCCGGTTGCCCGAGCCGCATCGCAGACCTGCTATGTTCAGACTTAGATTTTATAACCCATTAGCGCGCATATATACATACGGAATCGAAAAACTGTATGTCTAAGCGCTCCGATGCGCCAATTGCCAAGGAGTGTCCCCGACTGCCGGCAGAAAAGGAACGTCCCTATCTGCCATCTACGCGCTTGGCCATCCAGACATGGGGCTGGCCCTCGTCTTCGTGATCTACCGGGGCAATTTGCGTGTAGCCCGCCTTTACATAGAGCGGCAGCACGTATTCCTGCGCATGCAGTTTTATGAGCTTGGCACCGGCATCACGCGCGGCGGCATCACTGGCCTCGACGATCTTGCTCGCCAGACCGCGACGGCGCATGCTCGGCAGCACAGCCACGCGCCCCATAATATAGGTCTCCCCCGCTGCGACGCCTTCGTCCAAATCGCACGACGGCGAAACCGGAGCCTCTGAATCTGCCGCGCGCTCAAACTCTTCGGGAAACACGCGCGAGCAACCGGCAAGCTCGCCGTCTACATAGAGCGTCACATGAATGCAGCTCTGATCCTCGTCGATAGCGTCGAACTCATTCTCGTAGCCCTGCTCGTCTATAAAAACGACGCGGCGCACCAACGCCGCGTCATCAAAGCATCCCGTCTTAAGTTGGATATCCATGGCTGCCCCTTCATTCAATGCGAACGTTAGGGACCGATTTTAGCGAAAATGAGCTCCGCGCACGCTAAACTTCGCGCGAGCCTTCGCCAGGCAGTCGTAATGACCCACGTTATGGGCATCGCTCGCGATGAAGCTGTACAGGTTCTGATCGAACAGGCGCTGTGCCGGCTTTTTCTCGCGACCAAAGCGACCGCCGGCAATAAAGTCCGCCGAAGCCTGCAGCTTGCAGCCCATATCGACCAGGCGCGCCGCCACGCTTACATCCTTTTGAACCGCACGATAGCGCTCAGGATGAGCGATAATCACCTGGTAGCCACGGCACTGCAAATCGTAAATCGTGTTCTCGTACTCTCTAAACGCATACGCATCGGCATGCGTCGAAAGTTCGAGCAGAAACTCGTTGGTCCCATCGAAATGCAAGTGCTCCGCGGCATCGATACCAAGCTCAACGAGCTTTCGATGGTTGACCTCGAAGCCCATCTGGAGCGGAAAACCGTCAGCGTTATCACGCAGCAGCTCAAAGGCATCCCACATCTTGTCGTAATCAAAATAGGGATCACGGCAGTGAGGAGTGCAAACGATTCTGGTTACACCGGCCCGCTTGGCAGCCTCGAGCATCGCCAAGCTCTCATCGAGATCGGCGGCGCCGTCGTCTACACCCGGCAAGATATGGCAATGAATGTCACGCATAGGTCAGCCTTAATCAACTAAACGTTTGCTCGGTTGGTGAAGATGCCCTTTTTGGAAGTCCCCTGATCGTCGGAGCCCTTCTTCACCTTCTTACCGTCCTTGGTGTAGTAGGAGTAGTAGTACTCGCTGGTCTCGGTCTCGCAGTAGTTCATAACGGTACCGATGAGCTTGACCTTCTCGGACTTCTTAAGCTGACCGATGGCGTTGAGCGCCTCCTCGCGCTTGGTGAAATCCTCACGCACGACAAAAAGCGCACCGTCGGTCAGACTTGCGATCTCGGCAGCATCGATGAAGGTGCCGACCGGGGGAGCATCAAAGATAACGTACTGGAACTTGGCGGACAGTGCCTTTACCAGCTTGGCAAAGCGGTGAGAGACGATGATGTCGGCAGGATTGGGAATATGCGGCTCGGCATCGAGGAAGTAGAAGTTCTTCTGACACGTCTCGACAATCGCCTGGTCAATAGAAACCTGCTCGGAAAGGACTGCATAGAGTCCGCCGCGGGAGCGGACGCCGAGCATATCGGCAAGGGACCTGCGACGCATATCAGCCTCGACCAGCAGGACGCTCTTGCCGCTGGTGGCGATAGCCTGGGCAAGGTTGATGGAAACCGTAGACTTGCCCTCGTTGGGAATCGAGGACGTAACGGTGATGGTGCGAATGGGGTCGTCCACGCTCGCAAAGCGGATGTTGGCCAGAAGGGTCTTGGCGGCATTCTGTACAACGAGCTTATCGGTGTTCTTTGCCTTAGCCATGCCTATTTACCACCTTTCATAGCCGGAATTCGGCCAACAACGGGAATGCCCAGGAGCTCTTCTGCCTCTTCGGCACCGCGGATGCGGGTGTTGAGCATGTCTGCCAAAACGACATAGGCAACTGCGATAAAGATGCCCGCGAGGAACGCGACAGCAACGTACAGCATACGCTTGGGACCGCTGGGGGCTTCGGGGGTCTTAGCCTCGTCGATAACGTTGATGCTCTGGGCAGCGCCGACGTTCTGAGCGACCGTACTCACCGAGCTGGCCATGGCCTTTGCGACCTTAGCCGTCTCCTTGGCATCGGTGCCGGTAACCGAAAGCGTAATGACACGCGTGGTGGTCTCGGAGGAAACAGACACCTTGTAGTCATCCAGATCGGTGAGGCCCAGTTCATTGGCTGCGCCGCTCTTAACGCTATCGCTATCCAGCAGCGTGGCGATATCGTTGGAAAGCATCTGACTCGCCGAGAGATCGTTGTAGCTCATCTGACCGCTATCGTCGGTTTTGGCGAGAATGTACATGCTCGTCGTCGCGGTGTAGGTGTTGTCCATCGCAACGAAGGACACGATGCCCATGGCGATCGCGCAGACCACCGGAAGGGTGATGACCAGCTGAAGGTGCTTCTTCAGCAGCTGGAACAGTTCGAGAAGGGTCATGCAGCTTGCCTTTCATTTCCCCAGTTCGGATTGACAAAACTGTCCGTATCTTATCGCATCTTTTTACCGAGACCAAACTCTATACATAAGAAACAGGCTCTCCTGTAAAAATGTCGGAAGCAATCGTAAAATTGCACAACAACGCCGCACCCGAAAGTCAAATGCGGCGTCTGCATCAATATCTATGTTGTATCGCTATGCGAATGGCTCGTCCTGCCGTATGGGAAACGTCACCGTAATGGTGGTTCCCACGCCCAACTCGCTCGACAAATCGAGCGTGGCGTGATGATACAGGGCCGCATGCTTGACAATTGCAAGCCCCAGACCGGTTCCGCCGCGCGCCTTGGACCTACTCTTGTCCACGCGATAGAACCGCTCAAATACCTTGCCCTGTTCTTCAGGCGCGATACCGATTCCCGTGTCGGCGACCGCAAGGAACGGATGGCCTTCGTCGTTGGTGCCGCACTGCAGCGTAACCGTACCGCCGGGTCGATTGTAGCGGATGGCGTTGCTTGCCAGATTATAGATGAGCTCGTCAATCAAGCGCGACACGCCCTCGATGACCACAGGCTTGGTCTCATGACTTATCGTCACATTCGCCTGACGGGCGACCTGTTCAAGACGCTGCTCAACCGCGTAGATGGCACGCGAGAGCTCAATAGGCTCCGTGGAACCAATGGGCACCGCCTCGCCCTCAGTTGCACGCTCGGCCTCGTCCAAGTTAGACAGCGTAAGGATATCGTTGACAAGCGCTGCCAAGCGGCCCGCCTCACGATAGATGCGACCGCCAAAGTTGCGCAGGTCGCCCTCGCCCTCGACCATGCCGTTTGCGATGAGCTCGGCATAGCCCGAAATCGCCGTAAGCGGCGTCTTGAGCTCATGGGTGATATTCGCCGTGAACTCGCGGCGCATACGGTCGTTGTCCGCCAGCACCGCCATTTGGCGCTTGAGCTCCTGGCGCTGCGACTCAATACGCTCAAGCATGGGGACCATCTCGGCATAGGCGTGCTCATAGCTACGGCGTGGGTGGTCCAAATCCACCTCTTGCAAAGGCGCGATGATGGCACGGGACTCGCGGCGCGCCATAAAAAACGAGAGTACCGCACCCGCTGCTGCGATAAGCAGCATCGGCGCCACCATCGACAGCAAAATCGCCGCAACGCCAGGCTGGGCCTGCGCCAAGCGGACAACCTGGCCGTTATCAAGGGCGACGGCGCGATACAGCATAATCTCGTCGAGCGTAGAGCTTGCGCGCTCCGCGGAACCCGAACCACTCTCAAAGGCCTCGATGACCTCGGGGCGATCGCCATGGTTGGGCAGTGTGGAAGGCGACGCCTCGTTGTCGTAGGCAACCGATCCATCCTTGTTAATCAGCGTGATGCGCAAGTCCTCTCGATCGAGGCTACGCAAGAACGGGATGGGCTCCTGCTGCTCGTCGAGGGCGGCAGCAATGAGCTCGGTTTCTTGCGCCAGGTTGGCACTCGTGGCATCCGCCAAGGTGTTTTGCACAAAGAACGCACCCAGCACCGTAAACGCCACGATAACCGCCATGGCGCAGACAAAGATCGTCACAAAAACGCGGTGCGACAGCGTATGTTTTCCCTGGGGGGCGAAGACCACGGGTTACTCCTCCGATGCGGTGGCCGCGGTGTCGTCACCTTCGGCACCATCACCGGCAGAAGGCTCGGCCAAGCGGTAGCCCACGCCGCGCACGGTCTCGATGGCGCTGGCATGCTCGCCCAGTTTTTGGCGAAGCGTCTGCACGTGCACGTCAACGGTGCGCGAACCGCCGTCGAAGTCCCAGCCCCACACGCTCTGCAGCAACGACTCGCGGGTAAAGACCACGCCGGGCTTGCGCATGAGGTACTCGAGCAGGTCGAACTCGCGCAGGGTGAGCTTAAGCGACTCGCCGGCAACAGTCACCTCACGATGGCTGGGCGAGAGCACAATGTCGCCCACGCTGAGCACATCGCTTGCCTGTTTGACCATGCCGCCGCGACGCAGCAGTGCGCGGCAGCGGCTGGCGAGCTCCATGAGCGAAAACGGCTTAGTCAGGTAATCGTCGGCACCGCCATCGAGCGCCATCACCTTGTCGAGCTCGGTATCCTTGGCGGTAAGCATCATGATGGGCACCGTCGCCGTCAGGCGATCGGCACGCAGTCGACGCATAATCGCCAAGCCATCGGTATCGGGCAGCATGATGTCGAGCAGGACGGCATCGGGTACCCGTCGCGCCACGGCAGCCTTAAACTCACCGTCGCACGAAAAGCCTTCGGCCTCAATCCCCTGCTTGCGCAGCGCATAGACCGTCAAATCCCTGATGTTGTCATCGTCCTCGACGTAATAGATCATGTTGAACCCCTTTGCGGCCGGCATGACCGCATCTTAACCCTAAAGGTACCTTTACTAGATGGTATCAGCCAAAACGCCCCGTCAAATAATCCGCCGTGCGCGGATCG
>CALGZY010000279.1 GCA_937934355.1 uncultured Collinsella sp. | reverse complement strand
CGACTCGCATAAAAAGCCTCCCATTTCTCATGTCCAAGAAATGGGAGGCAGTTCATTTTTGCGATGGGCGGCCTTCGTTTTGGGCTGTTGAGACGGACACGGTCGGAATGGCCGTTTTAGTCCTCGGCGATGCTGTCGAGGATGCTGCGCGTGATGGACACCAGGATGCTGCCCATAAAGGCCGATCCAAAGCTGGCGATGGAGATGCCGACGCCCAGCAGGTTGACCGACAGGTAGCTCGCGAGCTCAAGCATAAAGCTGTTGACGACAAGCTGGAAAATGCCCAGCGTAATGATCGTGAGCGGCAGCGAGATGACCGTCAGGAACGGTTTGACGAACGAATCGACAATGTTCAGGAACAGTCCCACGAAGGCAAAGCAGACCCAAGCCTCGGCAAAGCCGAAGGGTTGGATACCGGGGACGAGGAACGTGGCGATCGCGATGGCGATCGAGGTGAAGAGCCAGTTAAGCATAAAGCGCATGGCGTGAATCCTTTCTTGCGCCGGGGTTGCTGGCGTCGCGTGAAGCGGCTTGCGGCGGCGACCTGGATGGTTGCGCGGGCGCGCCGCGGTGTTTGGGCGCCCATTGTCTCAAATATTCGTGGAGCTTACGTGCGCATATGATTTCTAAACGGCGTTCGTCCTGAAAAACGCGCCGCTGGCAGAGAGTCTTGTCGCTTTAGTTTGGTGGTGTGCTACACTGCTACGGGCAAAAGCCACAGGCGTTGCCCTATTGCATAGAACGGGCGAACGATGCCCGATGTCAGTATCAACTTCGATGCCTTTTGGCGGGTTTGGCGGTGATCGATGAATATCGAGAACATGTTTGACAAGCCTGATGTCAAGCAGCTGGTCCACGCATTTAGCCTTTTGGACGACGAGAAGGATATCCAAGCGTTTTTGACCGATATCTGCACGCCGCGCGAGATTTGCGACCTTTCTCAGCGTTTGCAGGTTGCGCGCTATTTGGACGAGGGCGAGCCTTATGTTGAGGTTCAGGCCCGTACCGGCGCTTCGTCCACCACGGTGAGCCGCGTTTCAAAGGCGCTGAACGGCGAGTACGGTGGCTACCGCAAGATCCTCATTAAGTTGGAGGATGGCGAGTAGGCCGGCGACAACATTGAATTACGAAGAACCGTCCCTCCGGGGGCGGTTTTTTGATCCCTTGGGGACGGAGGAAAACGGATCACCGGGTTAGACTGACCCCCTCTGTGATCCATTTTCCTCCGTCCTCAAGGGATCAAATCTGTTGGCGTGGGGCAAATCTGTCCGCTTGGGCGGGTAGGATGGATGCATTGATTATTGCGAACGGTTTGAGCGGAGGACCATGCCTGTTCGAATCTATACCACCAATGCCGGCACGGATTTGAGCGATGCCGAGTCGGCGCTGCTTGCCGACCTTATTGCCCGTCACGGGCGTGCCGTGTTGCTGGCACCAACGTTTGCCGAGCTCGATCTGTGCCGTCATGATGCGGCGGAAGCCGGCATTTCGCTGGGTATCGACTACAAGACACCCGCATCGTGGCTTCGCTCGCTTTGGGAGCTTTTGGGCGACGGGCGTGGTTTCGTCGACAACCTGCAACGTCAGATGCTGTTTTCGGATATGATTGCCCGCCGCGACGATGCCGGCCTGCAGCCGCTTTCGCGTAGCCAGGGCACGGTGCGCATGCTCGCGCGCATGGCTCGCGATGTGCTTCCGGGTGTGGCGGGGACTGGTGCCGAGCGTTGCTGCGACAACGTTTGCAAGCCCAAGCCCAAAAGCGATGCCGAGGCTCGTGTGTTTGAGCTTTTGCGTGCCTACGCGGGCGGTTTGGACCGTCGAGATATGGTCGAGTCCTGCGAGGCAGCTGACATTATGGCCGGCGCTTTGACCGACAGCCTGCCGGCGTGCACCCGCGCCGTTTGCGTGCGCGGCGTCACGTCATTTACGTATAGCCTGCTCGAGCTGCTGTCCGCCGTGGCAAACAACGGGGGAGAGGTTGTCGTGCTGCTCGCCCGCGAGCAAGCGGCGATGCGTGAGGAGCTGGCCACGGCCCTTGATGCCCGCGGTGTGCTGTTTGAGGTTGCACCGCTGGACGAGGATGCTGGCGCTCCCGCGACTGCTCCAAAGTCCGTCGCACGTCCTGCCTTTGTGGAAGTCGCCGGCCCCCATGCCCGTGCTCATGTCTATGCGGACGCCATCGATAAGTTGGTGAAAGCGCACAAGGAGTCCAAGGCCGATAAAGCTACTGCAACGCCCGCCGACCCCGTGCGCGTGCTCGTTGTTTCTGCCCGGGCATCCCAGCTGTTCGGTGAGCTCGCCTCTCGTCTGGCGGCGCGTCACATTGCGGCCGAGACGACTGAGTTCACGGCGTTTTCCCAATCCATTGCGGGCAGGCAGTTTGCGGCGCTCGCCGGCCTGATCGAGCGCATGAAGGCCGGCGATGAGGGCACGGTGTCAAAGACCGAGTGGTGGCCCGCGCCGGAGCTTACCGACTGGATCTACAGTCCGCTTTCGGGCGCTGATGCCGTCAATGCCCGTACCTTCGATAAGAATATGCGTCTTTCGCGCAGCAAGACTACTGCGGGCGTTAAGAGCCTACTGCAGAGCGTTCAGGGCCAGGTGAGGGGCGCGCGCAAGGCGGCGAGTGACGAGAACTGGTTTAAGAACGTGCCGTGCGTGGTCTCGGACGTGTTCCAGGCGCTGTGGCGCGACAAGCCCGTGACGGCGCTCAAGGCCATGCTTGCCGTCGCCGAGGCGCTGCCCGATCGCGCGTTTGGCGGTCTCGACGGTCAGGCCCGTCGCCAGGCGGAGGCCGCCCTGCTGCGACATGCCATCGACATTCTTATGAACGACGCCCGCGCGCTCGGCGTGTCGCAGGCCGCGACCGTGCCGGTTCTCGACGGCGTTCGAACCAAGGTGGACAAGCGCAGTACCGCCTACGATTACGAGACCTACGAGGTCGATCGCACACCACGGGCACAAGTGCGCTTCGCGTCGCTTGCCGATGCGTCGGTTCTGCGTCCTGGCAGCTACGATGCCGTGCTGTTTGCCGATGTCGACCTGGACAGCTATCCGCTTTCGCACGAAGAGGGCCCGCTTGCCACGTTGACAGCCGAGCTGCGCCGCGACGGCGTGTCTTTGGAGCCCGCTGCCCTGCTGCGCGTGCGCTTTGGCCGTGCGATGCAGGCGGCGAGCGGTCCGGTCGCGCTCGCCCGCGTGACGCACGATCGTCAGGCACGCGAATGCTACCCGGCAGCCGTATGGACAGAGCTGCGGGCACATGCCGAGGCCGCTGGCGCTGCCAAGCCCACGCGCGTGGGCGAGGGCGATATCATCGCCGACTTTGATCCCGCGGCAGGCGAAGGTCTTAGGCGCGAGCGCGTGACCTGCGAAGCTCCTCAGCATCTGAGCGATGAAGCCATTCCGTATCTGGTCCTGCGCCGTCGCGATGGCGAGGGCGAGAACGCGCCGCTCGTGCCGCGCCT
>CALGZY010000278.1 GCA_937934355.1 uncultured Collinsella sp. | reverse complement strand
GAAGCTATCGAATACGTCCTTGGGACTGTCCTATTGTAAAGGCTCGGCGCACCTTAGCGGCAAGCTTTGAATAAAACGCAGGAACCTGCCATGGGCCCGCCGCATGACGTGGGGCTGCTTTGCCCGCAAGAGGCTCCATAGATTATATAAACGCCCGCGGGCGGGACGACCCTTTGATACCATTAACGGCAGGTATTTCCTAAGGAGCACATTTGTCTACTAATTCCTCTGGCAGCTCTGTCCTGTCGCTGCTTATTCCCATCTACAACGTTGAGCGCTACCTGCGCGAGTGCCTCGATTCCGCTGTGGCGCAGACGCTCAACGACATCGAAATCATCTGCATCAACGACGGCTCTACCGACAACTCTCCGGCGATAATCCGCGAGTACATGCAGCGCGATGCACGCGTGAAGATGATCGATAAAGCTAACAGTGGCTACGGCGACTCGATGAACCGCGGCCTGGAGATGGCGTGCGGCAAGTACGTGGGCATTCTGGAATCCGATGACTTTATGGCGCACGATGCGCTGGAGAAGCTCGTGGCGGCTGCCGAGCGCAATGACGCCGATTTTGCAAAGGCGAACTTTGACTTCTACTGGTCTAAGCCCGAGGAGCGCCGCTCGCTGCACGAGATGTTTAAGGCCAAGGACTGCGACAAGCCGGTGCACCCGAGCGACACGACGCAGTTCTTTAAGCAAAAGCCGTCGATTTGGTCGGCCGTGTACCGTCGCGATTTTCTTGAGCGCAACGGCATCAAGTTCTTGCCGACTCCAGGGGCATCCTTTCAGGACACGTCATTCGCCTTTAAGGTTATCGCGTGCGCCGATAAGGCTGTTTACCTGCATGATGCCGTGTTGTCGTATCGCCAGGACAACGAGAATTCCTCGGTCAATTCTTCGGCTAAGGTCTTTTGCGTCAATACCGAGTATGCCGAGATTGAGCGTTGGATTCGAGAGGATTATGCCCGCGACCACGCAAGTGATGACGTCGCGCGCATGCTCAAGTTCAATCAGCTCATTAAGTACGATTCGTACATGTGGAACTACGTGCGCCTGGCGCCCAAGTTCTATAAGGAGTTCCTGGTTCAGATGGCCAAGGAGTTCCAAGCTGCCTTGGACGCCGGGGAGTTTTCGCTTGACGACCTCAAGCCGTGGAAGCGCGCAAATCTCGCTGCTATCCTCAAAGATCCTGAGGGCTGGGTTGACGAGCATCCGAGCTTTGCGACGGATGGTGCCTTGGGGCGTGCTAAGTATTACGCCTCGGTTGGAGGCCCAGGCGTGGTTGCTGCCTTCCTCATCGAATCGCTGAGGGGGTAGGTCGGCATGGGAGAGGCCTCGTGTCCTAAAGCTACCATTGTCGTCCCCGTTTACAACTCTGCGCGCTCGATTCAGCGATGCCTCGATTCGCTGTTGGCCCAGTCCGAGCGCTCGATTCAGGTTGTCTGCGTCAACGACGGTTCGACTGATGATTCGTTGAACGCGTTGCGCCAGATCGCGCAGGCCGACGATCGTGTACTGGTGATTGACCAGGAAAACGCGGGCGTCTCGTGCGCTCGAAATGCCGGTATCGATGCTGCCGAGGGCGAGACCGTCTTTTTTGTGGACGCCGACGATTATATCGATGCCCAGACGGTCGAGCGCGTGCTGCATGCCATGGAGTCTGCGGATGCCGAGACCGCCGTTTTTGGCGGCGTCTGTGAACCTGCCGATGCTGCCCCCAAACGCGTCCAGCAACTCATGAGCCCCAAAGCTGGTACCTTCGGCGCCCGTGATCCCCAACTGCTGTTCCATTCGAATGCGCAGCCCTATGCCTGCCGCGCGGCTTTTTCGCGCGAGCTGCTCAATCGCGAAGGTATTCGCTTCGCCCCCGGTTTGGCTTTGGGCGAGGACGTCGTCTTCCAATTTGCGGCTTATGCGCTTGCCCGCAAGACCGTCGTCATGCCGGACAAGTTCTACCACTACGTGATGGAGAGTGAATCGGCGACGCACGAGTTCAACAGTGCCGAGGCTCGCGCCAAAAAGCTTGACGCCCACATGAGGATGCTCGAGGAGGTCTTGGAGGACTGGGCGGCCTACGGTCTTTGGGACCTGTGCCCCGGCGAGCTGATCACTTGGTTCTTGGACCTTATTGTGTTTGACTTGGCGCGTCTGGACGCCGATGGTTTCCGTCGCGTGGCCGGTCGCGTCAATATGGATTTCACGACGTTTTTGGGAACGGAGTGGGCGGATATGCCTGCTAAGGGCGCCGTTCGCCGTGTTGCCCACAAGCTCGTTGCGGCGACCTCGGGCGTTTCGATGGCAGACGCCACTCTGTTCTATCTTTCGACTCGCGGTCTCAAAGCCTGCCTGGAGCGCTTTATCTAATTCCAAGCGCTGCCGCCCGCCGCAACTCGGCTGCTAAAATAACCCTGTTACACGCTATTCAACAGGAGGTTCTCTTGCAGAACTCTGATACCCCTAAAGTTTCGCTGCTTGTCCCCATTTGCAATGTCGAGCGCTATCTGCGCGTGTGCCTCGATTCCGCCGTGGCGCAGACGCTCAATGACATCGAGATCATCTGCATCAACGACGGCTCCACCGATAGCTCGCCGGATATCATCCGCGAGTACATGGAGCACGACCCCCGTGTAAAGATGATCGACAAGGCCAACAGCGGCTACGGCGACTCGATGAACCGTGGCCTGGAGATGGCGCGCGGTGAGTACGTGGGCATCCTTGAGTCCGACGACTTTATGTTTGAGGATTCGCTTCAAAAGCTGGTCGCCAAGGCCGATGCTGAGCATGCCGATGCGGTAAAGGGTGACTTTTATCTGTATTGGTCCACGCCCAGCGAGCGACGTGAGCTGTTTGGGATTATCGACGAGCATATGACGGGCGCCGCGTATCGCCCCGTCGATCGCCCGGGCATCTTCTACCGCAAACCTTCCATTTGGTCGGCTATCTATCGGCGCGAGTTTCTCAACGACAATCAGATTCGCTTCCTTCCCACGCCGGGTGCCTCGTATCAGGATGCGGGTTTTAACTTTAAGGTCTGGGCATGCGCCGAGCGTGCTGCGTTTATCGCGGACCCCATTTTGTGCTATCGCCAAGACAACGAGAAGAGCTCCGTTAATTCGCCCAACAAGGTATTTTGCGTGTGCGACGAATACGCCGAGATGCAGCGCTTTTTGGATGAACGCCCCGAGCTTAAGGCTCAGCTTCAGGGTATTTTAATGCGCATGAAGGTCGATACGTACCGTTGGAACGATGAGCGCCTGGTCGATGAACTGCGCGAGCAGTTTTGGAAGAAAGCCTCGTCCGAGCTCAAGGCCGACTGGGATGCCGGTCGCTTTGATCTGTCGCTGTTTGATCCGCGTGGCGAGACCGACTTGCGCCTGATGGTCAAGTCGCCCCGCGCCTATATCGATTCGCGCTTTGACTTTAAGAAGCCCGGCAAGCTCAATACGTTTAAGCATTACTTTAAGATTGGCGGCCTACCGCTGGTCTGGCGCGTGCTGACGTATCAGCGCACCTACGGCGACAACCCGCACCCTGACGACGTTCCGGCAGCACAGTAGGAGCGAGTGACTATGGCTACCCCCAAGATTTCCGTTGTCGTTCCCATCTATAACGTGGAGGAGTGCCTGGCCTGGTGCCTGGACTCCCTGCTTGCACAGGACATGCCCGATTGGGAAGGCGTGCTGGTCAACGATGGCTCGCCGGACGGTTCGCGCGATATTGCGGCTACCTATTGCGAAAAGGACGCGCGCTTTAAGCTGGTCGATAAGGAGAACGGCGGCCTGTCGAGCGCGCGCAATGCGGGTATCGCTGCGTCCACGGCGCCTATCGTCGCGTTCTTGGATTCCGACGACCGATTTACGCCCGATGCGTGCCGTGTGATCGTAGATGCCTTTGAGCGCGAGGGCTGCGACGTTTTGACCTTTGGCGCGAACCCGTATCCGCTGGAGGCGGGGTATCCGTGGCTTAACTATGTGCTGAGCCCGCGCGATGTGTCGTTTGAAGGCTATAGCTCCGACCTACTGTTTAAGGAAGCATCTCGCCCGTTTGCATGGCGCACCGCCTGCAAGCGTGAGTTTTTGCTGGGCAACGGGATCGTGTTCGACGAAACCGTTAAGTATGGCGAGGACCAGGTCTTCGATTTTGCCGTGTACGGTCGTTCGCACAAGACCGCGCTTATCTCGAACAAGCTGTATGATTACCGCGTGGCGCGCAAGGGTTCGCTCATGGACACCATGCGCTACGACGACGAGACGCGTCTGCTGGAACACGTGAAGATTTACTCCGCGGTGCTGGCCGACTGGCAGCGCGACGGTCTCGATGCTCATCATGCCGATGACCTGGCGTACTTCCTATGTGATCTGGTGCTGTACGATGCGCTCAGGTTGCTGGGTTCGGACTGCGGCAAGGTGTTTGCTGCCGTTGCCACAGCGCTTGCCGGTTCTGCTGTGGGTAGCGATGCTGCGCTTGCACAATGTGCCCCGTCTGTTGCCGCCATGGTGCGTGCGGCGCTTGTCGGTAAGGCGCCCGCTGCTCGTTCGTGCAAAAAACTCATGTTCAATTACGACGTCTTGAGGTTTGGGCGCTTGGGCGCGTGCAAGCGCATGGCTGCGAACGCTCTGGGAAAGCGAGAAGTGTAGATGAGTATCAAGCGTTTGTCACTTTGCCGCAGTCAGGGCCGTCTGTTTGTGCTGCTTCGTTTTGTCGGCCAGGATATCGCGGGGCTTATTGAGCAGGAGGATTCCCAGACTTTTGCCCATGCGACGACCAATGGCGCTTGCGTGCCGTCTTTGACACTGCCGGTCGATCATGGCCGCGTGCTGGCGCTTTGTCCCTCCGTTGCCGATTATGAGGGCGAACTCGTCGTCTTGGTGCTTCCGTTTTTGGACGGCTCTACGATTGACATCTCATTTGCGTCCGGCGGTAAAAGACTGGGCTCTATTCACCTTGATAGTCGTATTGCCAAGCTTGAATCCAAGATTAACTACAAAGCAAAG
>CALGZY010000277.1 GCA_937934355.1 uncultured Collinsella sp. | reverse complement strand
GCAATCGCAAGAAGATGACGGGGCGGAATGTCAATCCTGGTCTAACAGAGCCATACAAAAAGGAGGTGCTCGGTTGAATCTGACCTTTGAGGGATTCTTAAAAGGCTATTGCCGAGAGCTATCCGGACAGCAGTCGCTCAGTTTTAGAAAACTGGTTAAGCAAGCGACGACGGTTGCGCCGCGCGTGGCGGAGCCTCTGTTTTTGCTCGCTTTGGCGCAGGGCAAAGCAGAATACGTTCTGGGTTTATCCGAGGGCTCGTGGATGGAAGAGGGTTACCGAGGCGTTTTGTCCTTGTACGGCCAAACGGGTAGCCTGGTATCTCTATGCGCCGAAGACAAACTCCCTAACCGTTATGCCAACGTTTGGCGCGCGTATAGAGCGGCGAAGGAAAAGCCGGCGGCCGACAGAAGGGTGAACGCCCTGATGAGAAAGAAAACGCTGGAAGCATTGGAGGAATCGGGTGTAACGCGCTATGGCCTCTGCCGTGCTCTGCACCTTAATAAAGGAAACGTATACGCATACTTGGCCGGCGATGACTCAAAGGTGAGCAGGGAGACGGCACGCCGCATTATGGAATATGCGGAGGAGAGGGGCACCCAAGAAGGGGCCGGGCGCCCGGTGCGTGTGGCGGGGTAAGATTGATCGCGGTTTTGATTGATGATCGATTGGGTTTGTTGGGCGGAGACTATGTCTGCTATTGATATCGTGCTTGTTGTGATCGCCTTGGTGGCGGTGGGGGTTGCTGTGGCTTGTGCCCTGCAGCTCAAGGGCCTTCGCGCCGAGCTGCGGGAGCGCGGCGATAGCGGGGCAGAGATGCTGGCTGCGCTCGAGCAGGCCAACAACGCGCTCGACACCCTCAACGTCGCGTTGGCAGAAACCCGCCGCACGGCAAATGTCATCGCGCAGCAGCAGACGACCGATGCGGCCGTAGAGCAGCAGCGCTACCTGACCATCGCGCGTGAGCTCTCGCAGGCTGGCGACCGTATGGATGACCTGCGCCGCGAGACGGCCCAGCAGCTCGGTGCCAACCGCGAGGGCATCGAGCGCCGCCTGGACAAAGTGCGCGAGACGGTCGATGCCCAGCTGGGCGCCATCCGCAAGGACAACAACGTGCAGCTCGATCAGATGCGCGCGACGGTGGACGAGAAACTTTCCCGTACGCTCAACGATCGCCTGTCTGCATCGTTTAAACAGGTGAGCGACCAGCTCGAGGCTGTGTACAAGGGCCTGGGCGACATGCAGTCCATTGCTACCGGCGTAGGCGACCTCAAGCGCGTGCTGGGCAATGTAAAAGCGCGCGGCATTTTGGGCGAGGTGCAGCTGGGTGCAATCCTGGCGGACATCCTTACGCCCGACCAGTATCTGGAAAATGTCGCCACCAAGCCCGGCGCCTCGGAGCGCGTTGAGTTTGCCGTCAAGCTGCCGGTAGACGAGGGCGATCCCGTGCTGCTGCCGATCGACTCCAAATTCCCGGGCGACGCGTACGAGCATCTGCTCGACGCCCAGGAGTCGGGCGATGCGGAGGCCGTTGCCGCAGCGCGCAAGACGCTCGATATGATGGTGAAACGCGAGGCAAAGGACATCTGCGAAAAGTACCTGAGTGTGCCGGCAACGACCAACTTTGGCATCATGTTCGTGCCGTTTGAGGGGCTGTACGCCGAGGTCGTCAGCCGACCCGGGCTCATCGAAACCCTGGGCCGCGACTATCATGTCAACGTTGCCGGTCCCAGCACTATGGCCGCCATTCTCAACAGCCTGCAGATGAGCTACCAGACGTTTAGGCTGCAAAAACGTACCGACGACGTACTGCGCGTGCTCTCCGCCGTCAAGGCCGAGCTGCCGCGCTATCAAACGGCGCTGCGCCGCGCCCAGCAGCAGATCGAGACCGCGAGCAAAACGGTCGAGGGCATCATTACCACGCGCACCAACGTAATGGAGCGCAAGCTCAAGGACATCGACGCACTGGAAGACGCCGACCAAGTCGATGAGATCTTGGGACTCACGCCCGCGGGCCTTCCCACAGACCAAGAAGACGAGGACTAATTGCAACAAGACGGCGGGGCACCGGTGCAAACGCGGGCGCCCTACCGCTTTTCGTATCGCACTTGTCTGGAGCGTGCTCCAATGTGCAACAATGGCGTTTCGCCCTATCAGATGCGAAAGGAAGCCCATGTCTCAGAGAAGCACCAGCCCGCTCAGCCGCTCCACCGTGCGCCGCACGCTGCAGCGGTTTTGGGGTGTCACGCGCACGCAGCCGCTGATTGTCTTTCTCTCGGTGTTCTCGTCGGCGGGCTACATCTTTTTGCTGACGTTTGCCAATACCTATGTGATGGCCCTCATTGTCGACCGCGTTCAAGCCGGTCCCGTGGTGGGTGACCAGGTGTTTGAGGTCTTCGGCCCCTATATCCTGGCGCTCGTACTCGTTAACCTGGTGGGTCAGATCCTCTCCAAGCTACAGGACTACACCGTCTACAAGCTCGAGATCGCAGGCAACTATCACCTGGCGCGTCTATGCTTCGACACGCTCTCCAACCAATCCATGACATTTCACACCAGCCGCTTTGGCGGATCGCTCGTGAGCCAGACGAGCCGTTTTATGAGCGGCTATACGGGGCTGGTGGACGTGACGGTGTATTCGCTCATCCCCACCATCACCTCGGTCATCTGCACGGTGGCGGCGCTCGCCCCGGTGGTGCCCACATTTACCGTGATCCTGGTGGGCATCATGGTCGTCTACATCGCGTTTGTCTGGCTTATGTACAAGCGCATCATGCCGCTTTCGGCCGCGACGTCCGCCGCGCAGAACAAGCTCTCGGGCGTGCTCTCCGACGCGGTCACGAACATCTTGGCCGTCAAGACCTGTGGGCGCGAGGACTTTGAGCGCGACCTGTTCGATACCGCCGACCGCGCCGCACGCGACGCCGAGACGGTCTCGATGCACGCCATGATGCAGCGCAACTTTACGACCTCGGGCCTTATCGTCATCACCATGGCCGTGGTGAGTGGGTTCGTGGCGGGCGGCAACGCGTGGTTTGGCATCTCGGCCGGCTCGCTCGTCATGATCTTTACCTACACCTATAACCTCACCATGCGTCTGAACTACGTAAGCTCCATGATGCAGCGCATCAACCGCGCGCTCGGTGATGCGGCCGAGATGACGCGCGTGCTGGACGAGCCACGTTTGGTGGCAGATGACCCGGACGCCCCTGAGCTCAAAGTGACCGAGGGCGCGATTGATTTTGAGCACCTGAGCTTTGCATATCGTGACGCCGCGGCGGGCGAGAACGTGTTCGACGACCTGACGCTTCACGTGGCGGCGGGCCAGCGCGTGGGCCTGGTGGGTAAATCGGGCTCGGGCAAGTCGACGCTCACCAAGCTGCTGTTGCGCTTGGACGATGTGCAGGGCGGCCGTGTGCTCGTGGACGGCCAGGACGTCTCGCGCTGCACACAGCAGAGCCTGCGCCGCCAGGTTGCCTACGTGCCGCAGGAGGCGCTGCTGTTCCATCGCTCCATTCGCGAAAACATTGCCTACGGTCGTCCCGGCGCCACTGATGAGCAGATTCGCGAGGCCGCGCGCCTGGCCAACGCCCTGGAGTTTATCGACCGCTTGCCCCGTGGCTTTGACACTATGGTGGGCGAGCGCGGCGTCAAGCTCTCGGGCGGCCAGCGTCAGCGCGTGGCTATCGCCCGCGCCATCCTAACCGACGCGCCGATTCTGGTGCTCGACGAGGCGACCTCTGCCCTCGACAGCGAGTCCGAGGCGTTGGTGCAGGAGGCGCTCGAGAATCTGATGCGCGGCCGTACCTCCATTGTGGTGGCGCACCGCCTGTCCACCGTGGCGGCGCTCGACCGCATTGTGGTGCTGGCCGATGGCGAGATTGTCGAGGACGGCACGCATGCGCAGCTCGTCGAGGCGGGTGGCGAGTACGCGAGCCTGTGGAGCCGTCAGACCGGCGCATTCTTGGAGGCGTAAGCGTCTCGGACGTGGGACAATTGTGCCCATTAGTTTATTGTGCCGCTGAGCCGAGGAGTCGTTATGCCACGCGAGACCAATGCCGCCAAACGCGAGCGCGCCATCGAGGCGTGTGAGCGCCTCAACCGTCGCTATGGCCCGGTCGAGTGCTTTTTGGACCACGAGAATCCCTTCCGCCTGCTGATCGCGGTGTTGCTCTCGGCGCAAACGACCGACGCGCAGGTCAACAAGGTGACGCCGCAGCTGTTTGCCCAGTGGCCCACGCCCGAGGCCATGGCCGGGGCGAGCGTGGCTGACGTGGCAGACACCATCAAGTCGCTCGGCTTCTACAAGAGCAAAGCCAAACATGCCGTCGAGGCCGCGCAGATGATCGTCGCCGACTATGGCGGCGAGGTGCCGGCCGACATGAAGGAACTCGTGAAGCTGCCGGGCGTGGGACGCAAGACGGCGAACATCGTGCTCAACGTGGGGTATGGCATCGTGGAGGGCATTGCGGTGGACACGCACGTCAACCGCATTGCGCACCGCCTGATGCTGAGTCCCAAGACGCATGCCAAGGAGCCGCTCAAGACCGAGCAGGATCTGCTCAAGATTTTGCCGCACGAGTATTGGGAGTCGGTTAACCATCAGTGGATCACCTTCGGTCGCGAGATCTGCGACGCCCGCAAACCCAAGTGTGACGAGTGTCCGCTGGCAGATTTGTGCCCCAGCGTGCGCGTAGCGGGGTAGGGCGGAACGCATCTTCGTCTGGCGTTTTTTGCGGGGCTGGGTTTGCCCTTGAGCCGGAGTCCTCTCCATGCGCTACCATGACAGACAATGTATTTGACGTACGACCCGCCGAGCTTGCCCCGGCGGGCTTTTGGCGTTGCGATGCCGGAGGAACAGCATGCTCATTCACCGTATAGCCGCGCAGCTCTACACTGCCGAGGCCTTGCAGACCGTCGAGGACGGACTCGATGCTGGCGAGGACGTGACGCTGGCTGTGTCGCAGTCGGGCCGCACGCTTATGGCGGCCGCCCAGTTTGCGCGCCGTCCGCGCCCGACGGTCTATATCGTGAGCGGCGAGGATGCGGCCGATCGCGCCGCGCGTAGCCTTGCCGCCTACGTGGGCCTAGCGCACGTGTGCCGTTTTCCCGAGCGCAAGGACTATCCGTGGCGCGAACAGGCGCCCGACGACGCCGTGGTGGCGCAGCGCTGCGAGGCTCTGGGGCGCATCGTGCGCGGGGACAACTGCATCATGGTTGCCTCGGCCCGTGCGCTGCTGCGCTGCGTACCGCCGGTCGAGAGCCGCTATTGGGAGTCCACCACTTTTGCGGTGGGCGAGGAGATTCCTTTTGACGAGGTGCCGCAGCGCTTGGTGGGCATGGGCTACACCAATGCCGGCGCCGCCGATGCACCCGGCTTGTTTCGCGTTCACGGCGACACCGTCGAGGTGTTCCCCGCACAGGAAAAGGCACCCGTGCGCATCGAGTTCTTCGGCGACGAAATTGATCGCATTCGCCGCATGGTGAGCTCCACGGGCCAAACCATTGGCAACGAGGACAGTATCGAGATCTTCCCCTGCCGTGAGCTGGCGCTTACCGACGATGCGGTCCACAACATGCATGTGGCGCTCTATCGCGCCAGCCAGGACGATAGCAAGCTGGCGGCGCTGCTCGAGATGGTGGATGCACGCATCGTCACGCCCGAGCTCGACCGCTTTTTGCCGGTGATGTACGGCCAGACCGTAAGCCCACTGGCACACGTGGGCGGCAAGGCGCTCGTGGTTCTATCCGAGCCGCGCTCGCTGTTCGACGACTGCCTGCGCGCCTACGAGGATATCGAGGCGCGTGCCGGCGAGGCGGGGATTGACCGACTGGATGGCCTGTATGTACGTGCCCAGCAGCTCGATTTTGGTGCTCAGCAGCGCCTGAACTATGTGAGCCTGATTCGCGCCGGCGGCGCGGTGACGGCGGAGCTCAAGATTGAGCAGCCGGCCATCGCGGGCTCGGACAACCGCTTTATGACGCGCATTCAGGAAGTCGTAGGCAAGCGCTACGCCTGCGTGTTTGCCATTCCCGATCGCGGCGCGCGCGAGTCGATGGAGCTCACCTTTGGCGACGAGGGCATCACCTTTGAGGAATCGCTGACGGCAGCGCCCGAAAACGCCGGCGTCATTGGCGAGCGCGTACGCGTGGCAGCGGCAGATTCTGCCGACCGTGCTGCCCGCCAGGAGGCCCATGCTTCCATTCGCGAGCGCCGCGCCGACGCACTCAACGCCCGCTCGCTCGAGGCGGGCGCGGTCCAGGCTGCCGCCGGTGCCGCCGTGCCCACCATCTCGCGCGGACGCGTGACCTTTGTCGATGCCGCCTTGCCGCAGGGCGTGGTGGTGCCCGATGCCAACCTGGCCGTGTTCTCAATCGCCGACCTCAACGCCCGCATGGACGCCAACCGCGCGCGCAGCCGCCGCAAGGTGGACGTTACGCAGATCACGTTCCCGTTTAAGCCGGGTGACTACGTGGTGCACGCTACCCACGGCATCGCGCTCTTTAGCGAGATCGCGCGCCAGGAAGTGGGCGGCAAGGAACGCGACTACTTTTTGCTGGAATATGCCGACGGCGACAAGCTCTACGTGCCGCTCGAGCAGGTCGACCGCATCACGCGATACGTCGGTCCCGACGGTGACAAGCCGCGCCTGACCAGGCTCAATACCGCCGACTGGACGCGTGCCGCGAACAAGGCGCGCAAAAACGCCAAAAAGCTGGCGTTTGACCTGGTCGATCTGTATACGCGCCGCTCGTCGATTACCGGTATCGCCTGCCCGCCCGACACGCCCGAGCAGATCGAGATGGAGGAGAGCTTTCCTTACGACGAGACGCGCGACCAGCTGGAGGCCATCGCCGACATTAAGGCCGATATGGAGGCGCCCAAGCCCATGGACCGCCTGCTGTGCGGCGACGTGGGCTTTGGCAAGACCGAGGTTGCCCTGCGCGCGGCGTTTAAGTGTGTGGACTCCGGCCGCCAAGTCATGGTGCTCTGCCCCACGACCATTCTGGCCCAGCAGCACTACGAGACGTTCTTTGAGCGCTTTGCCCCGTTTGGCCTCGAGGTCGAGGTGCTCAGCCGCTTCCGCACGCCGGCGCAGCAAAAGCGCGCGCTCAAGGCGTTTGCCGAGGGCACGATCGACGTGCTCATCGGTACGCACCGTCTGCTTTCGGCCGATGTGAACCCCAAGAACCTGGGCCTGGTGATCATTGACGAGGAACAGCGCTTTGGCGTGCAGCACAAGGAGCAGCTCAAGAACCTGCGTGAGCAGATTGACGTGCTCACGCTCTCGGCGACGCCCATTCCGCGTACCATGCAGATGGCCACGAGTGGCGTGCGCGACATGAGTCTGATCACTACGCCGCCGACCGGACGCCGTCCCGTGATCGTGCATGTAGGGGAGTACGACCCCGACGTGGTGAGCGCGGCGATTCGCCTGGAGGTGGGTCGCGGCGGCCAGGTGTACTACGTGTCCAACCGCGTCAAGACCATCGACGACGCCGTGGCGCGCGTGCACGAGGCCGCGCCCGAGGCGCGCGTGGGCGTGGCGCACGGCAAGATGAGCCCGCGCGAGGTCGAGGACGTGATGATTGAGTTCGCGACCAAAAAGATCGACGTGCTCATCGCCACGACCATCGTGGAGAGCGGCATCGACAACGCGACCGCCAACACGCTCATCATCGAGGATTCGCAGCGCCTGGGTCTGGCGCAGCTCTATCAGCTCAAGGGCCGTGTGGGTCGCTCTGCCACGCAGGCCTACGCGTACTTTATGTTCCCGGGCGAGCTGCCGCTCACTGAGGAGGCGACGGCACGCCTGACCGCGCTTTCCGAGTTCCAAGACCTGGGCAGCGGCATGCGCATCGCCATGCGCGACCTGGAGATTCGCGGCGCCGGCTCGCTTATGGGAGCCGAGCAGCACGGCAACCTGTCGAGCGTGGGCTTTGACCTGTTTACGCAGATGCTGGGCCAGGCCGTGGCCGAGGCGCGCGGCGATGACGACGCCGGCGTGGAGGCGGCGAGCGTGGGTATTAACCTGCCGGCCGACTACTTCTTGTCCGAGGAGTACCTGCCGGCGGTGGACCAGCGCGTGCTCGTGTACCGTAAGCTCGCGGCGGCCGAGGACCTGGAGAGCATCGACGAGGTGCAGGAAGAGACCGAGGCCGCGCATGGCGAGCTGCCGTTGGCGGGACTCAACCTGTTCAATCGCGCGCGCATCCGCATTCGCGGCGAGCGTCTGGGGCTCGAGAGCGTCACGCTCAGTGGCGGCCGCATCACGTTTTTGGGCGTCGACGTGCTCAAGAAGGTGGCATTTGAGCTTAAGACCCGCTATGGCGCGGTGAACTTCCCCAAGAGCCGCAAGCTGTCGGTGCCCTACAAGGCGGGCGCCGGTGCGGGCAGCGGCCTGGGTCGTGGCCTCGACGCCAACGACGGCACCGGTCCCGTGGCGGCGGCGCTCATGCTGCTGCAGCAGCTGGGTGCCAGCGACGACGACTAACGGGTCGACGCTGCAAACGCCCCATTTGGGCAATCTGACCCTCACTCGTCGGTCGCGTACGCAAGTACGCTTCCCTCCTCCTTCGGGCCACCTTGCCACAAATGGAACGTTTTCGCTTACTTATGCTCAACCTGTAAGGGTATTTACGGGACAAAGCCATCTTCGTCTCACCCACATTGCAGGTTGACCGCCCTTCGCCCGACCGAAAGGAAAGCATGTTCGGATACATCTATAAGAAAGATGTCGCCATTATCGCGGTTGTCCTGTGCCTTTGTCTGGGCGTGGGCAGTTTCTTCGATTATCAGATCTCGAGCGCGCTGTTCAACGTCGGCAGCATGTACGGCCGCTTTATCGAGGCCGCCGGCGAGCTACCGTTCGAACTGACGGCGAGCATCGCGGGCGTTATGCTCGTGCGCGCGGTGCGCCCCGATTCCAGAGGGAGCAAATGGCTCGCCGTGCTCGGCATCCTTGTCAACGTTGGCCTGGCCGGCTACGAGATTGTTTCGTCCCTGAAGGTTGGCGGCAAACTCATTGCCGTTCAGCTGGTGCTGACGTTTGTGCTGGTGATCGCCGCCAACCTTATCGTCTATCGTCTCACGCGCACGACCGAGCCCGACGAGCTCACACGCTGGGCGCTGATGGTGCTTGTCGTGTGGATCGCTCAGGCCATCATCCTCAACGTCATTGTTAAGCCGTTGTGGTCGCGCCCGCGCATGCGCGTGATCGAGGTCACGCCGGGGCTCAATTTTCAGCCGTGGTGGGTGATCGGCAATTCCGACAAGTGGACCTATATCGCCGCCGGCGTGATCAAGGACGGGTTCAAGTCGTTCGCGAGCGGGCACACCGCGCATGCGGCGATCGGCCTCATGCTCGCTGGGCTTCCCGCGACGGCCTTTAAGGAAAAGCCGTCGCGCCGTCGTGTGGTCTTTTGGACGGCGGCTGTGGTCGCGGCGCTCGTCGCCTTTGGCCGTATCGTGATCGGGGCGCATTTTTTGAGTGACGTGAGCTGCGGCTTTGCCCTGGTGCTGGCACTTGAGTGCCTTGCCGCGCGTATTGCCTATCCCAACGGCGTACAATAGCTCCGTTTGAATCATCTGGCCGATACCCGGTAAGAGAGGATTGCCATGCTCGCGTTTAACAACGATTATTCCCACGGCGCACACCCGGCGGTGCTGCAGGCGCTCGTCGACACCAATATGGAGCCGCAGCCCGGCTACGGTACCGATGCACATACCGAGCGTGCCAAGCAACTTATTCGCGAGGCCTGCCAGGCGCCTGACGCCGACGTGTTTTTCCTGGTGGGCGGCACGCAGGCTAACGCCACGGTGATCGACATGCTGCTCGCGCCGTACGAGGGCGTCGTTGCTGCCGAGACTGGCCACGTCGCCTGCCACGAGGCGGGCGCCATCGAGTTTGGCGGCCACAAGGTGCTCACCATCCCCGGCTACGAGGGCAAGATGCACGCCGAGGACCTCGAGAACTATATCCAGGTGTTCTACGAAAACGAGAGCTACGAGCACACGGTGTTCCCGGGTGCCGTGTACGTGAGCCTATCGACCGAGTACGGCACGCTGTACTCCAAGGCCGAGCTCGCGGCGATTCACGCGGTGTGCCAGAAGCGCGAGATTCCGCTGTTTGTGGATGGCGCCCGCCTGGCCTATGCGCTGGCGGCCGATGAGTGCGACATTACCCTGCCCGAGCTGGCGCAGCTGTGCGACGTGTTCTACATCGGCGGCACCAAGTGTGGCGCGCTCTGCGGCGAGGCCGTGGTGTTTTGCGGCATGCACGCTCCGGCGCACCCCATTCCGCGTATTAAGCAGCATGGCGCACTGCTCGCCAAGGGCCGCCTGACGGGCGTCCAGTTTGAGGCGCTCTTTACCGACGGCCTGTATTTTGAGATTGGTCGACAGGCGATCGATACCGCCCAGGCGCTACGCTGTGTGCTGCACGAGCGCGGTTACCAGTTCTTTTTGGAGACGCCCACAAACCAGCAGTTCGTGATTCTGCCCAACGAGGACATGGCCCGCATTCGCGAGCATGCCTCGATCGAGTACTGGGAAAAGTACGACGAGACCCACACGGTGGTGCGCTTTTGCACCAGCTGGGCTACGACGCAGGGGGATATCGACGCGCTGGCGGCTGTCCTGTAGCCTGATGTAATGACGAGGGGTCGCCTTGCGCTGGGTTTGGCGCAGGGCGGTCTTTGCTTTTTGGGAGAAGGGTTGTATGACCGAGATGTCCGAGCCGACGATTCGCCTGGCGACGCCCGAAGACGCGCCGGCGTTGCTTGCCATCTATGAGCCGTATGTGCGCCAGACGGCGATTACCTGCGAATACGAGGTGCCGAGCGTTGAGGAGTTCGCCGGGCGCATCGAGCGCACACTCAAGCGCTATCCGTATCTGGTGATGGAGCTGGACGGACGTCCGGTAGGCTATGCCTATGTGAGTCCGCTCAACAGCCGCGAGGCATATGACTGGTCGGTCGAGACGTCGATCTACCTGGCGCGCGACGTGCGCCACGGCGGGCTGGGCCGCAAGCTGCACGATGCGCTCAAGCAATGCCTGATTGCGATGGGCATCACCAACATGTGCGCGCTCATCGCCGTGCCGCACGACAAGGACGACGAGTATCTAACGCACAACAGCCAGGATTTCCATGCCCATATGGGATATCGCCTGGTCGGCGCTTTTGACCGCTGCGCCCAAAAGTTCGGCCGCTGGTACGACATGTGCTGGATGGAGCTGGTCTTAGCCGAGCGCACGCCCAACCAACCCAAGCCAACCTGGTTCCCCGATCTCCCCAAACCTACCATTTAGGGACAGGTTAGCCGATGGGCTCGGTGTATTTGGCGCGGTCGGTACGTTGGATGCGCTTGGAGACATGGAGCGGGCGGCCGTCGGTGTCGTAGACGTAGTCGGTGATCAGGATCAGCGCCTGCCCACGCTCAACGTTGAGCAAAAACGCCTCGTTTTGCGAGGCATAGCACACCTCAAAGGTCTTATGTCCCTGTGCTGGCGCGCGATGGAATTCTTGGCGCAGCGTGGCGTAGAGCGAACCGTTGATATCGCGGTCGATGAGTGCCTCGAAGCTTGGTGGCAGATAGGTGGTCTCCAGGCACAGCGGCGCATCGTCCAGATAACGCAGGCGGACAAGTTTGACGAGCTTGCTGCCCACGGCGGCATCAAAGAACTTAGCTATGCTGCCGCCCGCCTTGGTAAAGCCCGAGTCCACCGTGCGCGTGGTGGGCTTCATGCCCTGGCCTTCGACCTGCTTGGTATAGCTCGAAAACACCAGGTTGTTTTCGTGGAGCGCGGGCGTGTCGGCCACAAAGGCGCCGCGCCCGCGCTCGGTGCGCACCAGGCCCTCATCAACGAGTGCCTTAAGGGCGTGGCGCACGGTGCTGCGCGACAGCCCCGATTCGTCCATGAGTTCCATCTCGGACGGCAGCTTGTCTCCGCGTGCGTAGATACCGGCGGCGATGCGGTCACGCAACATGCCCGCCAAGCGCTCGTATTGGCTCAGTTTCTTTTTAGACGAAGCGTTCATGTGATCAACCTGTATCTAACTTGTATGCGAGTCTAATCAAGCATGTATTCAATACAACAACAAAACTGCTGGTAACGAGAAGTCGAAAACCTTACCAGCAGAATTTCTAAGTCAAATATAGCATACAACTAGTCGACATAACCAAAACATGTATGTAACTTGTATGCCATCGAGAGCATCAAACGAGAAGAAAGGCTGATGCACGATGACTACTCAGGAACAGGTTAAGGATGTCGTCTCCCAGGTTTTGGCTGACAAGGCAGACAAGGGCGGCATCAAGCGCGTCGTGTGGATTGGCGCCGGCGGATCCAACGGCGGCAACTATCCTGCCCAGTACTTTATGGAGCACGAGGCCACGCAGGTCGTGAGCTCCAGCTACACCAGCAACGAGTTCGTGCACGCAACCCCCGCCTACGTTAACGAGAACACCCTGGCCGTCGTCGTGTCCATGCGCGGCACCAAGGAGACCATCGTCGCCGCCCAGGTCGCCAAGGACCACGGCGCCAGCACCATCGCCATCTATGTTGACGAGTCCGGCCTCACCGAGGTCTGCGACTACAAGATCCAGTACGACAGCTTGGCCGTCGACGAGTCCTGCATGGGCCGCACCAACTCCGCCGTCGTGACCATGATCGCCATGGAGCTTACGCAGCAGACCGAGGGCTATGCCGAGTACGAGACCGCTATGGCCGCGTTCGACTTGGTCGACCCCATCTATCGCAAGGCCGTCGAGTACACCCGTCCGCTTGCTGCCAAGTGGGCCGAGCAGAACGCCGACAAGCCCTGCATCAACGTCATGGCTCAGGGTCCGCTCTTTGGTGCCGCCTACGTCTTTAGCATCTGCAACGTGCAGGAGATGCTGCAGATTGACTCCTGCACCATCAACACCTGCGACTTCTTCCACGGTCCCTTCGAGATCCTGGACAAGCGTACCTCGCTGTTCCAGCTCATCAGCGTCGGCCGCAGCCGCTGCAACGACGAGCGCGGCATCCGCTTCGTCAACCAGTACGGTGGCGAGCGCGTCTATCAGCTTGACGCCAAGGAGCTCGGCCTCAACGACATCAAGGACAGCGTGAGCGAGTACTTCAACCACCTGATCTTTGCCCCGATCCTCAACAACGTGTATATGCGTGCACTCTCTGCCGTTACTCACAAGGACTACATGACGCGCCGCTACATGTGGAAGCTTGAGTATTAGTTGCGCGGTTTTACCAAACCGCGTAACGGCTCGACGCTGCAAACCCGCCAGAGCGGCA
>CALGZY010000276.1 GCA_937934355.1 uncultured Collinsella sp. | reverse complement strand
AGCAGATCCAGCGGACCGGACGAACAAAGGTCGCATGCTCGTGACCCCAGCGCTGAGAGCGGTAGTTGGGCCACTGCAGGCCGGCGATAGTCTTCTCGCACAGGGCCGTCAGGATCGGGGTGGCCGGGGCGGAAGGGATGTTCTTCTCGGCAAAGACGTACTCGTTGCCATCGGTGTCAACACGACGCTCGAGCTCGGAGGCATCGACGCCGAACTTGCGCGCGAAGCCCTGGGCGGCCTTGGTCGGGTTGCCCTCGGCGTCGAAGGCGATCTGGGTCTTGGGCCCGCGCATGACCTCATGCACCGCCTCGGTCTCGGTCGCCACGTCGGAGACGATGGCTGCCAGACGGCGGGGCGAGGAGATGACTCGAATGCCACCATGGGAGAGGCCGGCCGCGTCGAGCGCCTTCTCGACGAGCTTGGGGAGCTGCTTGGACGCGTTGATGAGAGGGGCGGAGGGCATCTCCTCGCACCCGATCTCGAGCAGGAAATCCTTCGTCTGTGCCATTTAGGCCACCTCGCCCTTCGTGGAATACGTGTCCTTCTTGCCGGCGACCTCCGCGAGGTAGCTCTCGCAGCAGGCCTTGGCAACGGCGCGGACGCGCAGGATGTAGTTGGCTCGCTCCGTGGCAGAGATCGCGCCGCGGGCGTCGAGGATATTGAACGCGTGGCTGCACTTCATGACGCAGTCATAGGCCGGAAGCGGAAGCTTGCGCTCGAGGCAGGAGTGGCACTCCGCCTCGTACTCGTCGAACTTGCGGCGCATCATGTCGACGTCGGCAACCTCGAAGTTGTACGTGGAGAACTCGACCTCGTTCTCATGGAAGACGTCGCCGTAGGTCATGGGAGTGCCGTCAGGCAGGTAGGACCACACGAGGTCGTAGACCGAGTCGACACCCTGCGCGTACATGGCGATGCGCTCGAGGCCGTACGTGATCTCCACCGGGACGGGATCGACCTCGATGCCGCCAACCTGCTGGAAGTACGTGTACTGCGTGACCTCCATGCCATCCATCCAGACCTCCCAGCCAAGGCCCCAGGCGCCCAGCGTGGGGCTCTCCCAGTCGTCCTCGACGAAGCGGACGTCATGCTCGGCCGGGTCGAGGCCGATGGCCTTGAGCGAGCCGAGGTAGAGGTCCTGGGAGTCCACGGGGCAGGGCTTCAGGATGACCTGGAACTGGTAGTAGTGCTGCATGCGGTTGGGGTTCTCGCCGTAGCGGCCGTCCGCGGGGCGGCGACACGGCTGCGGGTAGCACGTACGCCAGGCGTTGGGACCCAGGCTGCGCAGGGTCGTTGCCGTGTGGAAGGTTCCGGCGCCAACCTCGGAGTCATAGGGCTGCATGACCGTGCAGCCCTTATCTGCCCAGTAGTGCTCGAGGGCAAGAATCATGTCTTGGAACGTGAGGGCGTTTTCCTTCATGCCTCTCCTACCTTCCTGCCGCAGGGGCATGTCCCCTGCGCGCGTAACGTGCAGACGGTGCTAGATGGTACCAGCATCCTCGAGCGGCCAAAAGACGAACAGGGCCTTCGAGGTGACGCTCGAAACGGAAATGGCGCCAAAGTAGCGCGAGTCCTGCGAGTTCGTGCGGTTGTCTCCCATGACCCATATGCAGCCCTGCGGCACCACGTAGGGATACGAGACGCCGCTGGCAAGCTGGGGAGAGTGTGTGGGCAGCGGATTGCTCGGCTTGCCGTCGGTGTAGGGCTCGTCAAGCGCCTCGCCGTCAACGTAGACGACGCCGTCCACGAGCTCGACCGTCTGGCCTGCCGTGGCGACGACGCGCTTGATGAGCGTGAGGCTGCCGTCCTCGGGGTCGGTGAACGTCACGATGTCCCCAACCTGAGGCTCGGAGGTTCGGTACGTGAGCTTCTCGCCCACGAGACGGTCGCCCACCTTGAGGGTGTCGGACATCGAGGCCGAGGGGATGATGAACGGCTCTGCCACAAACGTCCTGATACCGAGCGCAAGGAAAATCGCAACGGCGATGAGGACGATGACCTCGGCAATGTCTCTCAAAACCCCACCTCGTTCGCGTCTTGCCATCTAGCTCACGCTCCCGTCAAGAAGCTCGCGGGCATAGGCGCGCTCATCGGCCGTAAGCTCGGCCGCATCAAGAAGATCGGGCCTGAGGCGAGCCGTTCGCTCGATGGCGTTTCTCCGGCGCCAGGCGTCAACCTTGGCATGGTCGCCCGAGAGCAGGACCTCGGGGACAGTTCGGCCCTCGTAGTCTGCGGGCCTCGTGTACTGGGCGTACTCTAGAAGCCCCGAGGAGAACGACTCGTCCACGGAGCTCATCTCGTCACCAAGTGCTCCAGGCAAAAGCCTCACGACGGCATCCGTGACGACCATCGCCGGAAGCTCCCCGCCCGTGAGGACGTAGTCACCAAGGCTCAGCGACTCATCGGCGAGCTCGTAGACGCGCTCGTCCATGCCCTCATAGCGACCGCAGACGAACACGAGACGCTCCTCGTGCGAGAGCCTCTCGGCGACGTCTTGCGTGAACGGCGTGCCGACCGGCGTGAAGAAGATGACCCGCGCGGGCCTGGGATCAGACGCCTTGATGTCAGCCATCGCCTCGAAGATGGGCGCGGGCTTCATGAGCATGCCCTGCCCACCGCCAAACGGTGCATCGTCGACCGTACGGTGCCTGTCATGCGTCCAGTCGCGAAGGTCGTGGGCCCTAAACTCGAGGATGCCCTTGTCCTGGGCACGCCCCATGATTGAGGCGCCGAGGTAGGAGCCAAACACGCCCGGAAAGACCGAAAGCGTCTCGATGAGCATGTCTACTCCTCCCCCGCCTCTCCGTCGTCCCAGGGGGCGAGGCCAACCGGGATGTTGACGTAGATCGTCCCGTCCTCGTCCACGCCATCGAGCATCTCCTCGACGACGGGAACGAGCGTCTCGCCGAGCTCGCCGTCCACGACCCACACGTCGTTGGCCGGCCCCACCATGACCTCCTCGATCTGGCCGAGAAGCCCGAGGCGGCCATCGACGACGTCGCGGCCACACAGGCTCTGGGGGTCATGCATCTCGAGGTCGTCGGGCAGGTCCTCCTCGGCGGCGATGAGAGACTTGCCCGCAAGCTCGCTCGCGTCCCCGAGGCTCTTGATACCGGAGAGCGAGACGAGCTGGCCGGCAGGGCTCGTCTCCACGTCCTCAACCGTGTGCCAGCGCTTGCCCTTGAGCGCAGGCGGCACGACGGCGACGCGAAGCCCTGCCGACAAAACAGGGGGAAGGCCGCCTGCGGGAACCGCAACGACCTCCCCCTTGGTCCCGTGGGTCTTTGCCACACGGGCTATGAGCCTATATCCGGCTGCCACGACTTAGCCAAGCACCTCGACGTCTACAGAGGAACCCACTCGCTGCCCAAGGGCTCGGGCAATCGTGCGAATGGCCTTGATCTGGCGACCGTGCCTGCCGATGACCTTACCGGCGTCGTCGGCGGCGCACTCGATCTCGATGAGCGTGCCGTCCTCTCGGTCGGTCACGTCAAGGGAGACGGCATCCTCGTCATCGACGAGCCCACACACGATGAGCTCGACAAGGTCGGCGATGCGGTCGCTCGGCAGCTCCTCTGCCGCGTCCTGCGCGTCAGCAGCCACCTGAGTCTCGGCGTCCATGCGCTACTCGGCGCTCTCGGCCTCAGCAGCGGCCTCGGCGGCAGCGGCGTCCTTGGCGAGCTGCTTCTTGGACTTCTTGACCTTCTTCTCGGGCGCGGGGGCACCAGAGCGAACGATGTCGATGAGGTGAGCCACGGAGTCAGAGGGCTGGGCACCCTTGGCGATCCACTCGTCGATCTTCTCGAGGTCGAGCGTGATGGTCTTGGGGTTGGTCAGCGGGTTGTAACGACCGACCTCGTCGATGTGACGACCGTCACGGGGGTTGCGGCTATCGGCAACGACGACGCGATAGTACGGACGCTTCTTGGCACCGTGACGGGCCAGGCGAATCTTGACTGCCAATGAAAACTCCTCCATTCGTGCGACGCGAGCATGAGTTGGCGTGGCGCCGCATAACAATACAAGCAGTTCTTGATATTACGACAATGACGCAGGTCTGTGTAGACAAAACTCGCCATTTGCCGCACAAGGGCATGCCACCGCCCATGATTCTGCCACATATGGGCAAAAGCGTGGTGAAACCGTGTGAACTCCCCACACTTTCAGGAATCTTCAGACGCGCTTCAGGGCACAAACGACAATGGTTGCATAAAAGGGAGGAGCTCGCATGAACATACTTGTTGTTGAGGACGAGAGAAACCTCGCCGATGCGATCTGCCACATTCTCGAGCAGGAGGGATACAACGCCGAGGCGGCCTACGATGGAAAGACCGGTCTCGCCTACGCCGAGAGCGGGTTGTACGACGCCGCCATTCTCGACGTCATGCTGCCGGGCATGGACGGCTTCTCCATCGTGAGGACGCTCAGGCAGGCGCAGAACGACCTTCCCATCATGATGCTCACTGCCAAGACGTCAACACGGGACAAGGTCGAGGGCCTCGACTGCGGCGCGGACGACTACATGACCAAGCCCTTCGAGGCCCCCGAGCTCCTTGCGCGCGTGCGGGCCCTCACGCGCAGAAAGGGCGAGATGGTCATCGATGCCATGGAGTTCGGAGATCTCAGCCTCGACCTCGAAACGCATGACCTGTCTTGCGGCGATGCATCGGCGCACCTCTCGAAGCGCGAGTTCGACGTCATGCGCATGCTCATGAGTGGCACGGGCCGCATCGTGTCCAAGCAGGACCTGCTCACACGCGTGTGGGGAGCCGACGCGGACGCCTCGGAGAACTCCGTCGAGGCGTACGTGAGCTTCCTGCGCAAGAAGATCAAGCACGTCAAGAGCAAGGTGGAGATCACAACGCTTCGCATGCTGGGCTATCGTCTGGAGGTCGTGGATCAGGCGGCCGAGGCAAGGTAGAAGCGGGGAGCAACGTGCTAGGAAAGCTCAGGAGAAGGTTCGTCGCCATCATCATGCTGCTCGTGGGCTCCCTCGTGATAGCCATGGTGGGCATCAGCTACCGCAACACGATGTCATCGCTCGACTCCATCGTGAGCCGCTCGCTCGACATGGCACTCGAGGAGCGCTCGGCGCTGCCAGACTCGGACGCAGACGGGGAGGCGCTCGGCATGGAGCACCTCCCCGTGCTGTGGATCGACCTCTCCGGCACCGGAGCAAAGCTCGGGTCCAACGAGACGCGCCTGTGCTTTGACACGGACCACCTCACCGAGGCGATTGGCAGCGCCATCTCAAGCGACCAGGACGAGGGCCGCCTCTCGGAGTTTCACCTCACCTGGAGGCGCGTTAGCTCGCCATATGGATGGAGACTCGCCGTAGCCGACACCACGAGCATCGACGCCGAGAGAAACGCTCAGATCATAAGCAGCCTCAAGCTAGGCGGCGCTGGCATGCTCGTCCTTCTCGCCCTCGCGATCGTCCTGTCCAAGTGGGCGTCAAGGCCCGTCCAGGTTGCCTGGGAGCAGCAGCACCAGTTCGTGGCCGACGCCTCCCACGAACTCAAGACGCCACTCGCGGTCATCATCGCCAACAACGGGATTCTCGAGCGCCGGGAGGACGAGCTCCCGCAGGACTGCGTTCGCTGGGTGAGGAGCACCCGCGACGAGGCGGAGCGGATGCGCGGGCTCATCGAGGAGATGCTCGAGCTCGCGCGGACCGAGGAGGGCGGAGGGGGCGTCAGGAGAGACGTAGACGTCGACCTCTCGGAGCTCGTCGAGGACGAGGCGCTCCAGTTCGACGCCGTGGCCTACGAGCGTGGCACCTCCATCGAGACGGACATCTCGCCGGAAGCACACGTGAGCGGAGACCCCGAGCAGCTCGACCGCCTCGTCAAGACGCTCATCGACAACGCCTGCAAGTATGCGGCCGTGGGCACGAGGGTCACCGTGAGGCTCGAGCGCAGGGCGGGCACGGCCACGCTGTCCGTGAACAACGAAGGCGACCCCATACCGCCCGAGGACCTCCCCCACGTCTTCGACCGCTTCTACCGCTCGGACAAGGCCCGCGCCCGCTCGACGGGGGGCTTTGGGCTGGGCCTTGCCATCGCCAAGGGTATAGCCGAGAGCCACGGGGGAAGAATCGAGGTCAAGAGCAGCGCCGGGCAGGGAACGACGTTTACGGTGACGCTCCACGAGACAAGGGAGTAGCCACCATGGAACAAAGCGGAACAGGGCCGCGAGACCCCATGGACGTCCCCTGGGAGGGACGAGCCATAGGTCTCCTCGATCTTGATGCGTTCTTTGCGAGCGTCGAGCAGCTCGATCATCCGGAGTGGCGCGGCCGGCCCGTCATCGTAGGCGGCGACGCAGACCGCAGGGGCGTGGTTTCCACGGCGTCTTACGAGGCGCGTGCCTATGGCGTCCACTCCGCGATGCCGGCGGCGCAGGCGGCAAGGCTGTGCCCGGACGCAATCTGGACGCATGGCCACTTCGATCGCTACCGAGAGATGAGCGCCCGCGTCATGGACATAATCCTGGACGAGACGCCGCTCGTTGAGCAAGTCTCGATCGATGAGGCCTTCTTTGACGTGACGCCCGGCCGTTACTCCAGGGAAAGCCCGGTGAGCATCTGTCGCAGGATCCAGGCACGCGTGGCCGAGCTTGGCGTGAGCTGCTCCATTGGTCTGGGCGTGTGCAAGAGCGTGGCCAAGGTGGCGTCCGAGGCGGAGAAACCGCGCGGGCTCACGGTAGTCCTGCCCGGCAGCGAGGCGGCATTTCTCGCTCCCCTGCCCGTGAGGGCCATGAGCGGCGTGGGTCCCGCGACCGAGGCTCGCCTCGCACGCATGGGAATCAGAACGCTTGGCGCCCTCGCCGGCGCCTCTGACGACACCCTGACGGCAGAGCTCGGGTCCATGGGTCCAGCCCTGAGGGCACGGGCGGCCGGGACCGAGCGCGCACCCGTGGGAGAGCGGGCAAAGCCCGACGAGGCAAAGTCCGTCTCCAACGAGCGCACCTTCGCGAAAGACCTCACCGACGAGAGCGCCATTCGCTCCGCCCTCGATGCCACGTGCGGCATGGTGGCGAGAAGGCTGAGGAGAAAGGGGCTCGCGGGATCGTGCGTGACCGTGCGCCTCAAGCGCGATGCCTGCACGTCTCGCACGGCCCAGGCGCGGCTCGACGAGCCGGCCGATGACGAGTTCCTCATATCCCCCGTGGCCCAACGACTCTTGGGCCAGCTCTGGAGACCAGGTGACCCGGTGAGGCTCATCGGGGTGGGCGTCTCGGACTTCTCGGTCCCCGCCCCTCGCCAGCTGGGACTGTTCGATGACCCGCGGCAGGTTCAGAGGCAAGAGTCCATGAGGGCCCTCCACCGCACGACGGACGCGTTGCGTGATCGCTTCGGCGACGAGGCCGTGGCCTTTGGGAGGGATATCAGGCTGAGGAAGTCCACGACGAACACCCAGCCCCAGCACAAGGAGGACGCCTAGGCGCCCTGGCCCGGTTCCGACGAATGAGCCTGGTCAGTTGCAACGTCGATGCGGGGCGCATCTCCCCACAGGCGCTCGATGCGGTAGTAGTCGCGGCCCTCGGGAGAGAAGACGTGGACGGAAACGCTGGCAAAGTCGACGAGCACCCAAGGGCCGTCGCCCTTGCCCGAGACCGAGAGCGCGCTCAGGCCAAACCGGAGGCGGAGCCGCTCCTCGACCTCGTCAACGACAGCGCCGGCGAGGCGCGAGTTTGCCGCCGTGCACACGACGATGGCGTCCACCACGTCAGAGATGCCACGGACGTCGAGCACAACGACGTCGGAGGCCTTCTTGTCATCGGCGGCCATCGCAGCCTCGCGGGCGATGTCGATTGACGTCGTCATTTGTCGCCCCTCTCCTGAGTCCTCTCGAGCACGATGTCGTTGTAGATAGAGAGCGTGCCCGGATACAGGTAGCGCCTCGTCTCGATGACGTAGGAGACGCCGTCCGAGAAGCACTCCCAGTACAGGTCGGAGAGGCTCGCCTTGCCCACGAGCTTGCGCTGACGCTTGATGGCGTCCGCCGGCTTGCGGAGCGGCTCGATGCCGTCGGCGACGAACACGACCATATCGAGTGGGCTCATGTGCGCGTTGCCGAGCGTGTGGCGGTCAATCGCCTGCCAGACGTCGTCTGGAAGCTCCGGAAAGCGCTCGGGAAGCTCGCGAGCGGCGATCATGCCGTGCAGGAGGGGCTCAACGAGCGCAAGCTCAACTCCGAGCTCGATGCCAAGCCCAGAAGCGCGGGCGATGGACTCGCGGGCGGGAAGCACCTTCTCCCAGTCATGCAGGATGCCGGCAACGCGAGCCAGGTAGGGCTCAACGCCATAGATTGCCGCAAGCCTCTCTGCCGTGAGTCCCACGGACAGCGAGTGCGCGAGCCGCTTGGGCTTCGGCGCAAGCTGCACGCGCGCGGCATTCTCGTAGCCCTCGATGGAGGCGAGTTGGCCCTCCCCATACTCGACAGAGACGTCAAGCCAGGATGGGCCACCCTTGGCCCAGGCGGACTCGAGGGACTTGGAAGGCGAGCTCATAGCGCATCCCTCCCGAAGCCATCGATGAGGCCAAGGGCATCGGGGGCTGTGTAGGCGGGCCTCGGCGCCTCGTACAGGCCACGCTTCTCTATGTAGCCAAGGACGGCGTCCGAGGTGAGGTAGCGAAGCGACTGGCCGGAGGCGACGCGGGCGCGCAGGTCGCTCGAGGAAATGGCGAGCGCCGGGACCTCGAGGTAGCTCACCTTGAAGTCAATGCCGGACGCGGCGATGCTGGCCCGCGCGCTCTCCAGGTCATACCCCGGGCGCGTGGCACCCACGAGGTGCGCCAGCTGGGCGATGCGCGCGGCATCGCGCCACGAGATGATGTCGATGATGGCATCGGCGCCCGTGATGAAGTAGAGCTCCACGTTGCTCGGATAATGGCTGCGAAGCAGCTCAAGCGTGTCCACCGTATAGGTGACGCCCGGACGGTCGACCTCTATGCGGCTTACGAGAAAGCGTGGGTTGTCGGCCGTGGCGAGCAGCGTCATGGCATGGCGGTCCTCGGGTGTGGAGACCCTCCTGTCCTGCTTAAAGGCCGGGCTGCCCGCAGGGACGAAGACGACGACGTCAAGGCCAAGGTCGTTGCAGGCCTGCTCGGCAGCCACGAGGTGCCCGTTGTGGATGGGGTCGAACGTGCCGCCCATGATGCCAAGGCGATACGTGCGGCTTGGATCCTGCCCGAGAACGGGAAGGTCTCGGACCAGCGCGTCGCTACCGGCGACATGGGCGCAGGCTGTGTGCTCGGTGGACATCAGGCGCGCACCTGGCCCTCTCCGCGAAGGAGGCACTTGGTCGTGGTGAGGGCAAGCGCACCCATGGGGCCCCTTGCGTGGAGCTTCTGCGTTGAGATGCCAATCTCGGCGCCCAGGCCGAACATACCGCCGTCGGTGAAGCGCGTGCTGGCGTTGGCGTACACGGCCGAGGCATCGACAGCATCGAGGAAGCGCTCGCAAGCATCCGTATCCTCGGCAACGATGGCCTCGGAGTGCATCGTGCCGTAGCGGTTGATGTGTGCGATGGCCTCGTCCTCGTTTGCCACGACCTTCACGCTCATCTCGAGCGCCAGGTACTCGCGACCCCAGTCCTCCTCAGTCGCGGCGACGTAGTCATCGCCCTCCACAAGCCCGGCATCGGCGCATGCGGCGCAGGTTGCCTCGTCGCCGTGAATCAGCACGCCGTGGTCATGCAGCACGGTCACGACCGCGGGCAAAAACGCATCGGCCACAGCACGGTCGACCAGCAGCGACTCGGCGGCATTGCACACGCCTACGCGCTGGGTCTTGGCATTAACGATAATGTTGAGCGCCTTATCAAAGTCGGCGGATTCATGCACGTAGATGTGGCAGTTGCCCGTGCCCGTCTCGATCACCGGCACAAGCGACTCGCGCACGCAGCGCTGGATCAGGCCTGCACCTCCGCGCGGAATGAGTACGTCGACAATACCGCGGAGCTTCATGAGCTCGCCGGTGGCCTCGCGGTCGGTGGACTCGATCATCGACACGGCCTCGCGCGGGAAGCCCTTGGCCTCGAGCGCATCGGCCAGCAGCTCGGCGATCATGGCACACGAGTGATAGGCCAGCGAGCCGCCGCGTAGAATGCAGGCGTTGCCGGTACGGATGCAGATGCCTGCGGCGTCGGCCGTCACGTTGGGGCGCGCCTCGTAGACCATGGCGACCAGGCCCAACGGCACGCTCACGCGGGTCAGGTCCACACCGCTCGCAAGCACGCGGTGGTCGAGCACGCGGCCGACGGGATCGGGCAGCTCGGCGAGCTTCTCCAAACCGGCGGCCATGCCCTCGACGCGCTCAGGCGTCAGCAGCAGACGGTCGAGCAGACCGGCCGAAGTGCCCGCATCGCGCGCGGCGGACATATCGAGCTCGTTGGCGGCGACGATGGAGTCGACACCGTTGCGCAGTGCTGCGGCCATGGCGCGCACGGCCTCCTGGCGCTGCTCATCGCTCGCCGTGGCAAGCGAGGCCGACGCTGCCTTGGCGGCAACGGCAAGATCGTGGACATACGTGGCTATATCGACCGACATGGGCGGCCCTTTCTCCTAGAAGTTTGCAACCATGGTAGCCGATTTGCACATGGCCTCGCCCGCGGCGGTAGAATTGGTCAACCCGAAACACCGCAACGAACGGAAGACTCACATGGCCCTCATCACTTCGTACCACGTCCCCGGCCTTTACGTCGAGGACCACAGCATCGACGTCCCCCTTGACTGGCGCGGCCTGGAGCCGATGCTCCTGGCCGTCGGCAGCACCATGCGCCGCGGCGCTATGCCGGCACCAATCGCCGGCGCGCCCGAGAGCATCAAGCTCTTCTACCGCGTGGTTTGCGCGCCCGACCGCATCAACGACGATCTGCCGCTGCTCCTGTTTTTGCAGGGCGGCCCCGGCGGCGAGAGCCCGCGTCCGCTGTCGCCCATAAGCGACGGCTGGATCGAGGAGGCCGTCAAGCACTTCCGCGTCGTCCTGCCCGACCAGCGCGGAACCGGGCGCAGCAGCTGTGTAGACGGGCGTACGATTGCCGCACTGGGCGAGCGCGCGACGGCGGCCGGCTCCGATGCCGCACGCTCGCAGGCTGACTTCCTCAAGCGCCACCTCGCCAGCTCCATCGTGCGCGATTTTGAGTACCTGCGCCTGGTGGGCTTTGGCGGCAAGCCCTGGGTCACACTCGGGCAGAGCTACGGCGGCTTTTTGACGTTGAGCTATCTGTCGCTCTTCCCCGAGGGCATAGCGGCAAGCTTTACCTGCGGCGGCATCCCCCACGTGCCGGCGAGCGCAAGCGAGGTCTACGCGCACACCTTCCCGCGCATGGCCGCCAAGACGCAGCAGTATTATGACCGCTACCCCGCTGACGTCGACCGCGTGGCAGCCCTGGCCGATGCGCTCGAGGCCCAGAAGCCCGTGCTGCCCGACGGCTCGCCGATGACGGTCGAGCGCCTACAGCTCATGGGCAGCGACTTTGGCATGAAGCCGAGCTTTGAGCGCATGCATTGGATTATCGATCACGCGTTTGTTACTGGCGACGGTACGCTTAGCTGCGGCTCCTCGGTATCCGACAGCTTTTTGATGCGCGCCTTCGAGCGCACCAACACGCGTACAAACCCGCTGTACTGGACGCTGCAGGAGTTTATCTACGCCGACGGCGACACCATGCCCATTCGCTGGGCCGCAGCAGAGGAGAAGGCCCATCGTGCCGAGTTCGACACACTCGCGCGCCCGCTCATGTTTACCGGCGAGGCCATGTTCCCGTGGATGTTTGAGCAGATGCCCGAGCTTATGCCGTTTAAGCCCGCCATGGACCTGCTGATGGAAGACACCAGCTGGGACAAGATCTACGACCCGCAGCGCCTAGCCTGCAACGAGGTGCCACTCCAGGCCGCGGTGTATTTCGACGATATGTACGTCGATTCGGGCATGCAGCTCGATACGCTCAGCCGCGTGGGCAACTCGCATGCCTGGGTGACCAACGAGTTCGAGCACGACGGCCTGCACGGCAGCGCGGTGTTCAAGCACCTCTTCGACGAAGCGCTCAACCGCGGAGACCTGCGCCGGATCTTCTAGCTAAGGAGTGTCCCAAAGTGCCGGCACAGACGATATGAGCAGGACATAAAAACATTGAGAGCCCCTGCTGCATGAAAGACCGCGGATTAGGCCGACAATGGTGAGTGTCTAATCCAACCGTGGCGGCCACGCCGCATTCATGGAAGGGGCTCCCATGCTCGATACTACCACCTTCATCGGCCTCGACGTCCACGCCCGCTCGATAAAGGCCGTCTCCCTCGACGTCATGACCGGGGAGGTGCGTGCCGCGACCTTCGGCTACGACGCCGGCGCCGTCGCGGAGTGGGTCCGCTCCGTGGACCCCAGGGCCAGGTGCGTGTACGAGTCCGGGGTCACGGGCTTCGACCTGCAGAAGAGGCTCTCCGGCCTGGGGGTCGACTGCGTGGTCGGCGCCGTCTCGAAGATGATCAAGCCCAGCGCGGACAGGCGCAGGAAGAACGACCGCAACGACGCCGAGTTCCTCGCCCGCATGCTGTCGGTCGGCAACGTGGTCGAGGTGTGGGTCCCCGACGACGAGTGCGAGGCCGCCCGCGACCTGACCAGGGCGCTCGAGGACGCGAGGGACGACCTCTCGCGCTCGAAGCAGCGGCTCTCCAAGTTCCTGCTCAGGCACGGGCTCGCCTTCGACGAGAGGACGCCCACCGGCCGCAGGAAGGGCAACTGGACCCGGGCGCACTGGTCCTGGATCGAGTCGATAGGGTTCGCGGAGAGGGCCGACAACGACGTGCTCGCCTACTACGTCGACGCGGTCAGGCGGGCGGCGGAGGAGAAGGCGAGGCTCGAGGGGCTCGTCGAGGCCGAGGCCCGCAAGCCCAGGTGGAGGAAGAGGGTCGACTCCCTCCGCTGCCTCAAGGGCGTAGACACCGCGTCCGCCGCCGACCTCGTGTTCGAGGCCGGCGAGTTCTCGAGGTTCGGGAATGCCCGCTCGTTCGCGGCGTGGGTCGGCCTGACGCCCTCCGAGCACTCCAGCGGGGAGAGCGACCGCAGGGGCGCGATCACCAAGGCCGGCAACAAGCACCTGAGGAAGACGCTGGTCGAGGCCGCGTGGCACTACCTGACGTGCTCGGGGCGGCCGAAGGAGCCCGCCAAGGGCCAGGCCCCGGACCGGGGCGCCCGGAGGCATGCCGCCAAGGGCGTGCGGAGGCTGGTCGAGAGGCGGGAGGCGCTGCTCGCGCGCGGGGTCCACGGCAACAAGGCGAACGTGGCCACGGCGCGCGAGCTCGCCTGCTGGGTATGGGCGGTCGGCCTCATGGCCGAGGAGGCGTAGGGGGGCCGGTCCCCCGCACATAAGCCAGTCACCCCGGAAGCGGTTCGATCCGAAGCCGTTGAGGCGAACCTCAGGTCCCTTTTCTGCGAGCGCCCAGGGCGCCACACGCGTGCACAGACTGTCGGTTCGACGTAGAAGCCTCAGCCGTAGCAACGGATTGCCCAGCGAGAGATCGCCGCGGGCGGATATTAAACTGCAAAGACGAGCGTCGGTAAGACACGCCGAGGTCGCCGCGGACGGGCTGATATAGGGAGAGGGCCTGACCCCATATCGTTGGGGCCAGGCCCGATTTTGCCTCTTGACAATGTCCTGCTCATATTAAAAGGAACGTCCCCAAGTGCCGGCAGTGGGACCCCGCCGCCTCAACGAGTTGCGGTGAAATAAGGACTGTTAAAGGCTTTAAAGCCGCCAAACCATCCCTATTTCACCGCAACTTACGATATGCCGGCGTTACGGCCATCGCAGGTAGAGGACAGAAAGCGAAAACGCCCCTAAGCGAGCAAGGTGACGTGAAAGAGGAGGGCATTGACCTTTTGGTCATGCCCGACGATTGAACGTCAGATTGCCGCTTAGGGGCGTTTGCAGCGTCAATTGGTTAGGCGAAGACGATTAGGTTATCCCTGTGTATCGCCGGCTTCTCGGCCAGGTCTGCCAGCAGGCGGTTGCTGGCGATCTGGTCCTGGCGGCGACCGGCAGCAAGCTCCAGCACGTCCGAATCGGCCTCAGCGATACCGCGAGCGACGACCATACCGCTCGGATCGCACACATCGAGCACATCGCCCTCGGCAAACTGGCCATCGACCTCGCGAATACCCACCGCAAGCAAGGAAGAGCCACGGCTAACCAGCGCCTTCGCGGCACCATCATCGACCGTCACCGAGCCGTGCGCCTTGTCGCCCAGTGCGATCCACAGCTTGCGGGGTGCGATGTCCAGACGCTCCGCCGGCGGATCGAACAGCGTGCCCACGCTCTCGCCGCGGGCGAGGCGCACGAGCGCATCGGGTTCCTCGCCCGAGCAAATCACGCTCTGAATGCCCGCCGTCATCAGGATACGGCTCGCGCGAATCTTGGTAATCATGCCGCCCGTGCCCACCGATGTGGAAGAATCGCCCGCCGAGGCAATAATCTTGGCATCGATCTTATGCACGACAGGAACAAACTCGGCCGTCGGGTCCTCGTGCGGATTGGCAGTATAGAGACCATCGATGTCCGAGAGCGTCACGCACAGATCGGCAGAAACCAGGCAGCTCACAAGCGCCGCCAGTGTGTCGTTGTCACCAAACTTGATCTCATCGACGGTAACGGTATCGTTCTCGTTGACGATCGGCACCACGCCAAGCTCCACGAGGCGCAGCAGGGCGTCGCGCGCATGCAGGTAGGACGTGCGACGGGCCGTGTCGTGGCGCGTGAGCAGCACGAGCGAGGTGAGCAGGTCGCGCGCATGGAACTCCTCGTCGTAGGCCGACGAGATGATGCACTGACCGGCCGAGGCGCAAGCCTGTAAGCTCGGCAGGTCACCGACCGGCTTGCGGTCGAAGCCCAGCACGGGATAGCCACAGGCAATAGCGCCCGAGCTCACCACGACCAGACGCCAGCCGAGCTTGCGCAGCGCTGCGGCTTGATCGGCAAGTCCGCCGATAAAGGCGCGGTTGACCTTGCCATCGGCGCCCACCACCGTGGACGAACCGATCTTTACCACCATCGTTTTATAAGAAGTCGTCATACGTCAAACCAATCAACTGTTCAGCGAACGGCCGAGCGGCGGCCAAGGGAGCGTGACTCGCCCCTACCGCCCAAAGAATTAGTGAGCCCAGGGAAAAGCAGAAGCCGCGGCCATATTCTTGCGCACGAGCTCGTCGCGCACCTGAGCCAGGCCCTGCTCCATGCCCACCACATAGGTCTGCGGGTACAGGAAGCGCTTGAAAGCTGCGTCCAGATGATCGAGCGCCCAAACACAGCGCTCGCGCGCGTCCTGGATGCTCTCACGCGGAGCCACCGCGCTGCCGTCGCGCACGATCGGCACCAGCAGCTCGCGATACTCAAGTTCGGACACGTCGGTCACCAGGGCGGCATCATTCACGGCCACGAGGGTATTGCCGCGCGCGGCGCCCTCCCCCGCCAGATGGTCCTCGTCGTAGATCATGTCGCAGACCGGGCCGCCAAAGCCGTCGTAATAACGGCGCACGCGTTGCACACCCGGGATCGTGCGCTTGTAGGGCTGCTCGGAGAGCTTGACCACCGGCGTCCATGGATCTGCCTCGCTCGCACGGCGGGCGGAAAGCTTGTACACGCCACCCAGCGCCGGCTGGTCATAGCAGGTCGCAAGCTTGGTACCCACACCAAAGCTGTCGATGGGCGCACCCTGGTCGAGCAGCGACTGAATCGTGTACTCATCCAGATCGTTAGAAACCGAGATCCCCACATAGGGCAGGCCCTCGGCATCAAAACGGCCGCGAACATACTTGGAGAGCTTGGCAAGGTCGCCGGAGTCGATGCGAATAGCCGACAGGCGCTCGCCCACCGCCTCCATCTCCTTGGCAACCGTAATGGCATGCTCGCAGCCCTCGCGCACGTCATAGGTGTCGATGAGCAGCGTACAGTTCTTGGGGCTCGACTTGGCAAAGGCGCGGAAGGCCTCGAGCTCGGAATCGAAGCTCATCACCCAGCTGTGCGCATGCGTGCCAAAGACGGGAATACCGTAGCGGCGGCCGGCGAGCACATTGGACGTAGAGGAGCAGCCGGCAACGTAGCTCGCGCGCGCAACGGCCAGGCCGCCATCGGGGCCCTGGGCACGGCGCAGGCCAAACTCCGCCACGGGACGGCCGTCGGCGGCAAGCACCACGCGCGCCGTCTTGGTGGCGACAAGCGTCTGGAACCCGACGATGTTGAGCAGCGCCGTCTCGAGCAGCTGGCACTCCAGCGCGGGGCCGGTGACGCGCACCATGGGCTCACGCGGAAAGACGAGCTCGCCCTCGGGCACGGCGTCGATGTTTACATGCGCGCGAAAATCGCGCAGGTAGTCGAGGAATCCAGGCTTGAACATCGCGCCGCCGGCCGGGGCCTCAAGCGATGCGAGGTAGTCGATATCCTCGGGCGTAAAGCGCAGGTTCTCGACCAGCTCGGGCAGCTCGGCGGTGCCGCACATGACGGCATAGGCGCTGCCAAAGGGATGGTCGCGGTAAAACGCGGTAAAACAACCCTGCTCATTGGCCTTGCTGCTCTCCCACAGGCCCTGGGCCATAGTGAGCTCGTACAGATCGGTGAGCATTGCAATGTCGGTGGGATGCGAGATGTCGGTCAAAGCCATGGGGCGACCTTTCGGATGTGTGGTACAGAATTTGAGGGTTAGACGAGAACAGAGCATGCGGACATGACGCCCGATGCAAATCGGTTAGAGCAGGCCCATGCTGGTCAGGATCGTGTAGCCCATAAAGATGACAAACGCGATGAGGGCAAGGACAATGATGATTTTTTGAGCCGGCGCCATGCCAGGAATCTCGTTCTCGCCCGTAGGTTCCTTGGAGGTAACCATGCGCTGAGCAAAGGTCATCTCGTCACGGCTCGGCTTGGGCTCGACGGACTTGGGACGAGCGGCCTTTTTAGGCTGAGGTTTGGGCGCGGCAGGTGAAGGCTTCGCTACAGCGGGCTTGTGTGCGGGCGCGGGCTTGCGCTCGGATGCGGCGTTCGAGGCGACCTCCTCGGCCTTCGCACGCTCGGCACGCAGGGCAGCCAGCTCCTCGCGCTCGCGACGGGCCTCTTCCTGGGCCTCGCGACGAGCCTTCTCGGCGCGGAGCTCCTCCAACTCGGCGCGCTCCTCGGCAGACAGTGGTTGGGACTCAAGCTCGGCCATGGTATAGCCCTTTCTTTTAAAAAAAGCCGCCGACACAATGTCAGCGGCTTATCAAATCCAAGGGTGGAGACGAAGGGAGTCGAACCCTCGGCCTCTGCCATGCGACGGCAGCGCTCTCCCAACTGAGCTACGTCCCCAGGACAAGTTGATATTTTACCTACGGCTCGCCAACTGTCAACGCCCAATAACCAGTCTTTTTGGGGCGCGGCTATTTTGGCAACTTTTCGAACAGGCGATCCTCTCGATGATTTTTTATCCCCGTCCCAGAAAAATCATCGACGAACGCACTACTTTGCGCTGGTAAGAACACCGGTGGTGTCGAAGGCCGGGGTGAAGCTCTCGTCTACCGCGCCGCCCTCTTGCCAGAACATCGTCGTAAAACCCAGGTCGTCGGCATGGTCGAGCACCTGCTCGTACTCCTCACGCGACACGGCGCGTGCCAGGTCGCCGCCCTGCTCGCGCATGAGCGCATTGGGCGTGTACTGGTTCATAACCGAGATCGGCACGTCGCCCACCGTCTGCCACACCAGGTCCAGCACGCGACACGAATCGTCTGCATGCCCCGGAAGCACCAAGTGACGCACGATCATGCCACGCTTCATAAGCCCGCCCTCATCCACCAGCTCTCCCCCGCGGCGCTCGACCTCGTGCGCCATCTGGGCCAGGCCCGACACAGCCACACGCGGGTAATCCTTTATATGAGAGAGCGACTGCGCAAGCCCGGCATCGGCATATTTAAAGTCGGTGAGCCACACATCGACCAGGTCGCCCAGCGCCGCCACGGCACTCGCACGCTCGTAACCACTCGTGTTGTAGACGATCGGGATGACCAGCCCGCGCATCCGTGCCGCGGCAATCGCAGCGGGCAACAGGTGCGCATAGTGCGTCGCCGTCACCAAATTGATGTTGTTGGCACCTTGGTCCTGCAGTTCCAGCATAATCTCGACCAGGCGCTCAGGCGAAATCTCAAGCCCAAAATTGCCGGTCGAGATCTCGTGGTTCTGGCAGTAGATACATTTGAGCGAGCAGCCGCTAAAGAAGATCGTGCCCGAACCGGCCTCGCCCGAGATAGGCGGCTCCTCCCACATATGGAGCGCCGCGCGGGCCACCTTGAGCGTGCCGTTAGCACCGCATACGCCGCGCGCGCCCTCATCGCGCGCCGCACCGCAACGGCGCGGACACAAATGGCAGGCAGGCGAAAATAGTTCGGTCAACGACGTCGGCATAAAAACATGCTCCAAAACAACGATTCAGCAGCTCAAACGCAAAGGGACCAACCGCACAGACGGCTCGAGCCCAAGGCACCGTAATCGTCCGACACGATTTTTGTAATGTCAAGACTGGAATCGATAAAGTGCCGCTTTATAATGTAGGTATTCCGCCCCCCGCGGAGCAACTGGGTGAACCGTCGCGTTTATTTAGGGAGCCCACACAGTCGTACCTAGTACAGGTATCCTTCGTTGTTAAGGACGCTGGAACAGTCGATGAGGGCACCCACCTGTTTTAGGTGGGTTCATTTTCGTAACGTGGGGGGTGGTTTTCTTTTGCCGAAAATTGCCATTACAGTCCATATGGATCCACGCCGGCATCCCGACAAGCCATCGACAACATCCCAATATCTGGTAAGCGCGTGATTATCGCTGCGTGCAATTCCATGCACCCCCCTTGGTCGAGTATCATGGTTCGGCTATGCCCTTTGCGCATGGCGTTCTTCTGACCTTTTCCTTCGACGCTTGGCGGTTTTTAGATTCATGGCTTCATCCCCGAGCTACATACCGTACCTATGCGTGGCAGCGGCGGCCTTTATCACGACCTTCCTCACGGTACCCCTGGTCAAGCGCCTGGCAATCAAGCTCGACGCCGTCGACTATCCTTCTAAGCGCCGCATCAACACCAAGCCCATCCCGCGTTTGGGCGGAACGGCGGTGTTTTTGGGCCTGGTCGTCGCGTGCACTGTGCAAATCCTAGGCACCTGGTACCTAGGCTGGCCACCCGTCCTGGTGCCGCACCCGCGCCTTCACATTAGCTATCCCATGCTGGCGCTCTCCTTTACCGTCATCTTTGCGACCGGCGCTATCGACGACGTCTTCCAGCTCACGCCCAAGCAAAAGCTGGCCGGACAAGTCCTCGCCGCGCTTATCGCCTGTATCGGCGGCCTAAAAATCGGCGTCATCGTCAACCCGTTTGCCCCCGGCGAGATCATGCTCGGATGGCTCGCCTACCCCATCACCGTGATCTATCTGGTGGCATTCACCAACATCATTAACCTCATCGACGGCCTCGACGGCTTGGCCACGGGCATCTGCGGCATCGCATCGTTCACCATGTTTTCGATGGCTGTTCTCTCGGGCCGCATCGACGCCGCCGCGCTCTCCATTGCGCTCTTTGGCGCCTGTCTGGCCTTTTTGCGCTACAACTTCAACCCCGCAAGCATCTTCTTGGGCGACTCGGGGTCGCTGCTTCTGGGCTTTGCGCTGGGCTCCATCTCGCTGCTCAACGTGAGCCGCACCGCCGCACTCACCTCGCTTATCATCCCGCTCATCGTTGCCGGCGTGCCCATCATCGACACGTTTAGCGCCATTGTGCGCCGCAAGCGCGCCCACATTAGCATCGGGCAGGCCGACAAGGGCCACATCCACCACCGCCTGATCCAAGAAGGCTACAACCAAAAACAGGCCGTGCTGCTCATCTATGCCTGGTGCATCATGCTTTCGGCCGGCGCCGCCGCGATTAACCAGGTCGAGGTGCCCATGCGCGTGCTCATCTTTACCGTGCTCGCCATTGGCTCGGCGGCCTTCGCCAAGCATCTACATCTATTTGAGCCCGTGCTGCTCCACCATTACAACAAGCGCACGCACGAAGATGAGCTGGTCACCCCCGACGACCCCGCTTTTAAGCAGGAGAAGCAGGCAGCCGAGGAGCGCAAAGAAGAGCGCCACCACAAGCTCTAGGGCAAGCTGCCGAGGATGCGCCAAGGCACCGTTGGCCAAGCGCGGCCACGCCGCGCCCATCGCACAAGCCACCCCTCTCCCGCCCCTCGCCTACTTACGCCCCGCCCCTCCAATAAACGCGTTATCATCAAAACCTGCGAACGAACGTTAGGAGCAATCATGCCAAACGAGAACAGCTACGAAGTCGCGCTGCAAAAGAGCAACGCCATTCGCGAGGGCCTGGCCAAGACGCCCGAGAAGTTCACCATGCTTACCGGCGACCGCCCCACCGGCCGTCTGCACCTGGGTCACTACTTTGGCACCCTCAAGGGCCGCGTGGAGCTGCAGAACATGGGCGCCAGGACCAACGTACTCATCGCCGACTACCAGGTCATCACCGACCGCGACACCACCGAGCACATCCAGGACAACGTGTACAACATGGTCATGGACTACCTTGCCTGCGGCATCGACCCCGACAAGACCATGATCTACGCGCACTCCGCCGTGCCCGCCGCCAACCAGCTCATGCTGCCGTTCCTGTCGCTGGTGTCCGAGGCCGAGCTGGCGCGCAACCCCACGGTCAAGGCCGAGATGGAGGCCTCGGGGCACGAGCTCACCGGCCTTCTGCTCACCTACCCGGTGCACCAGGCCTGCGACATCCTGTTCTGCAAGGGCAATGTGGTGCCCGTCGGCCGCGACCAGCTGCCGCACATCGAGCTCACCCGTACCATCGCCCGCCGCTTTAACAACCGCTACGGCAAGGTGTTCCCCGAGGTCGACGCGCTGCTGTCCGAGACCCCGCTGCTGCCCGGCCTGGACGGTCGCAAGATGAGCAAGAGCTACGGCAACGCCATCAACATCTCGATGACCGCCGAGGAGACGGCCAAGCGCATCAAGAAGAGCCAGACCGACTCCGAGCGCATGATTACGTTCGATCCCGAGAACCGCCCCGGCGTGTCCGGCCTGCTTTCGACGGCCGCCATCTGCACCGGCCGTTCCGAGGTCGAGATTGCCGAGGAGATTGGCATGGGCGGCTCCGGCCAGCTCAAGAAGTACGTGACCGAGGCCGTCAACGAGTACTTCGCACCGATCCGCGAGCGTCGCCAGCGCTACGAGAACGATCTGGACTATGTGAAGGACGTCCTGCACGAGGGCAACCGTCGCGCCAACGAGATCGCCGATCAGACCCTGGCAGAGGTTCAGGACGCCATGGGCATGGTGTACTAGACCGATTTGCTGGCTTGAGCTTTCGATTGCTTTAGGGCGGGCGCTACGACGTCCGCCTTTTTCGGAGCCGGACTGCTTCGGCTCCGCCCATTGCACTCCCCCGATAAACAGGAACGGGCCCGCCGGCAGTCAGTTGCCGGCGGGCCCGTTCCCGAAGTACACCGTTGAATCGCACAGAGGGGAGGAATGCGAATCAAACTCAACAGGGCAGGCTTTTTCATCGCCTATTGCCTGCTCCGTTGTTGAATACAACATAGTTCACCGTGGTTTACTTTGCAGCATCAATATTCGCCGCCATAGCTTCTCCATAAGTTAGCCCCGGTAAACCTGCAACAGAGAACCACCACAAAGGGGACAGGCACCTTTGTGGTGGTTCTGGCCACGGCAGAGCTGTTAGAGTCCGGCAGGCCAACGACAGACGGCCAGGTCGACGTGCATGGGATCGGTAAACGTCACACCCTCCCCCATTAAGAGCTCACGCTGAGCATCGGGGCCGCCAAAGGCAAAGCCCTCACAGATACGGCCGTCGGCAAACACCACGCGGTGACAGGGAATCTCGCCGGGGCGCGGATTGCTATGCAGGGCATACCCCACATACCGCGCACTTCGTGGTCGACCGGCAAGCAGCGCCACCTGACCATACGTGGCGACCATCCCCTCGGGGATCTGCTCGACCACCTCGTACACCCGTTCAAAAAAGCCCTCAGACGCCATTGCTCGCTCCCTTCCACCCTGAACAGCATAAACCACCGCAAAGGGGACAGGCACCTTTGTGGTGGTTTATGGCAGGTCAGTTAGTTGGCGGGCTGGAAGAAGGCTACGGCTACGGCGCCAGGGCCTACGTGGGTACCGATGGTGGCGCCGATGGTGTGAACGGGCAACTCGCCCTCGGTGTGGCCAGCCCAAAGTGCCGCGCTGTCCTCGATATACTTCTTGAGCACCGCATCCGAAAGACCCGTATAGCCGAGCGCCAGCGGCATGGAAAAGTCGATGCCGCCCGCCTTTTCGACCTTTTGGTTCAGCAGGTTGCGGCCGTTCTTGGAACCGCGCGCCTTGCCCAGCTGCACGATCAGACCGTCCTCGACAGCCACCACAGGCTTTACGTTGAGCAGCGTGCCCACGGCGCCGGCCGCAGCAGACAGACGACCGCCGCGCACCAGGTACTCCAGCGTCTCGAGCAGGCCGATAACCACCACACGGTCGCGCACGGCCTCGACGGCCGCCGCGATCTGGGCCGCACTACGGCCCTCGTTCACCAGGCGCAGGGCATACTCGACCAGGACACGCTCGCCCAGAGTGACGTTATTGCTATCCACCACGTACACGTCGCCGCCCGGCGCCTCGGCAAGTGCGGTACGGGCACTCTGATTGGTGCCTGATAGCTTAGCGCCCACGGTAATAATCACAGCCTCATCGCCGGCTTCACGAACCTTGGCAATCGCCTGCGAAAACGCGTACGGGTTGACCTGGCCGGTCTTGGGCAGCTCATCGCGCTCCACGAGCATCTCGTAAAAGCGCTGGTGATCGATGTCGATGCCATCCATGTACACATCGGTGCCAAAGGTGACGGACAGCGGCAAAACGGCCAGTGCTGGGTGCTCGACCGGCGACATATCGCTTGCGGAATCGGTAATAATGCGGACGGACATAGCGAATCCTTTCTTGCGCAGGTCCCGCGCAGGGAATTTTGACAGCAAGGCCCCGGCACGGTATACGCGCTCAAACAGGACTATGCAGTTGTTAATTGGAAGCAAAAGCCTTGGCGGCCCTACAGCTCGCGCAGGGTGTTGAGAATCGTGCGCAGCGACGCATACATCTGCTCGCGCTGCTCCACACCCATAGCCTTACCGGTGGTATCGAGCACCTCGCGAATGATGCGGTCCGCCTCGCTCATGCTCTCGCCGCCCAGAGCGGTCAGGCGCACCGGAGCACGATACTTAACGGCGGCATCGCCCGAATCATCGACCTCGACGTAGCCGCCCTCCTCCAGATGCGCGAGCGTACGCGAGACGGCGGCGCGGGTCACGCCTGCCATGCGAGCCAGGTCAGCGCCAGTCAGGCCGTCCTTGCTGCGCTCAAGATAGTACAGGCACATAACGTCGGAGCCCTTGAGGCCCAGCCTTGCGCCCTCGGATGTCTTAATGCGCTGAATCTCCTTGTAGAGCCCGCTGATCAGTCCGACAAAGTCCTCGAAACGTGTCTCGTCGTTCTGCTGCATGGGAGACGACCGCCTTTCGCTTGCATAATGCTTACGGGTAAACATCTTAGTCGCATAAGGCGACACCCGTACCCAAATACCCCATTTGTTAACCCATCAACATAAAAACCACCACAAAGGGGACAGGCACCTTTGTGGTGGTTTTGACCGGCGAACATGATCCGCAGGCGTCGCTACAGCTCCACGCAGGGATTGTCGCGGGTCACAAGCGTCTTAACGACAACCGTCGCTCCCAGATAGCGCTCGAGCAGCTCGGCTAAGCGATCGATCGCGGCCTGGCAATCCCCCATCCGCTCGGGCTCCACGCACTCAATCGCCAGGAACGCATCGGCCGAATCATCGGACAGCGCCGTGCGAACGCCGTCGCGCCAGTTCCAGCAGCGGCACACAGCGCCCGCATCGTCGATGTAGGCGAGCTCGCCGGGCAGCGTCGGATCGTCCGCCTCCTCGCCAAGCGCCAAGAACGCATCGCCACCATCGGTCACCTTCAAGCGAAGATCTCCCTCAATCGCATGCAGGTCCTCGCCGCCAACGGGCAGCGCATAAGTCAACGAAATCGTGTTGTAGATATCCACCGCCGGTGTGATGTGGCCGACCGGCTTGCCTTTGAGCACGCGCTTGAGCAGGTTCTCAACTGAGCAACGCGCGCCCTTCTTGGTCTTGAACAGGCGATACGCCTCGCGCCATGCCTTAACCGGCGCGTTCTCGCTGATGGTATCGCTTGTCAGGTGACGCTCAGCATCGATATTGGCGCGATTGAGCAACGTGGCGATCGCATCCACGTCCTCCTGGGGAATCTGGGCCGCGGGCTTCATGCCCTTTACGACTACGACGCCGACCGCCGCCTGCGGAAACAGCTCCCAAAACGAATCCTCGGCAACGAAACTCTTCATATGCTCTCCCTTCATAGCGTACGCCCGAGCGAGGGCGCCTAAACAAAAAGCGCCCTCACAGCGGCCACCTTCAAAGTCCTACGGTGCCGCCACAAGAGCGCTTACGCTGTCCCCATCCGGAGAAGGGGACGATATGTCAAGCGTATTGTAACCCGAGTCATCCACGCGAGCAAAACCACCATAAAGGCGCCTGTCCCCTTTGTGGTGGATATGGACTCACGGCGAAGCTAGTGGCGAAGTCCCAGCAGCCCGCGGCCGCGATGACGAGCGTCGGCGTGTACTTGGGCGTGCGGGCCGGCGGCTTTGACGGACTCGGGCAGGTGCGAGTACTTCTTCTCGAAGTTCTCCTCGAACATCACCGCCAGGTTGTGCGCGGCCTCGTCATAGCGCGCGGTGCTCTGCCAGTATTGGCGCGGCACCAGGATGCCATCGGGCACGCCGTGGCACGTCGTGGGAATGTCGACGTTAAAGATGTCGTCGTGCAAGAACTCGCTGTCCTCGATGGTACCGTCGAGGGCGCGGGCCACCAGGGCGCGCGTGTAGGCAAGCTCGATGCGATGGCCCACACCATAACCGCCGCCAATCCAGCCGGTGTTGACCAGGTACACGCGCGTACGACCGTCGGCGATACGCTCGCCGAGCATCTTGGCATAGACCATGGGGTCGAGCGGCATAAACGGCTCGCCAAACAGCGAGGAGAACGTGGGCGTGGGCTCGGTGACGCCGACCTCGGTGCCGGGAATCTTAGCCGTAAAGCCCGTCACAAAGTGGTACATGGCGGCATCGGCCGTCAGACGTGAGATGGGTGGCAGCACGCCAAAAGCGTCGCAAGTCAGGAACAGCACGACACTCGGAGTGGTGCCCATGCCCTTAGTCCACGCGTTAGGAATGTGCTCCACGGGATAGGCCACGCGCGTGTTGTGCGTGATCGAGATGTCGTCGTAGTTGGGCTTGCGGTTCTCGTCGAGCACCACGTTTTCGCAAATGGCGCCAAAACGGACGGCGTTGAAGATCTCGGGCTCGTGGAAGGCGTCCAGGCCCTCGCATTTTGCGTAGCAGCCACCCTCGATGTTGAAGATACCCATGTCGGACCAACCGTGCTCGTCGTCGCCGATCAGCAGGCGCGTGGGATTGGCCGAAAGCGTGGTCTTGCCGGTGCCGGACAGGCCAAAGAACACGGCGGTCTCGTGCGTGACGGGATCCATGCTGGCCGAGCAGTGCATGGGCAGCACGTCGTCCTCGACGGGCAGCAGATAGTTCATGACGCTAAAGATCGACTTTTTAATCTCGCCGGAGTAGCCGGTGCCGGCGACCAGAATCACGCGTTCCTGGAAGTTGATGACCACCGCGGCGCTGGAGTTGAGGCCCTTGATGGCGGGGTCGCACTGGTAACCGGGCGCTGCGAGCACGCAGAAGTCGGGCTCGCCGGTGCGCGCGATTTCGCGAGCGAGCGGGCGGGCGAGCATCTGCTTAATAAAAAGTGCCTGGCTGGCACGCTCGCAGGCAACGAGCAGTCGACGCGTGTGGTTGCGGTCGGCACCTGCCATGCCGCGGGTGACGAACACGTCGCGCTCGTTGAGATAGTCGACGATGCCGGCCTTGATGGCCTCATAGCTCTCGACGGACAGCGGGCGGTTGACCGCGCCCCAGGCAATCTTGTCGTGAACATCGGGGGTGTCAACGATAAAGCGGTCATTGGGGGAACGGCCGGTACGCTCCCCCGTCTCGATCACCAGCGCGCCGTTGGATGCCATGCGGCCTTCTTCGCGGCGGATAGCGTGCTCGACGAGCTCCGCGGCGGGCAGATCGACCAGCAGACGGGGTTGATTCTCGGCGGGATCTTCGACCAGCGTAATACCAAAATTGGACAGAACTTCTGCAGGGGTAACACCAGGCATGGGGCCTCCTTTAAAAACGCGGCACGTGGACACGGCGCGCACTTTACTCACGTAAAGCCCGTTGTACCCGATATGCAAAAACGTTTTTGCGGCAAGGGCGGCAAGCCCGCCCAACGGTCAAAAATCGCAGGCAAGCGGCCTAGTCATTGGGGACGTTTTTAAACGCCTAGTCATTGGGAACACTCTTGAACAGGCAACATTCAAGGAGCGCCCCCGGATGCCGGCACTTAGGGACGTTCCCAAAGTGCCGGCACATAAGGAACGTCCCTAAGTGCCGACTACCGAATGGCGCCGCCGAAATTATCGAACAACCTGTTCAAAAACACGAGCGGACACCGCGGTGTCTATACTAGAGCGCAGCAATAGAAAGGACCCCGCTTTGAGCATCACGCCCCTCGATAGCATTCGCCGCGCCATCGCCCGCCGTAACGGCATCTCCAACCCCGCTGCATCGAAAGACGGCGCCGCGAAGGCCCAGGGCGGCCGCATCGAGAACGGCCTGTTCCCCGCCTCCCACACGGCCGAAGAGCTCGCGCGCATCCAGGAGCTGAGCCAGCGCAACGCCGGCGGACCCGATAGCAGCCAAGCCACACGTCGCCGGCGCGAACGCGATCGGGAGCCCGGCCCCGTCCGCCGCATGGTCAACGCTTGGTGGAACCGTCTGCTCGGCGCCGTCTACGGCGGCGGCTTCTCCATGCAGGAAGCGGAATACGAGGAGCACGCCACCAGCCGCGACTATCTTTGGAACACCCTCGGCACCGCCGTGTGGGGCCTGGCGTTTCCGTTGCTCACCATCGTGTCTACGCAGCTCGTGGGCGCCGAAGAAGCAGGCAAATTCTCCATCGCCTTTGTCACCGGCACGCTCATCATGATCGCGTGCAACTACGGCGTGCGCAATTTCCAGGTCTCAGACATCGACGAAAAGACGTCCTTTGCCTCCTACCAGCTCAACCGCTGGCTTTGCGGAGCGCTCGCCCTAGGCTGCGGCCTCATGTACAGCAGCGCCCGCGGCTATGATGCGCAGATGGCGACGATCGGCCTGGGCGTCTACCTGTATAAGGTCATCGATGGCGTCGCCGACGTGTACGAAGGCCGCCTGCAGCAGGCCGACAAACTCTACTTGGCTGGAATGAGCCAAACGCTACGCTCCGTCGGCGTCATCGCGGTCTTTAGCGTGGCGCTGTTCCTCACGCGCAGCATGCCCATCGCGGCCATGGTCATGGGTGTCACCGCGATCGCCTCGCTCGTGCTGGTCACCGCGCCGCTTGCCCTGCTCGAGACCGAAAAATCGCGCCGCGTGAGCCTGCGCGAGGTCGGCCACCTGTTTGTCCAGTGCGCCCCGCTCTTTGGTGCACTGTTCCTGTTCAACCTAATTGAGAGCATGCCCAAGTTTGTGATGGAAGGCACGCTGGCCTACAAATACCAGTTGTACTTTAATGCCCTGTTTTTTCCAGCTCAGGCTATTCTGTTGAGCATTGGATTTGTCTATAAACCGCAGCTCCTGCGCTTGTCGAGCATTTGGGCTAATCCTCGCAAGCGTCGTCGCTTTGACCTGATTATTGTTGCCGTTATGGCGCTGATCGTGGTCATCACCGGCGTGTGCGCCGCATTTATGGCAGGTCCCGGTATTCCCCTCATGAGCTATATGTACGGCCTCAACTTTGAGCGCTACCGCACATTGGCGCTGCTGATGGTCGTCGCCGGCGGCGTCACCGCGGCCATCGACTTTATCTACGCCATCATCACGGTGCTGCGCCATGCCGGCGACGTCACCAAGATCTACCTGATCTGCTTTGCCGTGAGCGTGGTGCTCCCGGTGATTCTGATCAATCTGCTCGGCCTGATGGGCGCCGTCGTGAGCTACCTAGCCATCATGGCCCTACTGCTGGTACTGTTGATTATCGAGTACGCCCATATCCGCCAACGCATAGAGAGGGACCGGAATCCGTACGGCGCCTAATTGCGGCGATGGGAGAAGCTAATTTGCGGTGGAATCACCCCGGCTGGAGTCTCGTTGCGGACACGCAAAACTAAGTGAGTAGACTTTTACCGAATCCCGGACCACACCGACAAAGCACAAGTCTGTGACCTGCGGTTTTATTGAGGCAAATATGTTGGGTGCTCGGCATTTCCAAAAAAGTCTACTCACTTAGCCAGCGTGCAGTCAAAATAAGACGGTCACGAGCTCATTAGACTCCATTGCAACGGCCTATCGTGCACTTTCGCGCAGTTGCGGGTGCAGACGCCCCGTCTCAAATTAGTCACCCCAGTCATCGTCGACGGCAAAGTCTCGGAGGTTAAGGCCTTCGCGTTCGGCTCGGGCTAGGAGCTCTTGGGGCGACTCGTCCTCGATATCCACTACGTCGAGCATGGCAGCGGGAAAGCCCACGCCAGCTGCACTCCCCGCGCGGTCGAGCAGACTCTCGCGCAGCTGGTCTACGTCAACTTCGATCTTCATGGTGAAACCTCCCTATTCAGCCCCCACTTACCATTCACCGCCCAGATAAACATGGAAGTGCAACGTCTGAAGAACACGCTCCTCGCTGCTATCCGCGTTTTTCAGGCAAAGCGCATACTCCGCGCGTTCATCAAGTTCAACGGTTGGACGCACCGTCAGCATTACCTTAAAGCGGCGCGCTCTCGCATCGACTTCAGTCAAATCGGCAACGATTCTTGCAATATCGGTTACGGGCCTACCATCGCAATCGGCAACAAACACTTCATAGTTCGCAGGAAGAATCTTTCCGCCTACCGCCTCATCTTGCAGAAACTCCAGGAAGAAAGACGTATTCGAGATGGATTCAAGTTGCGTAACAAGGGACAAGCCGACGGGGCTCGATGCGACAAAGCCACGCGTTCCGGCACGCTTATTGCTAAAGGTCAAAACCGGCACACACATCTCTTGCAATGAGATACCGCCATGGACAAAGTTCTCGCCTC
>CALGZY010000275.1 GCA_937934355.1 uncultured Collinsella sp. | reverse complement strand
CTGGAAGACTACGTCGACTGCCGCAACAAAGAACTCGAACTTGAGCGTCAGACCGAGGGTGAGGTCGACCGTGCGGGCAATGCGTTTGACCAGGCCATCAAGGAGCTTTCGGGCGAGCGTCCGCGTATCGCTCCGCCCGGTCGCAACGGCGTGGTCGCCTTTGCGGTTTCGGGTGCCATCTCGAGCCCCGACGAGCTCAACTCTTCGTTTAACACGGCAGTCAGGCTTGGCGATCGCGGTGCTATCTCTGCCGCGGTGTTGGCACCCGATGACGCGACAGCGCAAAACAACGTGCTTTCGCGATTTTTCTCGACATTGAAGGAACGCTCGGGCGGCGTTGCCGGCGTGCTCGACGGCGTCATGGATGTTTGGGGACGGCTGCTCGTAGGATACGGTGATATCCAAGGTTCGGCCGACGAACTTATGGACGAGATGATTAAAGGCCTAGGAGGGGGCAGCGGCGCGTTGGGCTCCATCGCATCGTGGCTCGGCGATACCGTTTCGGCGTCCGTGGCGGCGTTGGGTCTGGAGCCGTGCGACTTGCGCCTGCGAAAGCCGGTGCTGACCGATTCCGCCAACGTCATTAAGAGTCCGGGGTCTGACATTGCCGGTCTCTCTCAAGCGCAAGACAAACTGCGAAGTATTCCGTTGGGCGTGACCGATCCCAAGGCGCTTTGCGAGGCGTTGGAATATCAAGTCGAACGCACCATTAGCGGTACGGTGTTCACGCTTGCGGAGATTCCTCTGCCCGGCGGCGGCTCCATCCCACTCACCGTCGATGTCGCCACGCTGGTTGGCGCTCTGGGCGGTGGGTCGTAATGAGTATCCGCATGCGTCTGCGCGAGGAGCGCGCCCAGGCGACGGTGGAGATGGCGGTGGTTACGCCCGTTTTGCTGGTGCTGGCACTCATCGTGTACAACGTCATGATCTTTGCCGGCGCTGTCGCGCGCTTCGACCGCGTGGTACCCGACATCGTGTTGGCGCACGCCGTGGCGTCGGAGGGGGAGGGCGACGAAAGCTCTGCCGATGCCTCGGCGACGGTTCAGACTCAAATTCTGAATGCCATGGAAGGCTATGACTTGCGGATCGAAGTGTCGAGCGAGCAAGGCGCGGAGGCATCGGATGGTGGCCTGCTCTCCCTATCCGGTACGTTTAGGACCTACACCTGCACCATGCACTATGAGCCGTGGCCGACTTCTCTCAGCATCGCTGGCGTTTCGCTGGGGGCGCCGACAACGTTGTCGCACGAGCGTGCGGTGACGGTCGATCCATGGCGTCCGGGGGTGGTCATGTGACCGCGGTCTCGTCCTACATCGCCTACGCGCGGGCACTCAATAGGCTGGGTTGGACGCCGGCCGAGTTTGCGGTGGCGGAGTCGTTTGTCGTGCGCCTGCGCGGCATGCTGGGACGGCGTCCGGTTGCCGCCAACGGCCTGCCGCTCGTCATGGCGTTTCCACGCTGCTCTTCGGTCCATACGTGTTTTATGGCCTATCCCATCGACATCGCCTTCATCGATCGCGACGGCAATATCCTCGCGCGATACGAAAACGTTCGTCCTTGGCGCATGTGCTCCCACCCATGCGCCTGGGCCGCACTAGAGCGTCCTTCAATCATTGTTTCGACCCCTGCTCTCCAACGCGTGCCGGCTTAAGAATTGGCGACTGCGGACTTTCGTCATACGAAATTGGGTAAGATGGAGGAGAAGATGCATGGATGTTGAGATCCATCCGAACGCCAAAAAACACTTGACGGAAAAGCAGGTGCTAGGTGCCTGGTTCGCGGTTACTGAGTGCATTCGCCGCGAGTCGGAGGACGAGCCGCCGAGATGGCTTGCCATTGGATGGCTTCCAGATGGTCGAAGTGTGGAACTTGTTGCGGTCGAACTAATTCGTGGATGGCTCATTATTCATGCTCTGTCTCCGGTTCAGAAGAAATTCTGGCAAGAGATCGAGCGAGCTCGGCAGAGGGGTCGATGATGGGCAAGACGTATACGGCCGCTAATGGTCAGGTTGTAACGGATGAAATGATTGACGCGTGGTGCGAGTCGTACGAGCGCGGAGAGTTTCCGGATGGCGAACACACCGTTGGTGGGATCGTGCATGGACGGCCCCCGCTCTCAGGTGAGGGGACGGCAACGCTGTCGGTCAAGATTCCTCTGGGAATGAAGGAGGCCATTCGTCGACGGGCGGCTGCCGAGGGGATGACGCCAAGTGAGTTTGCCCGTGCGGCTCTGAGCGAAAAACTTCTTGCTGCCGGCTGATGCCTCTGACGTGCCGATTTATAGAACCGAGGCTGTGCTCAAAAACTTTTTTAAAATTCTCGGTTGACCGGAACGCGTCCTTGGTTATACTAATCAAGCCTTGAAACAAGGCACACCTCAAATGGCTGGGTAGCTCAGTTGGTAGAGCAGAGGACTGAAAATCCTCGTGTCAGGGGTTCGATTCCCTTCCCCGCCACCTTGAATTGACTAGGACCTCTGCAAAGGGGTCCTTTTCTTTTATGTGGACCCGCGGAAAATGCATCCCAGTCTTTTGCGAAAAACGGGACGCGCTTTCCGGCGCTTACTTCCGACGTGCGTGCACATCTCGGCGCGCCATCTCGGGCCCGCTCAGACATTCCTCCCGCTTTTGCGCCACTTTACAGACCGTTCGGTCGTCTGTCCGCACGCGCGGGTATACTCAAAACGATACTTATCCTATGCAATACGATGCGGGCCAAGCCTGCGCGATTCGAAGGGGGCCGTGATGGAGAGGATTCTCGGCGTTAATCTCTCTGGCTGGTTTATTCCCGAGCCCTGGGTGACCCCGTCGCT
>CALGZY010000274.1 GCA_937934355.1 uncultured Collinsella sp. | reverse complement strand
CAGCTTTGGCGCGCACGAGCGTCTCGGGCACTTCTTTGCCCCAAAACGAAAGCAGGTGCGCGTGCGTATCGGCAAGCGGCGCCAAGGGCACGGGACAAGCAACCGTCTTCTTTTTCTTGGTAAACGTCACGCGTTCGACATTAGGCGTCATGGGAAAGCTCCTGAGCCAGGCGGACAAAGTCGGCAACATCGAGCGTCTCGGCGCGCGTGGTAGGTGCGATACCGCAGGCCTCAAAGGCGGCGTCGAGCACGTCCTTAGCAAAACCGTTGGCGCTCATGGAATTGCGGATGGTCTTGCGACGCTGAGCAAATGCAGCGTCAATCACGCGGGCCACAAACTCGCGATCGAGCCCCTCGGGCACCACGCCGTCAACACGGTCGATGCGCACCACGGCAGAATCCACATGCGGTGCCGGCATAAAGCAGCGCGGCGGCACCTCAAAGCGCCCCGTCACCTGCGCATACAGACCGAGCTTTGCCGTGTAGCCGCCATAGGTCTTGTTGCCCGGCGTTGCGCCAATACGATCTGCAACCTCCTTTTGCACCATGACGACAGCGCGCTTAAGCGCGGGCATCGTCTGGAAGAACTGAAGGATGATCGTCGCCGCCACGTTATAGGGCAGATTCGCGACAAACACCGTGGGTTCACTACCGGCGGCCTGCTCAATCTGCTCCGGCGTCACCTTGAGCGCATCGCCCATGATAAAGCGGAAGTTGGCATAGTCGGCGGCGTGGGCGTCAAGCACCGGCTCAAGCTCGGGATCTGCCTCAATCGACGTAACGCACGCCGCCTCCTGCAGCAGGGCCAACGTCAGTGTGCCGCAACCCGGGCCGACCTCGAGCACGCGCTCATCGCCCGCAAGCTCAGCGAGCTCACAGATACGTTCGATCACATGGTTGTCGATCAGGAAGTTTTGGCCCAGGCGATGCTTAGTCGCAAGGCCAAACTCCTCTAGCAGCTCCCTGGTGGCCGTGGGGTTTGCCAAAGGCGAAGTTGTCATGGTTGCCTCCTTAGCATGATGGCGGCGTCTTGAAACAAAAGGGCATGGACCGTGGCGGCCATGCCCTTACAGCTAAACAGCAAATTGCCGATATGGCGCTCGCGCGGTCTCTACGCCAGACGCGGGAACAGCGGATCGCCCTTCTCGACGGGCTGACCACCAGCAAGCAGGCCCCAAGCGCAAATGCCCTTGAGGTCGTCGCTCGCGGCCTCGTCCTCGCAGGACAGGCGGCGCAGAGCCTCGGCAGAAGTCTGGGGCATGAGCGGCATCAGCAGGTGAGCGGCAATGCGGATGGCCTCGAGCAGGTTGTAGATCACAAACGCCAGCTCGTCAGCCTTGGCCTCGTCCTTGGCAAGTGCCCAAGGCTCGGAGTCCTCGATGTAGTGGTTGGCGGCGTGGATGAGCTCCATGACCTCGTCCTTGGCTCCACCGTAATCGAGCACGTCCATCTTGGCCATGTAGCGCTCGACCAGACCATTGGCGATCTTTGCCAGCGGGTTGTCGAACGCATCGAACGATGCGGGCTTGGCGGGCGCGCAACCGTCAAAATACTTGCCGCTCATGTTGAGCGAACGCGAGATGAGGTTGCCCCAGCTGTTGGCCAGGTCGGCGTTGTAGACCTGCTCCATGCGGTCGAAGCTGATGGCACCGTCGGTGCCGGGGACGACGTCGGTCATGAAGTAGTAGCGATAGCCCTCGACGCCCAGCATGTCGATAACGTCCTGCGGAGCGATGGCGTTGCCGCGGCTCTTGGACATCTTCTCGGCCTTGCCGGTCTCGGCATTGCGCACGGTCAGGAAGCCGTGGGCAAAGACGTGCTCGGGCAGGGCCTCGCCGATGGCCATGAGCATGGCGGGCCAAATGACGCAGTGGAAGCGGATGATGTCCTTACCCACGATGTGGAACTGCGCGGGCCAGCGATAGGCCAGCTCGGCACGCGCCTCGTCGGTGTCGACACCGTAGCCGACGGCCGTCATATAGTTGAGCAGCGCATCGAACCACACGTAGGTCACGTGACCCTCGTCAAACGGGACCTGAATGCCCCAGTCAAAGCTCGTACGGCTCACGGAAAGGTCATTAAGGCCGCCCTCGACAAAGCTACGTACCTCGTTCATGCGGAACGCAGGCTCGACAAAGTCGGGGTGCTCGTCGTAAAGCTTGAGCAGCTTGTCCTGGAAGGCGGAAAGCTTAAAGAAGTAGGACTCCTCCTGCACGCGCTCAAGCGGACGGTGGCAGTCGGGGCACAGGTGCTGGCCGACGCTGCCGTACTCCTCGTCGCCCTTCTGGACCTGCGTATCGGTGAAGTAGGTCTCGTCGGGCACACAATACCAGCCGTCGTAGCTGCCCTTATACAGGTAGCCGGACTCTTTCATGCGCTCCC
>CALGZY010000273.1 GCA_937934355.1 uncultured Collinsella sp. | reverse complement strand
AAGGGCGTCGGCACCGTCGTGACGGGAACGCTGCACGATGCGCCGGTTGCGGTGGGCGATGAGCTCGTCGCGCTGCCGTCGCGCACGGTCTGCCACGTACGCGGGATCCAGGTGCATGGCGACACGCAGCAGGCGTTGCCCGGTCAGCGTGTGGCGCTCAACTTGGTGGGCGATGCTGTCGCCGCGCTCGATCGCGGCGAGATGCTCGGCGTGGAGGGCCGTTTTGGCCAGACGCTGCGCTTTATGATGACGTTTACCTACCTGGGCCGCGAGGGCGCTAAACCGCGTGTGCTCGAGTCGGGCGCGCGCGTGCATGTGATGGCGGGTGCGGCCGAGGTTGTCGGCCGCATCATGCTTATGGAGGGCGAGGCCCCCATGGCGGTGGGCGAGACCCGTACCGTGCAGGTGCGCTTGGAGGAGCCGCTGCCGCTGCGAGCCGGAGACCATGCTGTGGTGCTGTCGTATTCGCCCGTTATGCTCATTGGCGGCGGGCGTGTGCTGCTTTCGCGTTGCCGTCGTTCGCGCGAGCTTGCCGAAGGAGAGCGTGCGCTGTATGCGGCGCTCGAGTCCGGCGATATTGCGGGTGGTGTGGGCGCTTGGCTGGCGCTGCAAACGCTGCCGGTTACGGCGGTTAATGTTGCCGAGGCTTTGGATCTTGGTGTTGGCGAGATCGATGCCGCACTGCGCGGGTTGGTGGCGCAGGGTTCCGTTTGCAAGCTTGCCGTGGGTGATGCGGACCTCTTGGCGGACGCCGTGGTGCTCGACTCTGCGATGGATGCACTGGCGGCGACCCTGTCAGCCATGCAGGCGGCGGCCCCCAGGGAAACGGGCTTTACGCCCGGCGCCGTTGCCCATGCAGCGTGGCCTGCCGCTGATGATGGCGTTGCCGCGGCTCTGATTGCCGAGGGCTGCTCGCGTGGCGTGTGTGCCGCCGAGGGTGCCGAGGTATTCGACCCGCACTCCGCTGCCGCCGCGGCGCGTGTGGTGCGCGAGGCCTGCGAACGTATCGTTGCCTTGCTGGACGAAGCCGGCCTCGATGCACCGACGTTGCCCGAAGTGGGCGAGCAGTTGCAGCTCGATCGCGACACCATGACGCGTGCCCTGCGCGAGCTTTCGCTCAACCGCTCGATCGTTAAGGTCGAGCGCGACGTTGCGCTGTC
>CALGZY010000272.1 GCA_937934355.1 uncultured Collinsella sp. | reverse complement strand
CCCGCGACCCCAACCTTGGCAAGGTTGTGCTCTACCAACTGAGCCATGTCCGCTTACGAGGATTAATCTTACGTGATGCCCGCATCCTATGCAAGAACTTTTTTTAAAAAGTTTTGCAACGCCCTCGCGAACCTCGCGAAGACATCAGCCACCACGGAAGGCGCGGGCAAACGCAATCTCGCCGCAAGAGACCCCTACATCTCACCGAGCATGATCCAGGCAGAGCTGTCCTGCGCGAGCCTGCCGTCTGCAAGCGGTGATGAGGTGAGCAGGACCCTGCCCTCCGGCAGTTCCACGGGCGCTGCGCCGAAGTTCGTCACACACGCCCAGCCGTTGTCGCGGCGATAGGCGATGACACCGCCCTCAGCGCCCTCGGCACCATCCGCAAGGCCGGTGCGCCCGTCAAGATCGAGCCACGCAAGATCGTTGGCGCACCCGCGCAGCTTGCGCCGCAACCAGAGGGCGTCACGATAGAGCGCAAGCATCGATGTCGGGTCCGCTTCTTCCCTATCGGCAGCGTAATCGGAAAACCATGCAGGCTGCGGCAGATGGGGCGCTGCATCGGCGTCTGCCGGCGAAAACCCAAACGATCCGCCATGCGCGGGATCGTCCGCCGCCACCCACGGCAGGGGCACACGACAGCCGTCGCGCCCCTTCTCACGCTTCGGTCCGCGCGTATTGGTCGCAGTAGGATCTTCGAGTGCAGCCCACGGGATGTCAGCCACCTCAAAAAGGCCGAGCTCCTCACCCTGATACACGTATGCCGAGCCCGGGAGCGCCAGTTCAAGCAAAAGGGCCGCCCGCGCGCGGCGCTCGCCGAGTTCACGGTCCTCGTCATAAGACGACCCGTCGCGCAAGAGCCAGTCGAGCGCAATCTGGTGGTAGCGCGTCGCCTTGATTTGCGGCAGGGCATAGCGTGTCGCCACGCGCGGCACGTCGTGGTTGGAGAGTACCCAGGTCGAGGCGGAATCGGATTCGACGGCTGCCTTCAAGCCCTTCTCGATTGCAGTGTGCATGTCATCATAGGTCCAAGTGGCCTTGGCAAACTCAAAGTTGAATGTCTGGCCAAGCTCGCTGGGACGCGCATAGAGATACTGGCGCTCGGGCAGCACCCACGCCTCGGCAACGGCACTGCGCGGCGGATTATAGCGGTCGAACACGCGGCGCCACTCGCGATAGATCTCGTGGACCTCATTGCGGTCCCACAGCGGATGGGTGCCGTCGTCAACCATGTCATCGCCCTCGGCGAGATGCCACCGGTCGAGGTCATCGCGGTCGAGATCCTTGGCGAGACCCTGCGCCACATCAATGCGAAAGCCGTCGACGCCTCGATCGCTCCAAAACGCTAGGACGTCGCAAAAGAGCGCATGAACCTCGGGGCATGACCAGTCAAAGTCCGGTTGCTCGGGCGTAAACATGTGCAGATACCACTGACCGTCCGCAACACGCGTCCATGCGGGGCCGCCAAAGTTGGCATTCCAATTGGTGGGAGGCAGCTCGCCATGCTCGCCGCGACCATCGCGGAAGATATAACGGGCGCGCTCGGGCGATCCGGGGCCGGCGGCAAGAGCGGCTTTGAACCAGGGGTGCTGGTTGGATGAATGGTTGGGCACGATGTCGACGATGACCTTGATGCCGCGCGCGTGAGCCGCAGCGATCATGTCATCGAAGTCGTCAAGCGAGCCGAGACGCGGGTCGACATCGCAGTAGTCCGCCACATCATAGCCGCCATCGACAAGAGGCGATGGATAAAACGGGCTCAGCCAGATGGCCTCGATACCCAGTCGCTCAAGATAGTCCATCTGCTGGGTAATGCCCGCGATATCGCCCAGACCCGAACCAGTCGAATCCTTAAACGAGCGCGGGTAGATCTGATAGATCGCGGCATCGGACATCCATGAGCGCGAAGAAGACTTTTCTGTAGCCATGGGGCGTATCTCCCTTGCAACGAGGTTATGCGAGATGCCCACGATGATACGCCCAAAGCGGACATTCGCGACAAACAACGCCACAGCCACGCCCCAAAACGATCGCCCCCTCTCGGGTTCGAGCCCATGCGATGGATACAAAAAAGCCCGGCTACCGTGGTAGCCGGGCTGTTGCGTTTGGAGCGGACAACGGGGCTCGAACCCGCGACCCCAACCTTGGCAAGGTTGTGCTCTACCAACTGAGCCATGTCCGCTTGCGGGTTATTAATTTACGCGAGTTGTCCAAAAGACGCAAGTACTTTTTTCAAAAAACTTGTCTGCCGCATGTTCTTAGTAGCTAAACGCGCTAAAGCGATTGGCTAGGCACACGATTCCAGCGCTCCGCTAAACAGCTTCACCATCTGCACGCGCGTGCCGGCGCCATCTGTACGACGAGCAACCTCCACGCTATCGACGAGCATACGCATGAGCTTGATACCACGTCCGCGCTCCTCGGATGTGACCGGCTCGTTCGTTTCATCGATAGAATAGCCGGCACCTCGATCAAGCACCTCAACCACAACGCGATCGCCATAGGCCTGAACCGTCAGGACGCACCCGATACCGCCCGCATGGTCATAGGCATTACCCAGCGCCTCCCCCGACGCCAATGCGACATCGTAGCGCTCGTCACGGCGCAACGGAAGCGATTCAAGGAGTTCGGCGATGCGATGTCGGTAGTATGGAAGATTCTCGATACCCTGACGGACCTCGACGCTCTTACTCCAGCGAGGCAGCTCCCCCACCGGAATGGCGGGAATAGACTCCCGTGCCGGCCCCGCGACATGAAGGATATCGACAAGACGAGCAATCTCCAAAAAGCGAACAACTTCACCTGATGCATTGACGAGCGAAAGCAGGCCTTCTCGCCTCATGAGCTCACGAGCGCGCGTAAGCAGGAATGCCAAGCCCGTCGAATCGATAAAGCTAACAGCCTGACAGTTGATGACGACGCGACGCACGCCGCGGCCAATCAGAGCATCCAACCGCCGACGCAGCGCAGGCACCGTGGCGATGTCGATATCGCCTGGTGGCGTCAAAACCGCTATGTCATTCCACTCATTCATACGACCATGGTTCCCCAAAAAAGCCCACTCGATGCATTCGTTTCCCCAACCGTACGGATTCAGCCCGCCCAGCGTCGTCTATGAACGACCCCGTAAAAACTCAAGGGACACCAATGCAATGTCATCGTCCAGCGCCGATTCGGTAAATCGGTCAAGCTCGCCCAAGACCTTGCCGCAGATTCCCGATACGCCCTCCCCCGAAACAGAAAGCAGAAGATCGCGCAAACGCTGCTCGCCAAAGAACGCTCCGGTGCGGTCGCGGGCCTCAATCGTTCCATCCGTATACATGAAGAGCATGTCACCAGGAGCGAACGTAAACACGCCTGTCTCGTACACCATGCTCTCAAAGGCACCGATTACGCCCGATTGGCATCCAAGTAGCTCGACCTCTCCCCCACGGGCCTCGCCGCCACCCAGCGGCATCGACTCTGGCCTAATGACCATGGTCGGAGGATGGCCCGCCGAACAATACGTTGCGCGTCCGGCTTTAAGGTCAATCTTGGCGATAAAGGCCGTCACGAACGTCTCGACCCTCGAGAAGCCCATGAGCATGCTGTTAAGGGAGCGTGCCATGCGGGCCGGTCCAGCGCCCTCCCAGGCATATGCCGTCAGGGCCGTCTTGACGAGCGCGGACATCGATGCAGCCTCAATGCCTTTGCCAGACACATCGCCCAGAATCATGACGGCGCAGTCGTCGGGAAGACGGATGAGCGTATAGAAATCGCCGCCGACCAACGCCGAGTTCGTGGCCGACAGATACACCGAATCGGTTGCGATACCCGGAACATCCCCCAGGGAATTTCTCATGCCGATCTGAAGGGTCTGAGCGATATGGCGCTCCTCGCGCTTTTGAGATTCGCCTTCGTAGATCAGCTCAAAGTCATGCGCTAAGTGCACCAAGTAGTCATATTCAAGGTCATCAATCGGCTCTTGGCTACCATCACGAAGCAGCAGCGCGCGCGTCGTGGGGCTCTTCGCAACAGAAGCAGGAACAATCGCGTCGTTACTGTGTTTGCCATCACCCTCAGAGCGCGGGCGCCCCGCCTCGATGCCGGAGTCGACGTAGAGACCTTGACAAGGCAGACCATGCGCCCTAAGCCAACCTCCCATAGGCATCGATTCGTCAACGCGAGTTATACGGACGTGTTTAAGGTCCTCGGCACTCGTGCCGCCCAAAACAGATGCCTCAAAGCCATCAGGGCCAGCCCCCAGACGTGCCGCTGGCGCCGTCGTGGAAAAGAAAAGCTTCTCGGGATCGTCCGGCAAAGCAACGCGACTGCCGCCTTCAAAATCTATGACGTAGGAATCCAGACTGGCGTCATACTCAACAGGGCAAAAATGGCAGTTAAGCATATTGCAGATCTCGGACGATACCGCCTGGGTAGCCGCGGCGGAATCGTCTAGAAAGGTAAACAACTCATCACGCAAGACATTGAGCGAGCGGCCAAGCTCGGCCGTGCGACGGGAGCGAAGGCTCGATGCCATGCCGACCAGCTGGATAGACAGGTAATCGCAAATGACCTCGAGCACATTAACGTCATAGGCGAGCGGTGCCTGAGGGCGTTTCCAACCAACTTCCAGCACGCCAAGAATCTGCGTACCGTAAAAAACGGGAAGACAGATCTCGCTGCGGTACGGAGGCATATCCTGCATGCGCAACAGGTGCTTAGAACGATTGTCCAAGTCCATAAACATACCGGAGGCGGCCTTATCACCCTCAAGGTCCTGTTGAATCGACAAGCGACAGGCACGCGACTCACGAAGAACATACGTCGGAATGCCAGCGCCATACGGCAAAAACTCAGGCAGGTAGCTGTCGTACAGCTCCTTGGAAACACCGCGAAGTTTAAAACCGCCGCTCTCAGAAAAATAGATAGCGGCACCCGAAGCATCGAGCGTTCCGACAAGCTGGTTCAAAACAGCATCAAGTAGGCTGGGTAACTCATCGGAGCCCACAGTGCTCATAATGACCGAGAGCGTGCCAGAGAGGCGCTTGTTCGCCACTCTAAGCTCCGAAAGCGCACGCTTGAGCTGACGGTCGTGCGAATACTGTTCTTCGATGCTATGGAGCGCCACCAGGACACGTGGCGCGCGGCGCCCAAAGATGCGTGGAGGCGTTACGGAGCCCGCACGAACCAAGACGGGGATAAAGGAGCCGTCACTCAGCTTGAGCATCAGTTCGTTCTCGGAGCCATCAGTTTCAAATGGCAGACGATGTTCCGTCGCACGTTCAAAAGCGGACGAGTACAGGACGTCTTTAACATCTCCACCGATGACGTCGGCGCGTTCCTCGCACATCAAACCAAGTAAGCGATTATTCACATGCAGAATGGTTCCGTCGAGCTCACAGATGATGACAGCATCGCTCGTGATCTCGACTAGTTGGGCAACGTCTGCCCACTCGTTGCGTTCAAGCGTTTCCATCGTGGACCCCACCGTCTATCGGTAACAAAAAAGCCTCCGAAGAGGCTTCTCAAATGCGATGGTGTCGGAGGCGGGACTTGAACCCGCATGACCAAAAAGCGGTCACTAGCACCTCAAGCTAGCGCGTCTGCCAATTCCGCCACTCCGACATGCTATGTTGTTGATTCGCAGTTCGTTTTGTTAGACCCGCGCGTTCAACGAGGAAGATAATAACCTATGATTCGAGATCTGTGCAAGCACTTTTTTCAAAAAAGTTTACGAATTTGTAAATGCACAGGTAAATCCGTGTGTCCGGCCCCGAATCGGTGTTGCCTCCCGCCGCGTCCTCGGGCATGAGCGATATTTTGCTGCGCACTTCGTGCTGCAAAATATCGCTCCCCCTGCGGAATGCGCCGGGAGGCAACACCGATTCGGGGCCTGCAAATACATACTTCAGGCACAGTTCTCAAACATGTTCTGGGGGCTGATGCAAATTTGGTGGCTCGGCAAAGCCGAGCCCTTATATGGGGAGGCCGGAGCTAAAGCTCCGGCCTCACTATCTTTCCCATTAGATTAAGTGAGCGATCGAGGAATCGCACCCATTACAGTCTGAAATAGGCCATCGATAAAATTCGATGGCGAGCATTCGGC
>CALGZY010000271.1 GCA_937934355.1 uncultured Collinsella sp. | reverse complement strand
TCGCTGCCAAAGGCCTGCAGGGCCAGCAGGGCGCGCTCAAAACCGACGGCGAAGCCGACGCCTGCCGTGGGCTTGCCGCCCTCGAGCTCGACGAGGCCATCGTAGCGACCGCCACCACCGATGGAGCCGACACCGGCGCCGGGAGCCTCGACCTCAAAGACAGTACGGGTGTAGTAGTCCAGGCCGCGCACCAAGGTGGGATCCTCGACATACTCGATACCGGCGGCATCCAGATAGCGCTTGACCTGCTCGTAGTGCTCGCGGCACTCGTCGCACAGGTTGTCGCCCATCAGCGGGGCGTCGGCCATGATCTCGCGGCAATGGTCGTTCTTGCAGTCGAAGGCACGCAGCGGGTTGAGCTCGGCGCGCTCGCGGCACTCATCGCACATCTCGTCTGCGTGATCGAGGATGAACTGCTTGACCTGCTCGCGGTAAGCCGGACGGCACTGGGCGTCACCCATCGAGTTGATGAGCAGACGAAGCTTGGAAAGGTCGAAGCCCAGGCGCTTGTAGAACTCCATGAGCATGATGATGCACTCGGCGTCTGCCGCCGGATCGGGAGCGCCGAGCCACTCGATGCCCACCTGGTGGAACTGGCGCAGGCGGCCCTTCTGGGGACGCTCGCCGCGGAACATGGCCTCGGCGTAGTACGCCTTAAACGGCGTGGAGCCCTGGGGCACCAGGTTGTTCTCGACGACGGCGCGCACCACGCCGGCCGTGCCCTCGGGGCGAAGTGCCAGGCGCTGCTTGGACTTGAGTTTGGTGTCGGTGCCCTCGGTAAAGACGCGCTCCAGGTTGGCACCACTGAACACGCGGAACATTTCCTTGCGCACGACGTCGGTCGACTGGCCGATACCGTGGACAAACACGTCCACCTGCTCGATAGCGGGCGTCTCGATGGGCTTAAAGCCAAACGGCTCGAACACGCCGGCAGCGATCTGCTGCATCTTCTGCCAGGCGCGCATCTCGGCGCCGATAAGGTCGCGGGTTCCCTCCGCCTTCTGTGCCTGCATGGGCAAACACCTTTCTTTTGTATCGCGTCATAGGTAGTGGTCATTATACGGCACAAATACAAACAGCGGCGGCGCGTCTGACCGAACGAGGGTATGGGGACTCGTTCGGCCAGATGCGCCGCCGCTGTTTGCGATCCGTTTTCCTCCGTCCCCTTCGGATCACGCGACCCCTTGGGGACGGAGGAAAACGGATCATTTCGTAGGCCCGTGGCCGCCTTGGAAACCGAATGATGGTACGAGCATCCATTCGGCTTCCAAGGCGGCCACGGATAGAACGGGGCGAACAGAAAAGAGCGACGGACGTCTACTCCCCCGCCACGCTCGCGCGCAGCTTGGCGGCGATGGGCTCGGATGCCAGCAGGAACACGAGCATGACCACGGAGCACGCCAGGCACACAATCCAAGTGCTCGCAAAGGAGCCCGTGGCATCGAACAGCACGCCCGAGACGATGGCACCCACGGTGCCGCCGACCATCTCGAGCGAGGTAATGGTGCCCGTGACCTTACCCAGGTCGGCCATGCCAAATTGCTTGGACGCGGCAATGGTAGGCGTGATGGTGCCCATGCACGTTCCGACACCAAAGCTCACGGCAGCCACGATGGGACCAAGATCGGTCGCGGGGAAGCACAGAGCAACGCAAGCGATAACGCACGCAACGGATCCCAGCACGTTGCCAAAGCGCAGGCCAAAGCGGTCATAGATCGCACCGAGCGAAATTTTGGCGACAACGACGGTGACCATATAGGCCGAAAGCACCGTACCGGCCCACATGGGATCGTGACCGCCCGTGACGATCTTGGCGCCGTTGACGGTAACGCTCGTCATGTTGGTGACCTGGTTGGGCAAGATGGCGCCGTTAACGAGACCCATAAAGAGGAAGGCGACGACAAGCAGCCAAAACGCCGGGCTCTTCTTGATACGAGACCAGCCGACGCTAACCTCGGGCGCCGTGCGCTCGTCCTTGTCGCCAGCCGTCGAGACGGACGGATCGCCCGGGTTCTCGCCGAGCGGCTTAAGGCCGATATCGGAAGGCTTGGTGCGGAAGGAATAGGCCGTGATGGGCAGTGCCGCCACAATGCAGACGGCAGCGAGTACCAGGAACGCAGAGCGCCAGCCCACGCTCACGATAAGCGAGCTCACGATCGGCGAGAGAATAGCGCCGCCAAAGCCCGAGCCCGAAAGTGCGATGGAGATGGCAAGGCCTCGCTTGGCGGTAAACCAGTTGGCGGTCACCAGGCTGATGAGCAGGCGGGTCGAGGCCACAGCGAAGCAGCCCGAAACGGCAAAGAGCACGTAGACCTGCCAAAGCTCACCCACAAAGCTCATGCCCGCGAGCACCGCCGAGGTGGCGATAACGGTGAGCGAGCCCAATACGCGGCCACTCACCTTATCGGCAACATGGCCGATAACGAGCGAACCCACGACGCTCACCACGGTGGAGATAGCGTTGGAGATGTTGTACTGCGCAAGGGAAATGCCCAGGTCGCTGACGATCAGCGGCTGGAACAGGCTCATGCAGTTGACGAAAATCGTGTAGCACGTGGCCATGATCACAAAGCCGGAGGTCACCACGAGCCAGCCGGGGAAGAATTTACGTTGCTGGGACATACCGCTCCTTTTAAAAAACGAATAGCCTGCGCCGGGCGCCGGTAGTGCCCAAGATTGCCTTGAAAGACAAGGGCATAGGCCTTATGGCCATGCCCGCAAGCTTGAAAGGCAAGGTTGGGTGCTACCGGTGGTCGGCGATATAGCCCAAAGCGACGGCGGTATAAGCCGCGGCACCGAGCGGCAGCTCGGCATCGTTAAAACGTGCCTTGGGATGGTGCTGGGCAAAATGCTCGTCCGTGTCGGTTACGGCCGCGCCCACGGTAAAATATGCACTCGGAATCTCGCTCGAGATAAGCGCGAAGTCCTCGCTCGCCATGGCATGGAAAAGCGGCAAGAAAGCCGACTTGGGCAGCACTGCGCCCACGTAGCCAAGCGACGCCTGAGTCATATCGCTGTCGAGTACAAGCGGCGGAACATCCGAAAGCGTCTCGATGGTCGCCGGCGTACGATATGTTGTGGCAACGCCGTTAACGACCTCCGCGATGCGGGTCTTGAGGTGCTCCATGAGCTCAACATCGAAGCCGCGCAGCGTTCCCTCGAGCACGCAGGTGTCGGGGATGACGTTGGCCGCCAAGCCGCCAGCAAACTTACCAACGGTAAGTGCGACTTCCTTGGCCGCCGGCACCTCGCGGGCGATAAGCTCCTGGAGCGCCAGGTGCACATGGACGCCGGCCGCGATGGGGTCGATGCAGATCTCGGGGCTCGAGCCATGGCCGCCCTTGCCCTAGAGCGTGATGCGGAAACCGTACACGCCCGAAAGCGCCGGACTGCCGTAGAGCACCAGGCCAAGCGGCGACTGGCTGTTGACATGCATGGCAAAGGCCGCCTGAGGACGCGGGTTCTGCAGCAGGCCATCGGCGATGGCAGCGCGTGCCCCTTCAAAGGTCTCCTCGCCCGGCTGGAACAGCAGTTTGACGGTGGCATTGGCGTCGACGAGCTCGGCCTCGCGGGCCTTGAGCAGGCGAGCCGCACCAAGCAGCGCCGTCGCGTGCATATCGTGACCGCAAGCGTGCATGCAGCCGTTGGTGGATGCAAAGGGCTCGCCGGATTCCTCGGCAACGGGCAGGGC
>CALGZY010000270.1 GCA_937934355.1 uncultured Collinsella sp. | reverse complement strand
AGAAAGGTCCGTTCCCAAGCATCCAGCTCGTCTTTTATTAAGAATGAATCGAGTCCGCAATCAACGAGGTTCTTCAGCGACTTAATGCTATTTGTATTTGTGCAAAAAGCAGTAGCAAGAGCATTTCTTTCTTCATCACCGTCTTCGGGATTGGTAAAGAAAGAGGCAAGGTTCTCATGTTCCATATAAGACAGCTGGGATGTTATTTCCGCATACGATGCAACAGCGGAACGACGTACGCTTAGAGACTCATTACTTAGTTTTCCCCATCCCATAAACAGGGGCGCCAACTCGTTAAAGTCATTAAAGTGGACTGGGATGACGCCTAGCGAATTCCACTCATCATCTCTACTTGCGCCGCGCTCAAGTGCGAAAATGCGTCCATTCATATCTGCCGAAATAGATCGAGTAAGATATTTGACCATCATATCGCTGCAGCTATAGCCAACAAATAGCACGGTATACCGCATGAACATATCAAGCAGAAAGCGCGATGCCCACGCGTTGGTGATATATGCTTTTCCAAAATCAACATCTGTTAAGACGGTCTGTTCTGGACGCAATACGTTTCCGTGTAGATAAACGATCCCTTCAAAATCATCGCCCAGAGGCAATGCGGGGCCAATGTACGTTTGAGGTGAAATGTCTAGGGACTTGGCAGCACCTTCAAACCTGCGGTCGAAGTTGGTTGTAACTACACGGACTTTTCTTTTGTTGCCAAATAACTTTAATATGCCGATATGCAGGTCAGAATACCCATCAAGTCCTTTTCCAATGGCTCGAGCACATGCTTGGTGTATATTCCCCATTTGATCTAAATGACCAAGCGCTGTCTCGCAGGACTCTTCTAATAGCTCGTCTACGTTTGTGGAATCCGGAGAAGCAACAACTTTCGCAATCTGCTTAACAAGACCCCTAAAATCGGGAAGAGCACAATCTCCTTGCATTGAAACGCCGGAACCAGCAAATATTACAAGCTCATGCTTCAATAGCGCCTGATTTAGCGCATCAGGTATTTGAATGTTGTTGACGTACATGTCGTAACCTTAATCAGCAAGTAAATGATATTCATTAAATAATTTCTCAACAATCAGGCTTTCGTGAGCCTCGTCCGATGGCTGGGCTGATTTGCCATAGGGTTCAAATACCGATTCTTGATCAGGGATATCTAGGTTCCAAATGTAGTTATCAATGGCATCATCCATTTCATCGCTATAGTTTCCAGCGAGGAATATGTTTGCGATATCGGCATCAAGATATTCAACGAAATACTCTTTTAAAGTCGATTCAGTGAATTCTGATTTCAATTGCTTTTCAATCTCGTTGCGAACTAAGTTCTCCCAATCTTCGTCTTCACCGCATGGGCCATATCGCTTGCATATATCGAGGTCGCGCTCATATTCGTAGTTGTCGTCAAAATAGTCGGTGACATAATCGCAGAACCAATCTCTGCTTCGAAAGCAAAGATCCTCCTTCACATCTGCCAGTTCTTCGACCTGCTCTTTATCAATGCCGAAAGTTATAATTTCAAGCAAACGGGGAGCAGTGATATAGGAAGCACCTGCGATTAAACTACGCAGCAGAGGTCTCGCGCAGAGCCGCTCTGCGATTTGTTTTGATTCGAGAATTCCCCACTTATGCAATTTGCATAATAAATATGAAGCGGTAAGCGACCATGCTTCCTGCGCGGATGACTCAAGGGCATTTTTAATAAAATTAAAAACCCAGTCGAAATCTGATTCAGAAAGCACTTTCTCACAATTGGAAATGGATTTAAATCCAGGAAGTTCATAGGGTCTCAGTTTATTGCCTGCAAAGGGAAAATCATAAATCTGCCCTGTAATGAATGCGTTCCTCATTATTGAAACGACTTCAGGACAGTGATTAACGTTAGTAATCCTCTCGAGTTGATCAACAAATACGATTGATTTAGCCATAGCTATAGCCTCCAAATTGTTGTTGGCTAAAAACCAGGCGCAATAATCGTTAACAGAGGGGTTGGCCATCGAAACATATGGCTCGTTCTCAATGTATACAGTTCTGACTACGGTTTCTTGTAAACGCTTTAGTGCCTTGGCAAAAGAATTTACCGAGTAATCAGCTTGTGGTTCGAGTGAGAGTCTTTCCTCATATGCAATATGCAACGAGGACAGAGGAACGGAGTTGTCACCTAATGAAAATAGCTGGTAAGCAAGAATGCGTTCGGGCTTTTCTAATCGCTCTTCGAATTCGTTTTGCCACACATCGTTAGGGTGATCTAGCTTGTCCTTTATCGCGTCAGGAAATTCAGAGGGGGCTATGTTCTTCCAAAACTCTTCCCTGCAACAAAACTCAATAATACGTGGGTTGAAGTTGCTATGCTTGCAAATGACGATGCATTTCATTTGACGTGAAAAGTACGATTGGGAACGCTCCCTTAAAGAATCGACATATTCAATAGGGACGTTTTCAAAAGAAAGATTCGCCAGCATAATCCTTGCTTTATCTAGCAGGGACATCTCTGTAGTATCAATTACTACGATACCAGCACGCATGCTATCGATAAATTTTTTGAAAGGGTCATCGACTCTTTTGGCTTCGTTCAGGATTGAAATTCGAGAGTTGAGTACTGTGTAGCAGGATTTTAATTTTGATGTATATCGAAGGAGGGCGACCAGCTCCCTCATCTTGGACGAGTCGATATCGAGGCAGCGTTGACCCAGGAAATCATCAAGAACGAATAGCGTATTTTCGCAATTATCCTCAATTGCATTCTTTATCCTGTCAATGTTGTTGCAAGAAGAGTAGATGATTTTAAAGTCTGCTTTAATGAGCTGAAGAGCGATCATTTGAGTGAGAACGCTTTTCCCGGTACCAGGGTCTCCCACAATAAGCAAATTAGAGTTTTGTCTCAGCGATTGAATCGCCTTATCAAAAACGCTCGTCTGCGTATAAAGCCCTTCATGTTCATATATTTGGTTAAGAAAAACTTCTGTATCCACGTCTAAAGACCGATTTAGCATCAGATTAAGCACATTGGTTCCCGCTATCCAAAGCTTGAAATGACGCTTTAGGATTGGCTTGCATTCCTCGTGAGCGAGCATGTCATCCAATTTAATTACGATGCAGCAACTAACACCTAACGACTCGGCGGTATCGATCATCTTATGTTGGATATTTTCAGTGACCCCTGCCGAGGTAACGATGACCAATTTGTCAGAAGGAACTTTGTTAAGTTTTTTAAGTTGTTTGACGAGGTTACCCACCAAGTCTTCCCACTGTTTGGGAGCGACGCGTCGCAACCAATGCTTTGCCTGCATTACAACTCGGCTCTGCTGACATTTTTGATAATAAAAATCAGATGCA
>CALGZY010000269.1 GCA_937934355.1 uncultured Collinsella sp. | reverse complement strand
CCAGGTCAAACAGGTCGTGCCCACCGGGAACACCGGCCACCACGGCAAAGAGACTAAAGACGACCGATGCTGCTCCGCGCAGGCCCGCCCAGCTTACGAGCGCCACCTGGCGAGGGTTCGTCTTAAAGGGCACCAACAGCAGACCGACGGCGATGGGGCGGCTCACGAAGAGCATAAACGCCATGAGTGCCAGGCCCGGCAGCAGCATTTGCGGCAGGCGGGCGGGCGTCACGAGCAGGCCGAGCAAAAAGAAGATGGTCATCTCGGCCATCTCGGTGAGGGTGTCGAAGAAGTGCGCCAGCTCGACTTTGCCGGTGATGTCGCTCGCGCCCAGCACGATGCCGGCAAGGTACACGGCCAAAAAGCCGTTGCCGCCCAGATAGCTCGGCAGCGCGTAGGCGATGATCGCCACGGCGAACAAAAAGATAGTCTGTGCGCCTTCGGCCGTTGCGTGTGCGCGCTCAATCAGGCGGCTGGATGTCCAGCCGATGGCGAGGCCCAGGCCCACGCCTAGGATGATTTGCTTGGCCAGCAGCACGGGGATGTTAATGTCGCCGCCGGCCGCGAGTGTGGCGAGCACGGCGGTGAGCATGTAGGCGACGGGATCGTTGGAGCCCGATTCGACCTCGAGCAGCGAGTCGGTGCCACCTCTCAGTGACAGGCTGTGCTCGCGCAGCACGCTAAAGACGCTTGCCGCATCGGTAGACGCCACGACCGAGCCCAGCAGTAGGCCGCCAATCCAGTCGAAGCCCAGTACTAAGTGCGCAAACGCACCCGTAATGCCGGCAGTGATGACGACGCCGAGGGTGCTCAGCAGCACCGCGGGCACGGCGACAGGTTTGGCGCGGTCGATGTTGGTGTTAAAGCCGCCGTAGAACATGATGAACAGCAGCGCCGTGCTGCAGACGGTTTCGGTGAGCGCATAGTCGCTAAAGTCGATATGCGCCGGGCCGTTGACGCCAAGCAGCATGCCGAGTGCGATAAAGATAAGCAGGGTGGGGAAGGGGAGTTTTTTGCCGACGGGTTTGATGGTCAGGCACAGAATAATGACGAGGCCGATAAAGAGAAGTATCTGGTTCATGGATGGTGTCCGCTCCCGGGTGATTGGCGTGGCACGGTCAGTTGTCTGCGGTTATTTGTACCCAAAGATGGTGGGTTTATGGGGTTGGATTGCGGGCGTGCGCGATATCGTCATAGACGGCCGCCGTCTTTGCCTCTGCTCGGAAACCCTTTCCAGCTTTATTGCAACGGAGTACAATGGGTAACGTTTAAGTTCAACTTGAAGTTTTAGTTGCGGCGCCGGGCTTCGGCCGCAATGCAAGGAGAGGCGTACCATGGCGATCTATGTGACATCTGATGCTCACGGGCACGTGCGTGCGCTTGACGAGGCCCTGTCTAAGATCTCTTTGACGTCCGACGACACGCTGTACGTGCTGGGCGACATGATCGATCGCGGGCCCGATCCGGTCGGCGTTATTAAGCTCGTGCGCTCGCTGCCCAACGCCCACGTGCTCAAGGGTAATCACGAGCAGATCATGCTCGATGCCATCATTGGTCAGGATCCGCTCGATGCCGAGACCTGGGATATCAACGGTGGCTGGACGACGCGCGAGCAGCTCAACGACATGGAATTTGAGGCATACGAGGAGCTCGTGCGATGGATGGCCGCGCTGCCGCTCTACGCGGTGGTCGAGACCGAGGAGCGCCCGTATCTGCTGGTACATGCTGGAATCGAGATGAAGGCGGCGCGCGCGTTTTTGCTTGAGCATGGTGTCGATTGTGCCGATGGCGTCGGAGCGGTGGGTGCCGATCGCGAGCTGCTGCAGCAGATGCTCGCAGTGCAGTCGTCCGATGACCTGCTGTGGATTCGTCACGGCTATTGGGATGTGCCGACCGGGCTGCTTTCTGCCGAGGGCAAGGGTCCGGTCGTGGTGAGCGGTCACACGCCAACGGTGTCGCTCGGGCGTTATTGCGAGGTCGGTGGTCTTGCGGGGCTCGATGAGGAGTCGGGCCGCGGGCAGATCGTGCGCCTGGGCGGCGAGGATGCCGCCGGTGTGCCCGATCGCATCGACATCGACTGCGCTGCCGCCACCGGCTCCGAGTTCGGTCGCGTGGGCATCCTGCGCCTGGACGACGGGGCGGAGTTCTACGCGAACATCAACCCGGGCGAATAATCGGTGCAAGGGGTAGCTAATTTGGGACGGGGCTTTTTTGACTACTTTTGCCCTTCTGCCCGCTAATTGATTTCTCTGGGACGGGGATTAAATAAGGCTCTGTTAGACCAGGATTGACATACATGTGTCCCCACGGTGCCATATCGT
>CALGZY010000268.1 GCA_937934355.1 uncultured Collinsella sp. | reverse complement strand
ACCGACGTGTGGGTCTCCATGGGCGAGCCCGACGAGGTCTGGGCCGAGCGCATCGCTCAGCTCACCCCGTATCGCGTTACCTCCGAGGTCATGGCTATGGCCAACCCGGGTGCCATCTTCCTGCACTGCCTGCCCAGCTTCCACGACACCAACACCACGATTGGCGCCGAGAAGTGCGAGCAGTTCGGCATCACCGAGCAGGAGGTCACCGACGAGGTCTTCGAGAGCCCCGCTTCCAAGGTCTTCGACGAGGCCGAGAACCGCATGCACACCATCAAGGCTGTCATGTACGCCACGCTCAAGTAAGAGCATCTAGCATCTCGCTCGGGGTGTCTTGCTGCACACCCCGAGCGGCTTTGTCTGGTAAATATCTCGCGTCGGGCGGTGGGCACGGCACGGAAGATCCGCTTCGCGCGAGAAAGTTAAATGATTTATGAAGGGGGGATGAGAACCATGACTGAGACCGCTAAGAAAAAGCGCGGTATGCCTTCATCGTTCACCATTCTTCTAGCTCTGCTGGCAATTGTTGCAGTGATTACCGTTATCGTCTCCGGCACGTCCGGCGGCGCGGTTACCGCAGCCCGCCTGAGCGATTTCTGCACCGCCCCGATCCTGGGCTTCGCTGACGCTCTGCCCGTCTGTCTCTTCGTTATGATCCTGGGCGGCTTCCTCGGCATGATGACCGAGACCGGCGCCCTGGACAACGGCATCGCCGTTCTGGTGCAGAAGCTTAAGGGCAACGAGATTATGCTCATTCCCGTGCTGATGCTCATCTTCTCCCTCGGTGGTACCACCTATGGTATGTGCGAGGAGACCGTTCCCTTCTACGCCCTGCTCGCCGCTACCATGATGGCCGCTGGCTTCGACCCCATGGTCGGCGCCGCTACCGTCCTGCTCGGCGCTGGCTGCGGCTGCCTGGGCTCCACGGTTAACCCGTTCGCCGTCGGCGCTGCCGTCGACGCTCTGACCGGCGTTGGCATTGAGGTCAACCAGTCCATCATCATCGGCCTCGGTGCCGTCCTGTGGATTGTCACTACCGCTATGTCCATCTTCTTCGTGATGAACTATGCCAAGAAGGTCAAGGCTGACAAGGGTTCCACCATCCTGTCGATGCAGGAGCTCAAGGACGCCGAAGAGGCTCACGGCAAGGCTGCTTCCGAGGTCCACAAGGAGGTCAAGCTCACCGGTCGTCAGAAGGGTGTACTGATTGCCTTCGCCTTCACCTTCGTCGTCATGATCGTCGGCTTCATTCCGCTGGCCGACCTCAACGAGGGCGTCGCCAACTTCTTCGACGCTGGCGCTGTCTACGACGCCGACGGTAACGCCGTCGTCCAGGGCTGGTCTGCCCTGATCACCGGCCTGCCCATTGGCCAGTGGTACTTCGACGAGGCTTCCACCTGGTTCTTCCTCATGGCCGTCCTTATCGGTATCATCGGTGGCCTGTCCGAGAAGCAGATCGTTAACACCTTCATCACCGGCGCTGCCGACATGATGTCCGTTGTTCTCGTCATCGCCCTCGCCCGTGGCATCTCCGTCCTCATGGCTAACACCGGTCTCGACGTTTTCGTCCTCGACGCTGCCGCCAATGCCCTGGCTGGCCTGTCCGGCGTAATCTTCGCTCCCATGAGCTTCCTGGTCTACTTCGGCCTGTCCTTCCTGATCCCCTCGACCTCCGGTATGGCCACCGTCTCCATGCCCATCATGGGACCGCTGGCTGTTAAGCTCGGCTTCTCGCCCGAGGTCATGGTCATGATCTTCTCCGCCGCCATCGGTGTCGTGAACCTGTTCACCCCGACCTCCGGCGCCATCATGGGCGGTCTCGCCCTGGCCAAGATCGAGTGGACGACCTGGCTCAAGTTTGCCCTTAAGCTCATCGTCGCGCTCTCCGTCGTCTGCGCCATCATCCTGACCGTCGCCTGCGTGTTGCTCTAAGTACCCAACGGGTACCCCACGGAAACCTTGACGATCCTGTAAAGGATCATCTGGTCATCGTCTGTCCGGTGGGGTAAACCCACCGGTAGACTCCTACCTTTAGCCCCCTCCCGTTCCGTGCGCGGGAGGGGGCACTCTCATGTTGCGCGGTTCTACGAACCGCGCAACCAGTCGACGCTGCGCGCCGCCCAGGACGACAATTTGTCATTCAAAAGGCAAGACATGACCAAAAGGTCTATGCCTTGCCTTTTTCATGCCAACTTGTACGTTCTGGACGTCGCTCGCTGACTTATGCTCAACCTGCGACGTTTCTGTTGTTGGTGCAAAGGGATCAGGTTACTTTGCGCCAAAAGGGGAAGTTGCGGTGGAATAGTTCCTGTTTGGCCGTCTTGAGGGGTTAAACGGGAACTATTTCACCGCAACTTATCGATGACGTGTTTGGTTGATGCCCGTTGGCTGCTTGGGTGTTGGGGAGGGCGGGCTCCGTTATAATCGCCTAGAACATTAAATGGAAACGGGACGGGAGCCATACATGCGCCAGGGTTTCGACAACGCGAAGTATATCGAGCTGCAGGCCGCTCATATTAAGGAGCGCATCTCGCAGTTTGGCGGCAAACTCTATTTGGAGTTTGGCGGCAAGCTGTTTGACGATTATCACGCGAGCCGCGTGCTGCCGGGTTTTGAACCGGACAGCAAGTTCCGCATGCTCAAGAGCATTGCCGATGACGTTGAGGTCATCATCGCGATCAACGCGAACCACATCGAGAAGAATAAGGCCCGTGGCGACCTGGGCATTACCTATGACGAGGACGTCTTGCGCCTGGTCGACCTGTTCCGCGGCAACGGTTTTGCTGTCGCGGCCGTGGTTATCACCCAGTACGCCGGCCAGCCCGCCGCCGATGTCTTCCGCAATCGCCTGAACGCGCTCGGCATTCCCGCCAAGCTGCACTATCCCATCGAGGGCTATCCCCACGACGTCGATCTGATCGTGTCCGACGACGGCTACGGCAAGAACGAGTTTGTCGAGACCACCCGTCCGCTCGTCGTGGTCACCGCGCCGGGTCCTGGCTCGGGTAAGCTCGCCACCTGCCTGTCGCAGCTCTATCACGAGCACAAGCACGGCACCGCCGCCGGCTACGCCAAGTTCGAGACCTTCCCGGTCTGGAACCTTCCCCTCACGCATCCGGTCAACATCGCCTACGAGGCGGCCACGGCCGACCTCGACGATGCCAATATCATCGACTCCTTCCACTTGGAGGCCTACAACAAGACCACGGTCAACTACAACCGTGACGTCGAGGCTTTCCCGGTGGTCCGTGCTCTGATGGAAAAGATCCTGGGCAAGAGCCCCTACCAGAGCCCCACGGACATGGGCGTCAATATGGTCGGTTTTGCCATTACCGATGACGATGCCTGCCGCGACGCTTCCAAGATGGAGATCGTCCGCCGCTACTTTACCGCGGTCGAAAATGTGCGCCGTACCGGCGTGGGCGATGAGCAAGTCGACCGTCTCAAGATCATTATGAAGAAGGCCGGTATCGACAAGAACTACTCGCCGGCACGCTCGGCCGCCCTTACCAGGGAGCAGCTGACGGGTGGCCCCGTAGGCGCCATGGTCATGCCCGATGGCTCCGTGGTGACCGGCAAGACTTCCACGCGCCTGGGCGCCGCGAGCTCGCTCATCATGAACGCACTTAAGCATGTCTCGGGCGTTGACCTTGAGCTCGAGGTCATTAGCGATGAGGCGATCGAGCCTATCAGCAAGCTCAAGACGCATTTCCTGGGTAGCAAGAACCCGCGCCTGCACACCGACGAGACGCTTATGGCGCTCTCGATCACCTCGGCAACGAGCGAGACGGCGGCCCGCGTCCTTTCGGGCCTGGAGCAGCTGCGCGGTTGCGATGCCTTCTTTAGCGTGATTATCTCGCCGACGGACGAGACGGTACTGCGCAAACTGGGTATCAACGTGTGCTGCGAGCCCAAGTTTGAGCGCCGCGGTTTCTTCCACCGCTAAGTTTGAAGCACCGCGGTAATTGCATTGCATTTTGGCCGTATCGGGTTGGCGCCCGGTACGGCTTTTTGATCAATAAAGCGTCTATTTCGGCGAAAAATAGCCGTTTACCTGCCTAAAAACAATTTGGGCGGTATACAATAATCGTAACTGTTTCATCCTTAGCGGGATGCCGCATGATGGATATTACCTGCCATCGTGAGGTGTGTCGGTCGCGCACGGCGCGTTAGATGCTCGTGCTCGGTTTGAGGAGGCTGCTATGGCGGGCAAGGGTCGTGCGAGTGTCAACGATATGAAGCGTGTTGAGGTGCTGGTGTTGATGGAAATCGACCAGCAAACCGAAGACAATGGCGGGCCGTATGGTTTCTCGCGCAAAACGCTTGCCGAGCGCGTGGGGGTTTCGCCGTATCGTGCCCGCGCCGCAATCGATCGCTTGGATTCCGAAGGCATGATTGATGTCGTCTCGCGTTATAGCGACGACGGCGGTCAGCTTGCAAATGGCATTTGCCTCACCGAACGTGGCGAGTGGTATCTTGAGGGCGTCCGTACCGGCATGCTCGTTCAAGAAATGCTTGAGGACGAGGTTGCTGATCGATAGCAGCATGTAACCCTTGCCATAGCGACGCCGCCTGGGAAACCGGGCGGCGTTTTGTTTCAAGATTGAGAAATGCAATCGCACGCGAGAAAAATTGCGAACGGTCCGCGGCGCGAGTATTACAATGAAGACCCGTAAGATGTGGATAAACAACTTCTACGGGAAGTGCAGGTAACTCAATATGACCAAGCATGTGTTCGTAACCGGTGGCGTGGTTTCGTCCCTGGGCAAGGGTATCACCGCGGCCTCGCTGGGCCGTCTGCTCAAGTCGCGTGGCTACAAAGTAACGATGCAGAAGGCCGACCCGTATCTGAACGTCGACCCCGGTACCATGAGCCCGTTCCAGCACG
>CALGZY010000267.1 GCA_937934355.1 uncultured Collinsella sp. | reverse complement strand
GGCAGAACGGCCGCCGAATGGATCCGAACGCGGGGTGAAGACGCCTTCCGCGCGTATGAGAGCGAGGTCTGCGCCTCGCTGGCTGCGGAAAGCGGCGCCGTCATCGCCTGCGGCGGCGGCACCGTCACGCGTTCGGAAAATATGCGCCGCCTGTGCCGCAACGGGACGGTAATCTGCCTCACGCGTCCGTTGGACGCACTCGCCACCGCAGACCGGCCGCTTTCGGCGGACGGTGTAGCTCATCTCTACAAGGCACGGCGTCCGCTGTACGAAGCATACGCCGACCTCACCGTCGAAAATGACGGCGACCCGGCGCAGACCGCCCGCGAAATCCTTGCGCGGGTGCGAAACAGAAAGGAGCCGCTCTGATGCGAATCGCTGTCCTCAACGGACCCAATCTCAATATGCTCGGCATACGCGAGCCTGACATTTACGGCCGAGCCGACTATGCGTCGCTTGTTGAAACGATCGAAGCCTACGCACGGGAAAACGGTGCGGAAGTCCTCGTGTCGCAGACCAATTCCGAGGGCGGGCTGGTCGGGATGATCCAGCGCTGCCTCGGGCGTGCCGACGGCATCGTCATCAATCCGGCGGCCTACACGCACACGAGCGTGGCGATTCTGGACGCGCTCAAAGCCGTCGCCATCCCGGCTGTGGAGGTCCACATTAGCGCCGTCGAAACACGCGAGGACTTCCGCCAGGTGAGCTACGCCCGCCTGGCCTGCTTCGCCACCATCACCGGCGAGGGCCTGCAGGGCTACGCTCGCGCGCTGGAGCTGCTGAAAGAGTATCTGCTACACTAATCCATGGGACTAAATAATCAGGTTTGTTTGTCCCAAAGCTTAAGTAGCTGTCCAATTGACATACAAAGGAGCATATCCATGTCCCAGTACGATTACCTTGTCGTCGGTGCCGGCCTTTCGGGTGCCGTCTTTGCCAATGCCGCCAAGCGCGCCGGCAAGTCGGTCCTAGTCATCGATCGCCGCGATCACATCGCCGGCAACATCTATACCGAGGAAGTCGAGGGCATCCAGGTCCACCGCTACGGTGCGCATATCTTCCACACCTCCATGAAGGACGTCTGGGACTACGTCAACCGCTTCGCCGAGTTCAACAACTACGTCAACTCGCCGGTCGCCAACTTCCACGGCAACATGTACAACATGCCCTTCAACATGAACACCTTCGCCAAGATGTGGCCGGGCGTCGTCACGCCGGCGGACGCCAAGGCAAAGATCGCCGAGCAGGTTGCCGCCGAGAGCATCGGAGAGCCGGCAAACCTCGAGGAGCAGGCGCTGTCGCTCGTCGGCCGCGACATCTTCGAGACGCTCGTGAAGGGCTACACCGAGAAGCAGTGGGGCCGCGACTGCCGCGACCTGCCCGCGAGCATAATCAAGCGCCTCCCCTGCCGCTTCACCTACGATAACAACTACTTCAACGACCGCTACCAGGGCATCCCCATGGGCGGCTACACCAAGATGGTCGCCAACATGCTCGAGGGCGTCGAGGTGCGCTGCGGCGTGGAGTACAAGGAGCTCATCGCCGCCGAGCCTGATATCGCCGCCAAGACGATCTACTGCGGCCCCATCGACGCGTTCTACGACTTCAAGCTGGGCACGCTCGAGTACCGCAGCCTGCGCTTCGAGACTGAGACGCTCGACGAGGCCGACCACCAGGGCGTGGCCGTGGTCAACTACACCGAGCGCGAGATCCCCTTTACGCGTATCATCGAGCACAAGCACTTCGAGTTCGGCACGCAGGACAAGACCGTCATCACGCGCGAGTACCCGGCGGATTGGAAGCCCGGCGACGAGCCCTACTACCCCATCAACGACGCCAAGAACGAGGCCCTCTACAAGCAGTACGAGGAGCTGGCGGCGCAGGAGGGCGACGTGGTCTTCGCCGGTCGCCTGGGCGGCTACAAGTACTACGACATGGACAAGGCCATCGCCGCCGCCTTCGAGCTCGTCCGCAACGAGCTGGGCGTGGAGCCGACAGAGGCGTAGGGAGCTCAACGACTCGAGACCGACAACCAAATTCGCAAGAAGCAATAAGCCCGGTGCAGCGATGCTACACCGGGCTTATTGTTGAGGGAGCACTGCACGCGCACGCGTCCTAAAAAGCAAAGACCCGGCATTATACCGGGTCTTCAAAAACTCTCTGGTGCTCCATGGCGGATTCGAACCGTCGACCTTGGGATTAGAAGTCCCCTGCTCTATCCAACTGAGCTAATGGAGCATAAAGCCGGGCGTCCAAGCGGGTACAAGTTCACACAGCCAATAAATTATAACCTACTTGAACTGGTCGTGGTACGCCTTGCAGACCTCGTCCACGGGACCATCCATGCGCAGATCACCCTTCTCGATCCACACAGCACGCTGGCAAATACGCTCAACCTGCTCCATGGAGTGAGAAACGAACAAGACCGTGACGTCGCCACTCTCAATAAAGTGCTGAATACGGCGCTCGCATTTCTGCTGGAAAAAGACATCGCCAACAGAAAGCGTCTCATCGACGATGAGAATATCGGGCTCGGTAATCGTAGCGATAGCAAAGGCGATACGCGCGACCATACCCGACGAGAAGTTCTTCAAGGGCATGTCAACGAAGTCTTTAAGCTCGGCGAACTCAATAATCTCGTCAAAACTAGCGTCGATAAACTCCTTGGTATAGCCAAGCAGCGCACCGTTCAGATAGATGTTCTCACGAGCCGTAAGCTCCGGGTCAAAGCCAGCACCAAGCTCAATCAGCGGCGCAATATTGCCGTGAACCTTAACCTCACCTTCGCTGGGCTCCAAAACGCCAGCGATGATCTTGAGCATCGTAGACTTGCCGGAACCGTTAGTACCAACAAGGCCAACGACCTCGCCACGATGCACATCAAATGAAATGTGCTTAAGCGCACGGAATTCCTCAAAGAACAGCTCATGCTTCGCGAGCTTAATAAAATACTCTTTGAGGTTCGTAAGCGACTCGGACGCCATGTTAAAGATCATGGTGACGTCTTTGACCTCAACAGCAAGGGGCTGCTTGCTGTAATCAATAGCAGATTCAGTCATGAGCAGCACTCCTTAGATGTAGAGGATAAACTTGTGCTCGGTCTTGTGAAAGACGGCGTAACCAATAGCAAGAGCAAGAATAGCCCAAACAACACACAGCCCAAAGGTAAGCGCAGAAGGCACGGTATTAAACAGGAAGATATCACGCATAAACTGGAGGTAGTTGTACATGGGATTCACAACCACAAGGACCTGGATCCAATGTGCCATTTTGCTAATGAAGTCGGTTGTCCAGAAAATCGGCGTCAGATACATCCAGGCCGTGATAACAACGGTCCACAGGTGCATAACATCGCGGAAAAAAACCGCCAGCGCAGACAGCATCATGCCCAAGCCCATGCAGAAACACATGAGCAGGAGCAAGCAAACCGGCAGCAGAATTAAATGCCAGGTGGGAAGCACGTGGAACCAAAGCATAACCAAGGCGACGGCAACCAAAGAGAAGGCGAAGTTAACGAGCGAGAACAGTACCTTCTGCACCGGAAAGACCCAACGGTGCACCTTAACCTTCTTAAGCAGAGAGGAAGCCCAAATGATGGACATAAGCGCTTGGTTCGTCGACTCGGACATGACAGAGAACGTCACGTTACCGACGATCAAGTAAAGCGGATACATTTCGGGCGTAATAGAACCATTGCGACCTTGCGCGAAGATTGTCGAAAACACGATCGACATAACAATCATCATCAGCAGCGGGTTAAGCACGGACCATGCCACACCCAGAACACTGCGACGATATTTAATCTTAAAATCTTTGGTGACAAGCTGCTTAAGAATGAACTTGTCCTTTTCAAAATCATTTTTAGCGTGAGAGGCCGGTTTAGCCACCGCTTTCTGACTCTCTACGTTGTCAGCCACGGACCATCTCCTTGTCTCGTAAAACATAACAGTGGAAAGTATAGCCCTCCTACGTTGACGATAACTCACCGCAACAAATCTGGAGAACTAACCCATATATAATCAAAGGGGCAGACGATAGGTATACTTTCGACCCGTTGATTCATTAAAGGAGGTCCTACATGGACTATTCGAATACCGCCGTCATAATCCCCTGCTACAACGAAGCACTGATGATTGGCAAAGTTGTCGACGATTTTCATCGAGAGTTACCCGGTGCAACCGTCTTTGTATATGACAACAACTCGTCTGATGGCACTTCGCAAATCGCCAAGCAGCACGGTGCCACGGTGCGCCGCGAGCCCAGACAGGGCAAAGGCAACGTGTGCCGCCAAATGTTCCGTGATGTCGACGCCGAATGCTATCTAATGGTTGATGGAGACGACACTTACCCCGCCGAGGCGGCAAAGGCGCTTTGCGAGCCCATCCTTAACGGCGAAGCCGATATGACCGTTGGCGATCGCCTGTCAAACGGCACCTATGCCGAAGAGAACAAGAGGGCCTTCCACGGCTTTGGCAACAATCTTGTTCGCGCCATGATCAAGTGGATTTACGGCTACAGCTTTGACGACGTGATGACCGGCTACCGAGCCATGAGCAGACCCTTCGTCAAGACCTTCCCCGTTTTGAGCGAGGGCTTCCAGATTGAGACCGAGCTCTCCATCCACGCTGTCGATCACCGCTGGCGAATTAAAGACGTGCCGGTGGAGTATCGCGATCGGCCCGCAGGCTCCGAGTCCAAGCTCAACACCGTTAGCGACGGCATCAAGGTCATCGCAATGATTGGAACGCTCTTTAAAGACTATCGTCCGCTCAAGTTCTTTACCCTTATAGCGCTCATCTTCGCCATCATAGGCCTTGCCCTCGGAATTCCAATTGTTGCGGAGTACTTCCAAACCGGCTTAGTCCCCCGCTTCCCCACAGCCATGCTCGCAGCCTCATTCATGTTTCTGTGCGGCCTGAGCTTGGCAACAGGACTCATTCTCGACTCGGTTGCGAAGGTTGAACGAAAGCAATGGGAGCTACAAGCCTATAAAACCTATTCAAAATAAGAAGAGGTCCGGACTTAATCCGGACCTCTTCTTATTTCAGACCTAAATACTGTTCCCAGAACTCTCGCGAAGTCATGTACGGCATGGCATCTTTCCACGCCCCCCTGACGCTCTTGCCTTCTTTACGATATCGCGTCATCAGTTCGTGCTCTCGGCGGCGAATACTCTTGAACCGCGCCCGATCCATCGTACGGACCGACCCCTTCTCGCGAGTCGGATCCAGAAAGACCAACGTCATGCAACGCGTCGAGTTGCCCTCAAGCGTACAGCTGCCGTTCTTGACCACATAGCCGGGCTTTCCGCGCAACAGTGCATCGGGAAGATAGTGCTTGTCGTAAGGAATAGATCTCCAGTACTTCATTAATTTCGAAGGATGGAATTCCAGATTAACATTAGCGAGCACTTGTTCCGTAACCCCAGCCTTGCGAAGAAGCTCTGGATCCATTTCGGAAACAGGAATCAGCTTTTCGTTTAACTTACCCTTGCCGATCATCGTCGTGGCGCCATCAAGCTTCTGGAGATACTCAGGGCCGCGCAGATAGTCCTCAAAGCCGTCAAGGATAAACTCAGCAGCTTGATAATCCATATCGCGCAAGTTCTGACGTACCCCTCGCTGAATACGAAGGACAAACATCTTCTCATCAGCACAATCATCGAGAGCAATCATGGCAAAGAAGTTCCGGAAGTACTGGTAACAATCTACCGAAGCGCGGAAACGGCCCTCAAAGCTTGCATGCCACACGCAAATACAATTCATGGTCATATAGACAGGCTTATTGCGTATGCCAAACTCAACGTCGTCGCAGCGGATAAAGAAAGGCATGGGAAGGCCGTTCTTTTCGATAGCTTTCACCGGAATACAGCTATACCACCAAGCTCCATAGGCCTGATCAACTTCAACATTTGTGCGTTCATTTTCGAGGATGTCAGCCAGCTTGCCGACATTCAGATCATCTTTTACGCGACGATAAGCACCGGTAGTCGCCACATACGAGACATCCTCAAACTGACGAGTAGGGTCCTCCATTGAGAGCATGGCGCCGTTAATAAAGGCATCCTTATATTTGCCCTTAGCGAGAGAGAGGAGATTGTACGTACGAATCAAACTCTCGGGCATGATAGAGACATCGTCATCCATCAAGATGATATGGGTGAACTGATCAGGAATTTCAGTGGCCGCCATCATTCCGCGCGCAAAACCTCCCGAACCCCCCGTGTTGGGATTCGGGAGAACAGTGACTAGCTCATCGGAAAGTAATGCAGAATCGAGCGTCTGGCCATTGTCGACGACAAACATGTGGAAGTGGTCGCGAATCGGACCGTCCTCTTTGGAGATGCCTGCTTTAACGAGTTCAATATTCGGAAGAATGTACTGCTCATTCTTAAATGTAGTAGTAGAAAGAGCAAGATTGATCTGGTTAATTGAGTCCTCAGGAACATCAGTCAGATAAGAGGCGTTCAAGAGGTCTACGGAATAGCTCTCATCACTCTCAATCCTAAAACCGATCAAGTCGTAGCCGGTTGTATCGATATCGATATCGAGAACGCAAGGATCAACTTTATCGCCATCAAAAGGATAAGATTTAAGCTCGACGGGATTCAGTTCGCAAGATCTCACTCCATGAACGACAACCCGGCCCCTGCCAAATAAAGCCATATGCAAGACGACGCCGCCAACAGACGCATATTGATGCCATTTGCCAGCAGATAAGCCATTCACATACGTCAAAAAGTCAACGTTTCCATTGATATGAAGTGAATGAATGTCGTCATCATACGAAGCATCACCAGAGAGCACGCGATAGTAGAGTTCGGGAAAATCCTTTGCATGCTTTTCAACTTTAAGTACAACATTCGCAAGTTTAAACTGCATTTCAAATACCTTAATCAAAGCCGTTGTAACTACTAATTACATTCGACGACAAACTTTGCCATCGCGGAGCGAACATCAGGATCAGACAAAACATCCTTTGCAAAATGATCATGCCCGCAGACGTCCATAGGCATGTAAGGCCATCCAGGATAACAGGCGTCAGCGACCTTTTCCGCTTTCGCAGGAACCGAAAAAGAGAAACCGCCAAACGGATGCTTTCTTACGGGAAGAATATCGTTGCGATCCCAAATTATTTTTCGCTTAGGGGCATCAAAAACGTTATCGATCGCGTATGCAAAATCGCCATGAGGCTCATCGGTCAACAAACCAAGTGCATAAGCCTTTTCGTTAAACGAATCGAATACGCTCTGGACAAGATCAATCTCCGCAGAAGAAACAACTGTTCTCTGAGCTTCCAAGTCAACATCCCCGCGCTGCACGCTAAGACCACTGTCGGGATGAAACATCCAAGGATTATCTTTCCAAAAACTAAACTCATGTTCATTTTTGTCAAAGAAATCCATAAGCTCAATTCTGAGTTGCCTAAGTCGATCGTTCGCGCGCTTGGAATTCTCGGCCGCACGGTCGTAAATCGAAATGTCCACAAAACAAGGTATAAGCGAATTAGTTGAACAAAAGCGAACTTGACGGCACTTTACAAACCAGTCATATACAAGAGTGATTTGATATTCAGGGTCGTCTTTTAAAGCGGCAGTGAGCTTATCCACATCGGACCTAAGCATGCAGATATCAATATCGTCGTCCCAAGGAATAAAACCCGATCGAGACAAGGTGCCAACAAGAGAACCATAAGAAAGCCAGTATTGAATATTATTGGCAGCACAAATCGCGTCTAGCTTACTCATCAACGCCGCGTTTGCCTGCTGCATCAATCGAATATCACCCTCGGCGTCGGGCAATGCATCAAAGATTTTGCAACGGAGCTCAAAAGGGGTGAGATCGGGGTACGCACGTCGCGCTAACAATTCAAAGCGAAGCCTCATTTGTTCTGACAGACTTTGTTGGCGTTGCTTGAGCAATTCAATTTCTGGAAATAGCCGAGTATCGAATTTGTAATTGATATTCATATTGATACCGTTATCGGCCTGCTCAATACGGGCGAAAACCTCGTCAAAACGACGGTCCATATCCTCATGCATAGCATGCAACGATCGGGATGAGCCAGGGAGGATCTTTTTAATAGTAGAAAGCAAGGACATGGCTTAACCTTCGCAACAACAAACAATGAACGAAGCACAATTACTCATATGATACAAAAGAATGAGTGGGTCCCACCTTGAAACCCACTCACATGAAGACTACTCCGACGCCTCTTTCAAATACTGTTTCCAGAAATCGATCGAAGTAAAGACATCTCTATACGAAGCGTATTCGGTATAAATCTTATCTTTGTTTCGCTTGAATTCCTTCTCGGCTTTACGAAAACGACTCCAAACCTCTTTGAATCGCTTCTTATCCATATGTCTAATGGCACCCTTTTTATTAGGCATATCTACCACAATAAGCGTGTCAACATCCCTGATTTTACCTGCGGGATAAACCCATCCCGCAGCATCAATAACAGCAACCCTACCGTTACGTTTAGCGGAGTCGTTAACAAAACGGTGGCCATTAATGGTCAGATAATCCTTAAATGCCTGCAGCCTAGACCTGTCGCCCCCAAGGCTCAAATTGCCAAAAGTCAGTTGCGTCAAGTCGACACCCAATTCTTGTGCCTGAGGGATGAGCTGCTCGATGGGAATCAATTGTTCCCTTTCACGATTTGCCGCCATAAAACGGGATTCAGCGACAGGATGAGAAATCCACTCCGGACCTCTCAAAAAATCTTCAAGACCTTTTACGGCAAGAGCAGCTTCATCGTAATTAAATTTCTTCAAGTCGAGCTCAACTTCACGACGAATCTCATAAAGAAAATCAGAGAGAGGCGCAGCGCCAGTTGTCGCCTGACTGATTAGCGTATTTCGGCTTACCTGATAACGCTCCACGGCAGCACTATACTTAAACTTAAAGGAATTATGCCAAACGCAAATACCATTCATGGACATGAACTTGGGTTTGCAACGAAGCGCATACTCAGCATCATCAGAACGAACAAATAAGGGCAAGGGCAACCCCTCACGTTCAATCGTTGCGGTAGGTATAACGCAATACCACCAGCCAGCATACTGTTGGGCAGTGTCCTCATAAAGGCCAGTTGGGGCCTTATATATCTCGGTCTCAACGACATCATGAAGTGAGGTCATATAGCCTGCAGGCTTAAGGGGAGAAAAAGTTCCCTTAGCAGTAAAGAACCCTAAATCCTCGGTACGCAAATTGGGCTCTTCCAAGCTCATCATGGCACCCGATAAAAAGGCCTCAGCATATTCTTCTTTGAGAAGAGAGAGCAGGTTGAAAGTGCGGATAAAACTCTCGGGAAGAACCTCAACATCATCGTCCATTAGGAGAACATGAGTCGCTTTAGGATTCTGCTCAAGTGACTCAATCATCCCCCGAGCAAAACCACCAGACCCGCCGACATTAGGATTTGGATGAACAGTAACACGCGATGAATCCAGGTTTGCACTATTCAGCGAACGGCCATTATCAATAATGTGTACGTGGAAATGATCAGCAATCTCTTCATCAGAATCAATAATGTTCTTTTGTAAAAGAGATACGTTACGGACAATATAGTCTTCTTTTTTAAACGTAGTAGTTGCAAGCGCTAGCTCAACTGGATGAATATCCAGTTCTTCACAATCGCAATAATAATACGCATTCCGAATATTAACAGGGCCTTCAGTACTGATATTAAAAGCGTGCAGAATCTCTCCCTCACAAAGGGAGAGTTCGATTTCAGCCGTACTCCATTCATCGGATCGTTGCAAACTAACCGCAGAGCCATCAATTGTAGAAGGAATCCAAGAATAATTATTTGCATACGTCTGCTGAAGCGTTAAGGCGGAGCCGCAATACTCGATATGAAGATAAAACGCCTTTGCAGTAGTGTATTTTCGCCACTTATAAATGGATAGCGCATTAAAATATGTTGTGAAATCAACATTGGTCGATTTCATGATTTCAATAGCGCCATTCGAAGTTGGAATAACAAGACCCTCCGTTGCCCTATAGCAAAGCAATGGATACTGCAACATCGCATCAGATCCGTTAAAAATCAAATTTGCAAGTTTAAAATGCATTGAAAACCATCCAAAAAATTCCTGGTGCAACTTGGCAAAATGGCATAAATGCCCATGGCATTGTTTGCATTCTCACTGATTTTAAGAATGCAAACAATGTACTAAAGGCATCTAATCAAAATGAAGTTTTAGCTCTTCCTCCCAGTCGGGCATGTGGAACCCGACCGACTCGAGCCTGGAAAGGTCGAGCGCGGAGTGGACCGGGCGCGGGGCGATGGGGCCGACGGCGCCGGCGTAGTAGTCGGCAGTGCTGACCGGCACGACCTTCTCCCCGTTGCCGTTGGCTGCCTCGAAGACGGCGCGGGCGATGTCCGCCCAGGACTTGACCGCACCGGAGCCGGTGCAGTTATAGGTGCCGTAGGGGGCGTGCGTCCCCAGCACGTGGAAGATGGCGGCGGCCATGTCGCGCGTGAAGGTCAGGCGGCCCAGCTGGTCGTCGACGACCGTGACCTGCGTGAGTTTGTCGTCGGGGTCGGCGACGCGGTCGGACAGCCCCTTCATGGTCTTGACGAAGTTGTGGCCCTCGCCGATGACCCAGCTGGAGCGCATGATGTAGTGGCGCGGGCAGCCGGCCACGGCGATGTCGCCGGCGGCCTTGGTCTGGCCGTAGACGGAAAGCGGGCTGAGGGGCTCGTCCTCGGTATGGACCTCGGCGGTGCCGTCGAAGACGTAGTCGGAGGACACGTGGACGAGGGTGATCCCGTGATCAGAGCATGTGCGGGCGAGCAGGGCCGGGCCGGTCGCGTTGGCCTTCCAGGCGGTCGCGCGGCCCTCGGGGGTCTCCGCCCTATCCACGGCCGTGTAGGCGCCGCAGTTGATCACGGTGCCGTAGAGCGACCAGTCGTACTTGGAGTAGGCGTCCGCGTCGGACATGTCGAAGGTGTCGATGTCGCAGAAGTCGAAGTCCTTGGCCACGCCGCGCTCCCCGGCGAGCGCGCGCACCGCGCGGCCCAGCTGGCCGTTGCAGCCGGTGACGAGCGTCCTCTTGGGCGCCATGGGGACGACGTCCCTGAGCATCGGGTGGTTGAGGTCGGCCTCGGAGACGGTGGCCTCCTCCAGCGGGATGGGCCACTGGATGGCGAGCTCGGGGTCGGCGAGGTTAACGAAGGTGTAGGTCCTCTTGAACTCCAGCGACCAGTGGGCGTCCACCAGGTAGGTGTAGGCGGTGCCGTCCTCCAGGGCCTGGAAGGAGTTGCCCACGCCGCGCGGGACGTAGATGGCCTTGGAGGGGTCCAGCACGGTCGTGTAGACCTTGCCGTAGGTGGCGCTGCCCTCGCGCAGGTCCACCCAGGCGCCGAAGACGCTGCCGCGGGCCACGGAGATGAACTTGTCCCAGGGCTCGGCGTGGATGCCGCGGGTGACGCCCCTCTTCTCGTTGTAGGAGACGTTGTTCTGGACGACCTTTAGGTCCGGGATGCCCAGGGCGCACATCTTGGCGCGCTGCCAGTTCTCCTTGAACCAGCCGCGCGAGTCGCCGTGGACGGCGAGGTCGACGACCTTGAGGCCCCCGATGCCGGTCTCGGCGACGGTCAGGTCCTTCTCGAATGCGATGTCTGCCATCTGTCTCTCCCCTCCTACTGGCCCTGTGCGCGGTAGCGCGCCTCGGTGGCCTCCTTGGCCGGGCGCCACCAGGACTCGTTCTCGACGTACCAGTCGATCGTCTGCTTCAGGCCCTCGGCGAAGTCGGTGTGGGCCGGCCTCCAGCCGAGCTCGCGCTGGAGCTTCGTGCTGTCGATGGCGTAGCGGCGGTCGTGGCCGGGGCGGTCGGCGACCCAGTCGAAGTCCTCGGGGTCGCGTCCCATCGCCTCCAGGATCATGCGCAGGACCGTGATGTTGTTCTTCTCGCCGTCGGCGCCGATGAGG
>CALGZY010000266.1 GCA_937934355.1 uncultured Collinsella sp. | reverse complement strand
CAATCGCAAGAAGATGACGGGGCGGAATGTCAATCCTGGTCTAACAGAGCCTTTTGTTTTCGTCCCGCACGTTTTGTGAAACGCGGCTAACTTTTAGGCAAAGTAGTAAGACATGGGCAACTTTTGCGGTAAAGTTAGCCGTGGAAAGTATCCAAAGGCTAACTAGCAATCATTGCGAAAGGCGGCCCATGGCCCTACGTGAATCCGGAGAAGACTATCTCGAATCGATCTACGTTCTGTCGCAACGTCAGGGCATCGTGCGCTCGATTGATGTTGCAGAGTACCTTGGCGTAACTAAGGCAAGCGTTTCAAAAGCTATGGCGACGTTGGAGAACAACGGCTACGTCGAAATGGGCAAGCGAGATGTTCATCTGACGGAGCGTGGTCTGGAGGTCGCTCGTCAAATGTGGGAGCGTCACTGCTTTTTCGTGGGGCTGCTGGAGGATGCGGGTGTTTCGGCTGAGGTCGCGTCGCAAGAGGGCTGCCACATGGAGCACTGCCTGAGCGAGGAGAGCTTTGAGAAGCTACGGGCGATGTTGGGTCGGGAAGATGCAGCGGGTCCAACAACAGAAGCCTAACTGTCCCACAGTAGCGCGGAGTTCACGCAAAGCGCGAACCAGCGACTGGGACCAGCGGCCCTTTCGGCCAAGTCCATTTCAGCAAAGGAGCCCTGCCAGCAAGCGATGCCCAAGAACCACCAGCAACGTCACCGTAGGCCGGGGCCGGGCTTGGTTTTGAAAACACTCCGCAGCGCGAGGCCCGTCTTTCCGTTGCTCCGCAGGAGCAGGAAAGGCGGGCCTCGCGCGTGAGGACGTTTTCAAAACCAAGCCCGGCCCCGGCCGGACAGCCCACGAACGCTACAGGTTCTTGACACCCATCGCGCGCATGGCGTTCAGGATGGCGATGATCGCCACGCCTACGTCGCCGAACACGGCAAGCCACATGTTGGCGATGCCCAGCGCTGCCAGCACAAGGATCAGCAGCTTAACGCCCAACGCAAAGATGATGTTCTGCCAGACGATCGTCATGGTCTTGCGTGCCACGCGGATCGCGCGGGAAATGTTGGACGGCTTGTCGTCCATGAGCACGACGTCCGCCGCCTCAATTGCGGCGTCCGAGCCCATAGCGCCCATGGCGATGCCCACATCGGCGCGCGTGAGCACGGGTGCGTCGTTGATACCGTCGCCGACAAAGGCGAGCTTGCCCTTGCCGCTTTCGGCTGCGAGCAACGCCTCAACACGCTCGACCTTGTCGCCCGGCAGCAGCTGCGCGTGGAACTCGTCGAGCCCCAGCCGCTTGGCCACCGCAGCAGCCACTTCCTCGCGGTCGCCCGTGAGCATGACGGTGCGCTTGACGCCGGCGGCGTGCAGGTCGCGGATCGTCTGCTCGGCATCGGCCTTAACGGTGTCTGCAATCACGATGTGGCCGGCGTACACGCCGTCAACGAGCACGTGGAGGATTGTGCCGACAACCTCACAGTCCGGTGCTTCAACGCCGGCCGCGGCGAGCATCTTTGCGTTGCCAACGACGACGTGCTTGCCGTCGATGGTTGCCGTCACGCCGTGGCCCGCGTCGTTGGCGGAGTTGCTAACGCGCTTGGGGTCGACCTCGCCCTGGTAGGCGACACGCACGGACTGCGCGATGGGGTGATCGGAGAACGACTCCGCAAGAGCTGCGACTTCAAGCAGCGACTGCTCGGTGTAGCCAGCCTCGGGGTGCACCGAGACCACCGAGAACGTGCCGTTGGTGAGGGTGCCGGTTTTGTCGAAGACGACGGTGTCCACGTCGGCGAGCGTCTCGAGGTAGTTGGAGCCCTTGATGA
>CALGZY010000265.1 GCA_937934355.1 uncultured Collinsella sp. | reverse complement strand
ATTGCAGATAAAAGCCTCGGGATCCTCGACGCTAAAGAAGACGAGCGTGGGGTCGTTAGGCCCCTCATAGTGCTCGCCCAGGTGCTCTAGATGCTTCCACCCGGCTTCGCGCATTTCGTCTAAAGCCCGGTCATCCAAGCCGGCACGCCCGCGCAAGATGAGCCAGCCATGGCCCGGCCACCAACTCGTGGCCTCAAAGCGCTGGTTTTGCAGCAGCTCCTGCCACACATCTTTGGTGCGCGCCGTCACAAACCACAGCTTGCCGTCCTGAATCTGTGCAAACGAGAACGGACGCACATGCGGCTGCCCGTCCACACTCGTCGCCAGATACCACGCCGGCACCGACGTCAGATACTCCAGCACCGTATTCAATCCGTCCACGTTTCCTCCTGTACTAGCTAGTTTGGGAGCCTGGTTTGTGCGAGCTAGAGCTCCAGGCGCTCCTCGCTGCCGTCGATATCACAGAAGCGCGCGGCAATGTTGCGGACCGAAAAGAAAGCAAGGCGGCCGTCGTTGGCACTCTCGTGTTCCTCGCCAATGCCCACCATGTGCTTAAAACCCGCTTGACGCACCTTGTCGCTCGCAACTGCGTCGTCCTCAAGTGCGGCTTCGCCGGTCAATACGATCCAACATTCCCCCGGCTTCCAGCCCGAGAGCTCAAACTTGGGATTCGCGCTCAGCTCCGCCCACACATCTTTGTCGCGCGACGTACAAAACCACAGTTTACCGTCATCGACCATGGCAAACGAAAACGGCCTCACGCGAGGCTGATGCCCGTCCGCCACATCGGTCGTGGCCAGATACCACGCCGGAATGCGCCTGAGATACGAACAGGCGCGCTCAAGCTGAGCCGTGCGGTCGTTGTCGGTCATAGGGACCCCTTTCTTGCGCTCGAATCGCGCCTAAACAAGTTGAAGGTTGATGACGATGACGCAGATGAGCAGCAACGCCGTCACCACCGCCGCCAACGCATCGCCGCGGCCAAACGTAAGCGCATGCAGGCGCGTGCGGCCCTGCTCGCCATGATAGCAGCGTGCATCCATGGCAGCAGACAGCGTCTCGGCATGGCGGAACACGCCGGTGAACAGCGGAATCGCCACACTGCCGAGCATGCGTACGCCGCCGAGCGGACCGCCCGTTACGCGTGCACCGCGGCTCGCCTGCGCATCGGCCGTCTGCTTCATCTCAGTGGCAAACTGCGGCATAAAGCGTAGCGCGATACCCATGATCATGCCGAGCTCGTGCGCCGGAAGCCCCACGCGCGCAAACGGTGCGAGCAGACGCTCAAAGCCCGCGGTGAGGTCGAGCGTCGGCGTGGTGAGCGTGATAGCGCTCATACCGGCCATCATCAAGGTCAGGCGGCACGCCATAAAGGCGGCGGAATGCAGCGAGCCCTCGCTTATCTGCAAAAAGCCGAGCTGCCACAGGATGCGCCCACTCTGATCGGTAAACAAGTTGAGCACCGCGACCACGACGACGATTGCCAGCAGCGGCGCCATCGATGATAGGACCCGGCGCAACGGCACCCGGGACACGGTATAGATCAGGACAACGAAGATTGCGACCGGGGCCAGTCCGCGGAAGCTGCTGACCGTGAGCGTCGTGATCAGAAACACAAAGCCCAAGAGCAACTTAGTTCGCGGGTCCAGGCGGTGGATCGCACTATCGCCGGGATAGTAGCTGCCAAACGAAAACGCCTCCATCAGCAGCCCTCCTCTCGCGCGACCGTCTTGGATTTAGCAATGTCCGCGACGTTAGAAGGACCGCCCGAGCGACCGATTAGCATGTCCACCAACTCGTCTGTCAGCGACTCAACCGTATAGAGCCCGCCGCGACGCAGCGGCACGCCCGCCTCCGTAAGCGCCAGCGCCATACGCTGGGCGGCGGGAACGCCCAAGCCGATCGACTTGAGCTCATCGGCATGCGCAAACACCTGCGCGGGGGTTCCCTCGGCAAACACCGCGCCTTCGTTCATTACGACGATGCGGTCGCAGCAATTGGCCAGGTCATCCATGCTGTGCGAAACCATGACAACGGTCAGGCCCTCGCGATGGAGTCGATCGATGAGCTCCAGGAAATCACTGCGCGCCGCCGGATCGAGCCCCGCCATGGGTTCATCGAGCACCAGGACTTCGGGCTCCATGGCGAGCACGCCGGCGAATGCCACACGCCGTTGCTGACCGCCCGAAAGCTCAAAGGGACTCTTGTCGCCGACCGTGGAAAGGTCGAGGCCCACGCGCGAGAGCGATGACTCGACACGACGGTCGACTTCATCTTGCGGCAAGCCAAGGTTATGCGGACCAAACGCCACGTCCCGCGCCACGGTTTCGGCAAACAGCTGACGCTCAGGATATTGAAACACCACGCCGACCTTGGCCTTAATCGCGGCGGCGTCTTTCTTGTTTGACAGATCGAGCCCCAGCGCGCGAACGGATCCCTCCTGGGGGCGAATCAAACCGTTGAGATGCTGGACCAGCGTCGACTTACCCGAACCGGTATGACCTGCCAGTCCCAGAAACTCGCCACGACGCACCGTCAGCGTAACATCACGAAGCGCCCAGGGGCTGTTTGGATCGTTGCCCCAAAGGGCCTGTTTGCTCGATGCGCCCGCAGTGGCCGAGCGCTTGCGCCAGCGACGGCGCTCGCAGGCGCTCAGCGAGTAACTATGCGAGAGGTGCGAAATCTCGATAACGGGCTCCGACGCGGCTATCCCGTCGGCCGCAGAGGATCCATTGTCAAGCACATGGGAATCGGATGCGGAAGGCTGCCCTGCTATGTCCGCCCCACTCCGCTCGGCATAAGCCTGTGCAATCTCGGCGACCATATCCGCCTCGCGCACCTGCGCGCAAACGGGCACGCCCTTCGCACGAAGCGACCTGCCCAGACGACACGACGCCGGCATATCCAGGTTGAGCTGCGCAAGCTCATCCGCCCGCGTCAAGATTTCCTCGGGCGTACCGAGCATGGCAACGCGCCCCGCCCGAAACACCGCGACACGATCGGCCTCGGCAGCCTCTTCCATAAAGTGCGTAATCATCACGATGGTCATGCCGCGATCGTGCAACGCGCGGCAAGCCTTCATAAGGCCCTTGCGTCCGCGCGGATCGAGCATCGAGGACGCCTCGTCCAATATGAGCACGCGCGGCTCCATGGCGAGCACGCCGGCAAGCGCCACGCGCTGCTTTTGGCCGCCCGAAAGCGCATGGGTCTCGTGGCGCTCAAAGCCCACCAGGCCCACACCCTTCAGCGCCTCGCGTACGCGCTGCGCAATTTGCGCCGATGGCACGCCAAGGTTTTCGGGACCAAACGCAACGTCATCTTCGACAAGCGTTGCCACCAGCTGGTCGTCGGGATTCTGGAATACCATGCCCGCGGTCGAACGAATGTCGTAGACCAGCTCGGGGTCGGACGCATCCATGCCGTTGATGCGTACCGTGCCCGCATCGGGCTGCAACAGCGCATTCAGATGCTTGGCAAACGTCGACTTGCCCGACCCATTGCCACCGAGGATGCAGAAAAACTCGCCGTCCTCGATATTCAGATCGACGCCGTCGAGCGCCGGTACGGCACCGTCATAGCTAAAGGAAACGCCCCGACACTCAATCATGCGCGGCCTTTGACCTGGTCCTTTTTAGGCGTGATGAGGTTGGAGACCGCTTTATACACCGCCAGTGTCAACACCGAGTTAAGCACGGTCTTGATAAGGTTGAACGGCAGCACGGCAGGAATCATGAGCGGGGCGATCACATCGACCGAGCCATACCAGAACCATACACCAATGGTAAGGTTTGCGACCATAGACAACGCCGTAGCGGCAATAACGCCGAGCACCAGGCCAATCACGGCACCCTTATAGGTATGCATCTTCTGATAGACGATAGCCGCAGGCAGAATGTAGCCCAGCGTGGCAACCAGGTTCATAAGCGCGCCGACCCAGTCACCCGTGGTGAGCGCATGGATAACGATAGCCATAGCGGCAACAGCAGTGCCGGCGCCAGGACCATACGCAAACCCGCACACCATCGCCGGTACCAGCGACGGGTCGTAGGTCAAAAACGGCGCCGAAGGAAGGATGGGCAGCTGCACGTACATAAACAGGGCACCCAAGGCGCACATCAACGCCATGGTAACGAGCTGTTTGGTGCTCCACCTATTCGTGTTCTCAAAATGGATATGCTGCAACTGTTCAGACATAAGATCACCTGCCTCTTTCATCCGGACTCTAACCGTTGGTACTGGGATCTCACCAGTTCAGCCGGCATGCGAACCAACACACGCACGGGTCGCGGACTCATCGGCTCGGTCACAGACACCTCGTCTGCGCCACGGCGCCCCTTTGGCACCGCCCGATTTACCACCAGTGGGGAATTCCACCCCGCCCTGAAACAGCAATTGCAAGTGTAGCACGAGCAGGTTTTCACGCAAGTATGCCAAGGTTAATTTATGGTGGGGATCAGTTGCCGCAACAACCACGTTCCCCACCCATCCCAAAGTGATGCGCCTTTCGCGCAAAGCGCGAAACAGCAACCGGGATACGTATCCCTATCAGCCACGATCTCCGCCCACGCCGACCTCAAGGCCGTAAACGCAGGGAATCCGGGGGCGTGACGGAGGTTTCTCTCCGGAACATTCCGCACTGATATCTTCTGTATTGAAGACGTCGATGGCGCATCCATATACC
>CALGZY010000264.1 GCA_937934355.1 uncultured Collinsella sp. | reverse complement strand
TTGCAACGCATGGCGCAGGGCGGCATCGGTCTTAAAGTCCAGGGCCGAAAAACTGTCGTCGAAGATATATAGATCGGCATGCTTCATGAGTGCGCGGGCAATCGCCAGGCGCTGGCGCTGACCACCCGAGAAGTTCGTGCCGCCCTGGGCCACCGGCGTATCGAGCCCCTGGGGCTGGTCGAGCACAAAGGTGCTCTGGGCAACCTCCAGCGCATGGAGCATGTCAGCCTCAGTCGCGTCTTCGTTGCCAAAGCGCAGGTTGCTCGCCACCGTACCCGAGAACAGCCATGCCTTCTGCGGCACATAGGCGATACGCCCGCGGATGTCGTCTTGCGAAAGGTCGCGCAGATCGATGCCATTCAGGCGAATGGCGCCCTTCGTGGCATCGTGGAAGCGAAGCAAGAGCTTGGCCACCGTCGACTTGCCCGAACCCGTCGAGCCTACAATCGCCGTGGTCTGGCTACGGCGACAGGCAAAGCTCAGGTCGCACAGGGTATCCTCGTCGGCATCGTCAAAACGGAACGACATGTGGTCGAACACGGCCACCGCGTCGGCACCGTCAACAGACTCCGCCGCGCACGTGTCCAGCGTGCGCTTGCCGTCCACGATGCTCGGCTCAATCTCCAACACCTGCTGCGCACGGTTCAGGCATGCGGCGGCGCGTGGGAGCGTCAGAATCACCATCTGCGCCGTCATCACAAAGAACAGGATCAGGATCGCGTACTCCAGCACGGCCGAGATGCTACCGATTTGCATGGCGTGGACGCCCACGCGGTTGCCGCCCACCCACAGCACCGCCACCTCGGCGATGTTCATCAAAAAGAAGCTGGAGCTGTCGAGGCCCACAAACAGGTGGTTGACCTTGATGGCGTTGGCCGCGTAATCGCTAAACACCTCGTCCAGGCGCTGCTCCTCGTGGCGCTCCTTGTTAAATGCGCGGATGACGCGCACGCCCACGATGTTCTCGCGCAGCACCACGTTCATGCGGTCGATAAAGCTCTGCAGGCGCATAAAGATCGGCGCGGCGTTGGCAACGGTAAAGACCGCCGCCACCAGCACGATCGCAACCACCACGCCCAGCAGCGTGCCCATGGCGGGATCGATGAACCAAGCAAAAATGATGCCTGCCACGGCCAAGAACGGCACCGGCAGCACCAGCTGAATCGTCTGAAGGACAGCTTGCTGAATCACGTTGATGTCGTTGAGCGAGCGCGTGATCATCGAACCCGTGCCAAAGCGCTCAAAGTCGCTGGCGGACAGCTCGAGCGACTTGTCGTACACGGCATTGCGGATATCGCAGGCCACGTTGGCGGCCAGGCGCGCCGAAAGATAGCAGCCCAGCACCGTGCCGCCGCTAGCCATGCTGGTCGCGATAAACATGTATAGGCCGTTGCGTAAAATGTAGTCGATATCGCCCGTGGTAATACCGGTGTTGACCATGTTCGCCAGCATCGTGGGAACCAACAGCGTACCGACGTTATCTATCAGCACCGCAAACAGCGTCACCGCAATCAGACCGCGGTACGGCCTCATAAACCTCATTAAGAGTCGCATGCGTCCCCCTCGCCCTTATCGTCAGTCTCGTTCTCGGCGGCCACTTGCCGTTTAAATGCCTCGCACTCTTCGTTCAGAACATGGGAGAATTTACCGACCAGGCGCATGATCTCGCGCTGTTCCCACGGCTCGAGCGCTTCGAATGCCTGTTGCTCGGCTTTTTGCGCCGGTAACGCGTAGCGCTTGGCAAACCGCACGCCTTCTTCGGTCAGTCGTACAACCTTGTTTTTACGACTGCCCTCGGCAAACTCCAACGTCGCAAGCCCTCGCGCCCTAAGCGTTTTAATCGCCGAATTGATGGTCTGTTTGCTGTAGAACCATTCACTCGTCAGCCGACTCACGGCAACGCTTCCGCCCGCTGCACTCGTGTCGACGAGCATCCAGTAGGCGCAGTCCGAAAGGCCGCAGGCGCGCGAGAACTCCGAATAGATATGGTCGA
>CALGZY010000263.1 GCA_937934355.1 uncultured Collinsella sp. | reverse complement strand
TGGGTCTCATCGGCATGGGCAACAACCCCATGGTCGGTGCCACCGTCGCCTGCGCTGTCGCCGTCGAGGAGGCCCTCAAGGCCTAATCGCGTCCGCGCGATGCTCATATAGTTGAGCTTTGGAGCCGCTACCCACCCGGGTAGCGGCTCTTTTTGTTTGCGCTGTCGCAGGGTAGCTAATGCCGATATATCAGTTGGAGCGAAATACAAGATGTGATGAGATGGAGCGCCAGAGCGTCCATGACGCCCACCTGCCATATTTGCCCTTTACCGATTTGCCGAGTCTTTGCGGCCCCATTGCCGATCACCCGTGCGACAATGCGCCGGACGAGAAAGGAATCCGATGGAATCGACTGATGTACTGGTAATTGGATCTGGCATTGCGGGCCTTTGTGCCGCCATCGAAGCGGCACGCACGGGCGCAACCGTCGCTGTGGCAAGCGCCGGCAAGACCATGAGTGGATCGAGCTTCTTCCCTGGAACCTGGGGCCTAGGGCTTATCGGACCCGTTAACGAAGACGACGAACAAGACCTCATCGACACCATCCAGACCGTCGGCGGCGGTGTCGCCGACCCCAAGCTTGTCCAGACGTTTGTCCACGGCATTCCCCAGGCAATTGAATGGCTCGAGCAAGACCTGGGCGTTGAGCTCCAGCGTCCGCAAAGCGCCAAGAGTGCTCAACAAAAGCAATTTATCCCCTGCTTTGACCACAAGACGCGCATGTGGCGCGGCTTCACCCGCAAGCCCCTTGAGGACGCTCTGACGACCTGGATCGAGTCGCTCGGCATTCGCCTGCTCCCCCGCCATGAGCTTATCGACCTTGTTGAGGACACGAACGGCAGAATAACCGGAACCGTACTCTACGACCTTACCGAAAATCGAATCGTGCCCTTTGCTGCCAAGGCCACGATCATCGCAGCCGGTGGCACAGGCGGCCTGTTCGAGCGCAGCCTTACGTCGGCTGATGTGCTCAGCTCCTCGCAGGCCATCGCACTGGCGCACGGCGCAACACTTACTAATATAGAGTTCATGCAGATGATGCCCGGCTTCATCGAGCCCAGGCGTAACTTAGTCTTCAACGAGAAAACCTGGCGCTACGTGCATGTAGACCAGCCGGTAGATATTGCCGACGACAAGCTGAACGACCTGCTCGAGCAGCGCTCTGGATATGGTCCCTTCACGTCACGCTTGGCCTCCCGCGCTATCGATCTCGTCATCGATCAGGCAGGTGTCGAAGGCCTGGCACTCCACTACGACTTCCCCCGCGAGGATGTCCCAGAGTTTGTGCAGACCTTTGCCACCTGGCTACAAGACAAGCATAGCATCGCGCCGAGCGACGAGATGCGTGTGGCGATGTATGCCCACGCCGCTAACGGCGGCATCAAGATCGATAAGACCGCGCACACGGGCGTTGAGGGCCTCTACGCTTGCGGCGAGGCGACAGGCGGCATGCACGGCGCCGACCGCATTGGTGGCTTGTCAAGCGCCAACGGCATCGTGTTCGGGCGCATCGCGGGCGCATCGGCAGCCCTTGCAGCGCAGAAAGAGCCTGAGGCAGCCCTGAAGGCGGATATCACCCTCCCCCACTACGGCATTGCCGCAACAGATGCCGAACGCCTGACACACAGCCTTAGGCACACGATGAGCACCTATTGCATGATCAGCAGGACCGAAACAGGCCTATCCGAGGCTCTGCAACAGCTTGAAAGCCTGCAAGACGAAGCCACAGCTCTAAATAAGCCACATGCCAACGACAGCGAAGTCGCAGCCCTCGCCCGCCTGCAATCGCAGATTCGACTAGCACAGGAAATGGTCAAAGCCATGCGCAAGCGGACCGAAAGCCTGGGTTCGCACTATCGAGCAGACTAAGCTGAGCGCCTGTCCAAAACAGAACACAACTTGTCGATGCTGGTAACGCTTACGCATTTCCCCAGCGTCTTCGCGCGAGCCGCCGAGGGCGACGAAGCTGCCCGCACAAAGCCCAAGCCACGAGGGAGCTCCTGATGGACCACCATGATTGATAGACGGCTCCGGCAACAGGGCCATTATTCGCATGTACCTCTTGCGGCGAAAAGATGGGCAGGGGGCTTGGGGCAGCATTCAGATTCATGCCCAAGCAACACTATCAGGAACTTCAACGGACGCACCATTCAAGCTCTCAACAAAATACCCTTCCCCGTTTGCCCGGAGAAGGGTATCGATAAAGGCGTCTCTGCCAAAAGCCGACGGCGCGCAAACATGCGCGGCGCCCGCCTCGAGAGCATGCTACTCGCCGAAGCCACCCTCAATAAGAGCGACCAACGTGTCCACGGCGGCAATCTCGTCGTCGCCCTCGGCACGCAACTCAACCTTATCGTTCTGGGTAATACCCGAGGTCATGATAGCGATCATGGACTTAGCGTCCTTGAAGTCGCCATCCCTGGAGGCGTTGCGGACCTCGATCTTCGAGACAAACTTCGCAGCCTCGGTCGCCAGCGTCGCCGCAGGGCGGGCGTGAAGACCAGTGGGGTTAACGACCATAACAATCTTATTGTACATTTCTAACTCCTTCGTAATAGACCGAGCAATCCTTTTACCCCAACGCGCACGTTAGGCAAGGCAGATACATATCGAACATCACATATGTAACCAACAACAAGAAGACCGCGGGCAACGTCGCCGCGACAAATCCACAGTCGACTACCCCTGATACAGCGGATGTCCCTCAGCGGGAACCACGCACGTGCCAGCCAGGTAATCGTGAACGCAGCGACGAGCCGGGATAATCAGGAACATGAGCAGCGACACCGCCGTAACAATCATACCCGCGATCTCCCAGTAATAATTCACGTCAACGCGGGTGATGAGCACCGCCATCTCGCGAATATACCGGGACACCACGTACCCGCTGCCTTCGAGCAAAAAGCCCACAATAACCTGGCGCCAGATCAAGCGTCCAATAGAAGGCAAGCTGCCATCAAGTGTGGCGACACGCACATGCGCAATACGCTTGCCCGGAGTCTGCCCCGGCCACACCAGCAACGGAATCAGCACAAAGTATGCGATGGCGGCAAGCACGCACAAAAGTCCGACCACAATGCCGACGCTCCAGCGATATCCCATTGCCTCGAACACGTATAGGTCGGTGAACATCTCGTTCTTATGGGTCAGCACAAGATAAACCATCACGGCCGGCAAACCAGAGACAATGCCACCCAAAATCCAGTCGATAACGTAGGCGTACAAACGTGACAGCGGGGGCGCCGACAGAATCGAGCATGCATCGGCATTCGATTCCTTATGGGTCTCGCTTGCAATGCTCGTCGCAGCAGAAGGTGCCTGCTCCGCGCTCGCCTCACGTCGCTGTTTCTTGCGTTTTTTAGTCATGCGCTACCTCACATCGAGAATACGCAACTGTTTGTCGGTATGGTTGAGCGGGCATGAAACGCCGTCTTTCAGCAACACGTCGTCCTCAATACGCACGCCGCCGACTCCAGGAATATACACGCCCGGCTCGCAGGACATAATCATTCCGTTGTCGAGCACGATGTCACCAGAGGTGTTCAACAGTGGCAAGTCGCCACCCATGCCGATACCGTGACCAAGTCCATGGGTGAAATACTCACCATACCCCGCCTCGGTAATAACACGACGCGCGGCCGCATCCACATCGCGCGCCACCACACCACAACGAATAGCATCGATACCTGCAAGGTGAGCATTCAAAACAGTCTCGTACACATGAGCCATCTGGTCGGTCGGGGCGCCAAGGAAGCACACGCGCGTCATATCGGACTGATAGCCGTTGATCTGCACGCCGAAGTCGATCAGAATCGGTTCGTGCGCCTGGACCCTGCGGTCGGTAGGACGACCGTGAGGCATGGCGCTGCGCTCGCCGGTGGCAACGATAGTATCGAACGACATTGCCTCGGCACCAGCGGCAATCGAGTAATAGTGCACGAGCGCAGAGATTTCAAATTCGGTCATACCCACGTGCAGCCGCTCAATCGTCTTGGCGTACACGTCGTCGGCAACATCGACCGCATGCTGAACCGCCGCGATCTCGGCTTCATCCTTGCGCAAGCGCATCAACGCCATCTCGCTGCCCAGCAGCGTGATGTCAAGGCCCAAGCCTTCCAAGTTGCGGTATTCCGAAATCGTGATTTCGGACTCCTCGATGCCCAACGTAGAGCAGCCACACTCTTTGAGTGCACGCTCAAGCTCGACCAGATAGCTCGTCCCCTGCTCGTGGACACGAAACTCCAGATCGAATTCGCGTTCCCGAGCCTCGTTCACGTAACGGCCGTCCATGATGAGAAAACCACGGTCGCGCGTAAAGAGCACCTTGCAACCGCTGCCGGTCAACGTGCCCAGATAGCGCTTCATGGTCTTGCTCTTGATCAACAGCGCATCGAGCTTGTGCTCGTCCAAGAAGGTATAAATATTGTCCACATGTGCGTTCATCGAACGTATCGCCTTTCAAAGGAGCCCGACAATGAGGTCACTCCCCCATCGCCGGGCTTTCATGCTTTCGAAATCAGCAGGTACAGGCACCGGCTATTTCAGTTGACTAGAAGTCAAGATCAAGATCCTCGAGCAACGCCGCATCTTCGGCAGAAATCTCGGAATGCTTCTCAGCCGCCACACGGGCCTCTTCAGCCAGCGCACGCTTCTCGGCAACCTTGCAGAACGGGTAGTACACGATCAGCGCAAGGACCAGCTGGACCACGTTGGCCACAATCGACGTCCAAGACATGTTGGTCAGGAAGCCCTCCAGGAACACACCGACGTAGGGAGGCGTGAAGGTGGAGCAGGGCACCCAACCCCAGCTCATGAACCAGAACGGAATGGAGGACAGAATGCCGCCAAAGATAACGAACGGGATGAAGAAGATCGGGTTCAGAACAATCGGAGCACCGAACAGAATCGGCTCGTTTACGCCGAACAGCGACGGGATGAAGGCGATGCGGCCAATCTCGCGCTGAGCCTTGGACTTGGAGAACATGAACCAGATAACAACACCCATGGTCACGCCCAGTCCGGTGAAACCGCCAAACGCAGACATGGGACCAGGGTGAAGATGTGGGTAGCGACACCGCCGCCCTGAACCGCAGCGATGTTCTCAGCCAGGAACTGCGTGGAGATCGGCTGAACGATCGGGGACAGAACAGAGGGGTGAATACCGAAGAAGAAGATGAAGCAGCGCAGGATGTGGTAGAAGGTAACGGCAAGCGGGCTGTCCATCGAACCGACGAGCGGGGCCAAGATTATTGAGAAGATCTCGTTGGGCATGATGCCGAAAACGCCCTGGCACAAAACACGGACGCCCAAGAACAGGCCGATGACGATAGCGGTGACCGGGATAATCTCAAAGGAGCTCGAGATAAAGTCGGGCACGGTATCGGGCATCTTGATGGTAAAGTGTCGCTTCTTGCACCAACGATACACCTCGACTGCGAGCAGCGAGGCAACCATGGAAACGAACAGGCCCTTGGAGCCCATGCCGCCCAGCGCGATGCCGCCGGCCTCGTCCATTTCCATGCCGAGCAGTAGGAAGCCAACGAGAGCCATGGACATGGAGCCGGGGATGTCCAGGTCATAGGACTTGGCCAGGTGATAGGCGGTAACGACGGAAACGAAGACCGACATCAGACCCATGGAAACGTTGTAGGCCAAATCGAAGTACTGGGTGTTGTTCAGAATCCAAACGGAGATGGGGTTGGTCTCGCCAATCATGTTGGGAATGGCGGCTGGGATCAGGCAGAACGAACCGATCAGCAGCAGAGGGGTCATGGCGATCATGGCCTTCTTAACTGCGGACAGGTGACGCTGCTTGTCCATCTTCTCGGCAACAGGGCCAAGATAGGTGTTCAGCAGGTTTTCGAACTTATCGAAGGCACTCTGCTTTTTCTCTACAGTCTCCGACATACGTCGCATCCTCCATTTCAGGGAATATCAGACAGGGGTTTACTGGTTTGCCTTGGTGGCCTCGCGGGCCATGTCAGCCTTTTTCTTAGCGATGAGCAGCTGCTTGAACACGGTAGCGCCGTCCATCTTGCCGTAGGTCTCCTGATCGACGATCACGTACGGGATGTGACGCGGCTCGATCAGGGGCCTGATGGACTCGAACTTATGGGCGATTTGGGGACCCATAATCAGCGCGTCCATGTGATCGATCTCCTGATCGAGCAGGTCGGCGGCGATAGCCTTAAACTCAAAGTCATCGTCGTTGAGCTTCTGGCTGTTATGGATCGTCTGTTTGATACGATCCATCAGCATGGTGGTGGAAAAACCACCGGCACAGCACAGAACGATGTTCATCTTTGCCATTGTCTTGTCCTTTCTAACGACAAATAAAGACAGTTTGAGAAGGGACGGGCTGCAGCGATCGAGGCGCGCATCGCCCCTTCGCAGACGCGTGTCCTACGCCTACTTGGCCTGGGCGTCGCGCTCCTCGAAGATCTTGACAATCTCCTCGATAAGATCGCAAGCGAGCTGAGAGGTCATATAGTGATCCTGGGCGTGGACCATAAGCAGACTTGCAGCATCGGCGTTTTCGGCACCAGACAGTGCTTGGGTAATCACCTCGGTCTGAGCGGCATGAGCGGCCAGGTCGGCCTCCTTGGCCTCGGCGAGCAGCGCACGGGCGCCCTCGTAGTCGTGCTCGCGCACGCAAGCGAGCGCGGCGAACGCCTTGCCCTTGCTGGCGCCGGCAGAGCCGATGATGGTCATAATCTGCTGTTCGTTGTTTTCCACCGAATAAATCCTTTTCTGCTCGGCGGGCGCGTCATCATTTTGGCGGCGTGCCCGATTGAAACCATTGACTGCGGAGCGCTACTCGAAGCTCTTGAGCTCCTCATAGGTGGCGCGATCGATCGAGGTTGCCAGCGCGCACACCAGATCGACTGCCGCGTCTAGATCCGCACCGCGCATGACCGACCACGAGCCGTGGCAGTAGCGCAGAGGCACGCCGATCACCGTTGCCAGCTTGCCATCCCCCACCAGGTGAGCGGTGCCGGCGTCAGTGCCGCCGCCTTTGAACAGATCGCGCTGGAAGGGAATGTTGTTCTTCTCAGCGGTGTCCACGATGAAGTGCAGCAGCTTCTCGTTGGGAACGTGCATGCGATCGTAGTGCACGATCATGGGGCCGTGACCATTCTTGCGGCTGTTATTCCAGCCGCGATCGAACTCAGGCGGATTGGCAATATCCACCGGAATGACGATATCGGCATCCAGATGCGCCGTGGCCGTCTGAGCACCGCGGCAGCCAACCTCTTCAGAAGAAGAGCCGGCGAACCACAGCTCGGCTGCGTGTGGGGTGTTGGCCAGACGCTTCATGGCCTCGGTTACCACGTACACACCGGCGCGGTCGTCGAACGCCTTGCCCAGCAGGATGTCACCCACGGGCTTGAGCTCACACTCGGCGGCAAAGGTTCCCCAGTCGCCAATCTCAATGCCCAGCTCACGGACCTCCTCGGCCGTCTCGCAACCAAAGTCAATGTACATATCGGTCGGAGTGCCGTCGGCATCGCGCTTGGCAAACAACACGCCGCGCACTTTCTCGCCGCTACGCGTCTTGATACGCACGATCTGGCTCTCAACGCTGTTCTTACGCGGACCGCCCACACCGATTACATGAACCATGCCGATATCGGAAATGTAGCGAACCATAAAGCCGGCCTCGTCCATGTGGCCGGTAAACAGAATGCGAACCGGATTCTCCTCGGTTCCCGCGCTCTTGAACATAATCGAACCGAGTTTGTCGTACTCGACAGCGTCGGCGATATCGTCAAGCTCGGCGTGCATGATGGAGCGGACCTCACCCTCGCGGCATGCGACAGCGTCTGCATTGCTCAAGGCGAACATAAGCTCCTTATTCATTGGCAACCTCCCCTTGTGGTTGAACGGTGACGTGTGGGAAAACACGGAGCACAGGCACCGGGGTCTTCGTCACCCGCCTTCGATGGCGGCGCCCACAGTGGCGACGTCTGAAAGCAAGTGTATCGACAGTGCGCCACAAATGATGTATCCGGGCTTGCACCGTAGCGGTGAAACGGTGAAAGGGCCTCTCTCTTCACCGTGACCGTGCAATTGTTAGGGATGGGGCGCCACGCGCATCTTTGCCATACTTGATTGCAACATGTGCCACCGCAAGTGCGAATCACGCTGGCGGTGCACGACCTGCAGACGCGGGTCGCTTCAGTTTTGCCAAGGAGGACACCTTATGCCGATTTATGACTTCGATTCCATGGCTGATCGCTCGCTCGACCACGCTCGCAAGTGGGACCCCGTCATCATCAAACAGAAATTCCCCAAGGCGGGCGATGACTACATTCCCATGTGGATCGCCGATATGGACTTTGCCGCCGCACCCGCAATCCGCACGCGCCTGGCCGAGGTGGCCCAAAACGGCGCCTACGGCTATGGCTATGCGCACGACGGCTTCTACAACGCCGTCATCAACTGGCAGCGCCGCCGCCACAACAACGAGGTTAAGCGTGAGTGGATTACACTCGCCTACGGCACTGTTCCTACTATTCACTACCTGTATCAGGCGTTCTGCCAGCCCAACGACTGCGTCATCCTCAACACGCCGGTCTACGATCCCTTTGGCTATGCTGCGCACAACAACGGGTTTCGCGTAATCGAAAACCCGCTCATCTATCGCGATCGCACCTATCACATCGACTTCGACCTGCTTGAGGAGCAGATGGATCGCTTCCGCCCGCGCGTGCACCTGTTCTGCTCGCCGCACAACCCGGGCGGTCGTATCTGGACACTCGAAGAAATCACCCGCGTCGCCGAGATCTGCCATAAGTACAACTGCTTACTGGTGGTCGACGAGGTTCACTGCGAGCACATCATGGCCGGCTCGTTCGTCTCGGCCCTGCAGCTACCCGCGTGCTACCTGGATAACCTTATCGTGCTCACCTCGCCCAACAAGGGCTTTAATCTGGGCGGGCTCAAGACGTCCTACTCGATAATCCCCAACGAGCGCATCCGAACCATCTTCCGCCATCGCTTGGAAATGAACTCCATTACCTCGCCCAACACGTTTGGCTGTGCTGCCATTATCGCCGCCTATGATGAGTCCGAAGAGTGGCTGGACCAGATTACCGATTACCTACGCGAGTCTTATGCACAAGTTTCAACCTTCATCGAGGAGAAGATGGAGGGCTGGGAGCTCATGCGCATGGATGCATCCTACCTGCCATGGGTAAACATCGCCGGCACGGGCACCACGGCCACCGAGATTTGCGACCACATGGCAGCGGAGGCTGGCGTCATCGTGGGCGACGGAACCTTCTATGTCGCGAACGGCGCGGACTTCGTGCGCCTGAACCTGGGTATGCCACGCAAGCTGGTCATCGAGGCCATGGAACGCATGGCCGTTCACCAACTCATCAAGTAGGCCTCGCCCGCACATTACATGTCCTCCTTTCATGCGGCGCCCGCCCGAGCATATGCTCGAGCGGGCGCTGTTATTACGAGGCAATACGTTGCGGGGCTGCAGGCGATAAGGGAGCACCCGGCAGAAGGGGCCCATGGCGCGCCATATCGCCTGCTCGCATGTAAGGCCCTACGCGCAGCGCAACAGGGCGTCCAAGAACTCCTGGTAGCTTTTTGCGCGGGAGATGGTACGCACCGCGCCGGGCTTGAGCAGCACACCCGAGATGTAATTGAACAACTCGCCAAAAAATGCCCGGTCATCACGGGTAATCGCCAGCATGATCACCGCATGCACCGTTGCGTTGTTCCACGCAAGGCCACGCGGGAAGAGCGCGACCGAGACGGCAGTGCGCTTGGCGTCCATATCGAGCGGGTGAGGCATTGCGATGTCGCAGTATGCACTGGCGCTGATCTCCTCGCGCTCCAGCAGACGCTCGGTGAAATCCTCGAACGCGTAACCACCCTCGATCAGTGGCGCGCTCATCTTGCAAATTGCATCGCGCCAGTCGGCAACTTTGGGCTCAATTGCAAAGAAATCCTCCGTAAAGAAGGTGCGCATGCTACGCTCAAGGTCGGCACGCTGACGCGCCTTGAGCAGTGCTTCGACACGCTCACGCGTCAGTGAAATATCTTGCTTGCTAAAGAACGGCGAGATATTTACCACCGGCACCGGGCAATACCCCGACAGCGGCACGGCCGAAATCACGAGGTCAACGCGCGAGATGTTGCCCACTGCTTCGATGGTGGGCGCGATACCTTCAACCACAACACAAGCATCAAGGGCATCGAGGAAACTATCGATATGGGTCCGATAGGCGTTGTGGCGCGTGCACACCACTAGCGCGTGCAGCTTATCGGCATTGGTGCGCTGCTCCTCCACCAAACACCCCACGTGGAGCGCGATGTAGGCAATTTCGTCTTCGTTGACAGAAACGCCGGTCTCCGTAGCGATGACATCAGCCACAAACACCGCAACGTCGTAAATAAACGGTTGACTGCTCTTGATGGCCTCGAGCTGCGGATTGCGCAGCAGCATTCCACAGCGAACGCGCGAAAGCATATTGGCCAGATGCAAAGAAAAGCGCAGCTCAAATTCGCCATCTAGCAAATTAAGTCCAAATTGATCGCGTACGCGATCCACGACTGTACTCAACAGCTCGCGCGCTCGCCGGTGCTCCGGGTCACTCGGCTCAAAATGATTCGCATGAATCAAGTTCGCGCCCAGCATCAAACGGACAGCTTCGCGATCAACATCGGACACGTGTACCGAGAAAAGGTCCTCGATAGCCGAGCAGATCTCGTCCGCCACCTCGTCAAGGCCCTTGCGCATCTCAATGCCGGCGGGACGGGCCGCTTTGACCGTCGTCGGCACCGACTCGAACCCGTTGCTCGTGCGCTCTACAAAGATGGCGATATGCACGATGAGGCTCGATAGAGCATAGCCGTTGATGTAGAACCCGCGCAGCTTCAGGCATGCGTCGATCCGCTCCTGCAGCTCCGTGAGGTCGAGATTAGGGAAATAGCGATTGATGAGGTCGATTTGGCTATAATAATCCTTCGTCTCGTCAAAGATCAGTTGGTTGACCATCTTCTTCTCGCCCGATGCGCTGCCCTCGATATACAACGAGCCCGCACGAGAACGCAGCACCAAACCGTACCCCGATAATTCGCGCTTGATGGCAACTAGCTCATTATCAAGCGTCGCAAGTGAGATATAGAGACTTTCCGCCAAATCAGCCGTCCGCACCTCGCGGCGACGCATCAGTAATTCAAACAGAATATAGCGCTTACGTGCCTCGGCCGTCTGCGGCACCTCGGTCGTCTGCTGTGACAGCAGCTGCGCCGCCGCCGCAGCATCCTCGATACGATAGCCCTTCGAACTGGCAACAATCATACCCTCATAGGTACAATTCAGCGTGGTGATGTCGCTTTTGACAGTACGGGAGGAGCATCCAACCTGCGAAGCGATCTGAGACGCCGTGGTCCAGGTCGCCCTGCTTTCGAGAATACGAACAATTTCCCTGCTTCGATCGAAGCTCACAGCATCCTCCTATCATGGTCACATTTAAATATACTCCCCGTCATAGGGTCTGCCAATTTCGCGCACATTCAGATATTTCACCGCGTAGGTGAAATAGCAATCGTGGATGTACTGATTTATGCGATGTTGCGGCGTATAAAACCGCCTATTATCGTGACGCCTGCGGATGCGCCACGGAAACGCTGTCCCTGGGTGCAGCGGACGGGCCACACGGGAATCGGACGCGACGCATGATACGCCGACACAGGAAAGGAACGCTATGAATATCAGACTGTTCGAGTTGCGCGACGACGAGGTTGCCGCCTACCTGCGCGCCGTCGACAATCTTCCGGCGGGCTACTCTATCTCCTATGACACCCAAATCCTCTCCGAAGCCAATATCGACTCCGTTGCAGGCTGCGAGGGAATCGTCATCAACAATAAGTCCGTGATGTCCAGCGCATTGGTAGAGCGCGTGCACGAGTTGGGCGTTCGCTATATCGCCATCCGTTGCGTTGGCTACAACCACGTAGACGTTAAGCGCGCTCAGGAGCTGGGTATCAAGGTGTGCAATACCAACTATCCGCCCCACGGCGTTGCCGAGTTCACCGTTATGCTTATACTGATGGCTCTGCGCCGCTGCAAGGCCGCCATTTGGCGCCAGCAAGTGAACGACTACTCCCTGGAGGGCCTGCTGGGCCGCGAACTGCGCACGCTGACCGTGGGCGTGGTGGGCACCGGACGCATTGGTCGCGCCGTCATCGACATACTCTCCGGCTTTGGCTGCAAAATCCTGGCCTACGACCCCTATCCCAACGCCGAGCTGGCAGAGTGCGACAACCTCGAGTACCTCGACATGGACACGCTCGTTACCAACTCCGACGTCATCACCCTGCACGTGCCCCTCATGAACTCCACCCGCGGCATCATCGATGCCGCCGCCATCGCCAAGATGCGAGACGACGTGACCATCGTCAACGTCTCGCGCGGCGAGCTCATCGACACCGATGCGGTCATCGAGGCAATTGAGTCTGAAAAAATCGGCGCGCTTGCTATGGACGTCTTCGAGGACGAGGTGGGCATCTACCACGAGAACCGCATGCACGACATTCTTGCAAACCGCAAGATGGCCTACCTGCGCCAATTCCCCAACGTGCTGCTCACCAATCACATCGCGTTCTACACCGATATCGATGTAGACTGCATGGTCGATCAGGGCGTTGCCGCTATTCCCGCCATGGCTGAGGGCACCTGCGCCACCCTGCTGTAATCACACGCGCCCAACGCGATAGCGCACTGTTATGTCTCCGTCTTTCCTAAACAGGACAGACGGAGACAGGGAGGGAAGACTCACGTCAGGCCGGCAAGATACGGCAAGACATCTCGAACCAGGTGCAGAAGCGCACCGGTCGGCACGAACAGCCCGGAAGCCCCCATAAAGACACGCCCTCTTCCCGAAGTATCCCGGCCGGATTATCAGGAGCACGGCAAAGTAAAATCGACCGAAGAGCGATATGGCATGGAGCACATTCAAACCTGATTCCGAAGAGCCGATCTATCTATCCAATTTAACCTTATTATGTAGCACCGCACCCGGAGCAGCGGTAGCCGGTGAGAACCTACTTGGTACCGGTCTGAACTTGATATTGTTCTACATGTGTAACGGCAGCATGGTGAACAGTCACTTGAGACATATAAATAGAGTAAGAGCAACCGGTTCCATCTTGATGGCTAATGGCATCAGTGAGAGAAGTGGTTACGCAGCCGTCAGAGAATCTAAATTCATCGTAGCCAGCGCTAACCGTTTCGTCCCATGCTGGCTGATCAATCACAGTTCGAGTTCGCGTCTCGTATACGGGGTCGTTGGGGGACCGCATCTGCCATGCGTGCTCATGAGACGGCTTGCCGGCGGAACCCGAGGAAGGCTTGGAGTCAGATTTGGATGGTGCGGAGCTAGAGCCCGTCGACGGCTTCGCAGCATCAGCCTTCTTGTCCTCGGCCTTCACGGCACTATCGGTCGCGGTGTCCTTCTTCTGGTAGATCTTCTCCTCGTCAGCTGCCAGCGCCTTGGAGGCGTTATCCGTGACCTCGTTCACCACGTCCTTGCTTGACTTCTTCGAAACCTGCTTCTTGTCGTCGTCCGAATTGGCCTCGATCTTGGCGGTCTCGGACTCGAGCGCAGAGGCACCGGTCACCCAAGCGCTGCCGAGCCCGAGCCCCGCGACAATGAGCGCAACGACCACGCCGATGGCGACCTTTCGCTTCAATGACACCTTGACGTCGTCGCCCCCATCAGGAATGAGGTTCAGACCCTAGCCGTCTTGGGTGTTGAGATTGTTCTTATCCATGATGTTGCCTTTCTCTCATCCCCTCTTCAGATAATAGTCCCTGGTGCTGACTTTTTTTTGCGCGCAATATGTTGTGGGCACCCGCCCGACGCGACCGCATCAATAACGTTAACAAAATAGATGCGACGGTTTTTCACCGCATAAAAGGTTGGGCAACCAAATGACATCATCTCAATTTCTACCACTAGTCAACAAAAAAGCGACCAGCCGAAGCCAGTCGCTTTTACATACATTGGGTAGGCCGTCAGGGGGTCAGCCTGCTGCGCAGGCGACCGCTGCGGCGCTTCGCGCCTTGCGCGCTGCGCTGGCAAATGCTAACGCATTTCCTCAGCTCCGCGCCCTTTCGGGTTCGACCCCATGTGAGGTTAACAAAAAAGCGACCAGCCTAAGCCAGTCGCTTTAACATGCTTTGGTGGGCCGTCAGGGGGTCGAACCCTGGACCTTGGGATTAAGAGTCCCCTGCTCTACCAACTGAGCTAACGACCCGATATCAACACGAAGCAAGAACTGGGGTGGGTAAAGGGACTCGAACCCTCGACCTACGGGACCACAACCCGTCGCTCTAGCCAACTGAGCTACACCCACCGTGTCCTGTGCGCTTCGCGCTCGACTATTATTGCAAGGAACGCCACGCGATGCAAGCCCCAATTTTCAAGAATTTTGAAAAGAGTTTTTCGAGACCATTTCGAGCAAATCCCACCGGTTTCATGGGAGTAAACTTGCCCCACTGCAAATCCTCGAAAGGACCGTCATGAAAGAACTCTCCAACCGCACGGCAAGATTTACCGATTCGGTCATCCGCCGCATGACACGCATCTCCAATAAGTATGGCGCTGTCAATCTCTCGCAGGGCTTCCCTGACTTCGATCCCCCAGCGCAGCTGCTCGATAGCCTCAGCGCCATCGCCAGCGACCCCAAGCCGCTCTATCACCAGTACTCCATCACCTGGGGCTCCCAGGCCATGCGCGAGGCGCTCGCCGCCAAACAGGAGCACTTTATGGGCATGCCGGTGAACCCCAACGAGAATATCGTAGTCACCTGCGGCTCCACCGAGGCCATGATGGCCGCCATGATGACGGTCACAAACCCCGGAGACAAGGTCGTCATCTTCTCGCCGTTCTACGAGAACTACGGCGCTGACACCATTCTCTCGGGTGCCGAGCCTATCTATGTGCCGCTCAACCCGCCCACATTCGACTTTGATCGTGAGGTACTCGAGGCGGCCTTCCGAGACAACGACCCCAAGGCCATCGTCCTGTGCAATCCTTCCAACCCCTGCGGCAAGGTCTTTACGCGCGAGGAGCTCACCTTTATCGCCGACCTGTGCAAAAAGTACGACGCGTACTGCATCACCGACGAAGTCTACGAGCACATCGTCTACGCGCCCCATGAGCACGTCTATATGGCCACGCTGCCCGGCATGTTCGAGCGAACCGTCAGCTGCAGCTCGCTGTCTAAGACGTACTCCATCACCGGCTGGCGTCTGGGCTACACCATCGCCCCGGCCCAGATCACCGAGCGCATCAAGAAGGTCCACGACTTTCTCACCGTGGGTGCCGCCGCTCCCCTGCAGGAAGCCGTTGTCACCGCCCTCAACTTCGACGACAGCTATTACGATGAGGTCCTTGACCTCTATACCGCCAAACGCGACCTGTTCTGCCAGGGACTCGATAGCATCGGTCTTGAGCATAACGTGCCGCAGGGCGCCTACTACGTCATGATGGATATCTCTGAGTTTGGCTATGACAGCGACCTCGAATTCTGCGAGGACCTCGCATCCAAGGTGGGCGTGGGCGCCGTGCCCGGCTCGAGCTTCTTCCGCGAGCCCGTCAACCATCTGATTCGTTTCCACTTTGCCAAGCGGAACGAGACGCTTAATGCGGCACTGGAGAACCTCAAGTCGCTACGTGATAAAATCAAGCCGCGCGGGTAAGGACGGCCCAGCAACTAAAGCAACCAAAGAAGCCTCGCACCGCCCGCCGCGTTGCGAGGCCTCTTTTTATAGCGCTTTCTTGAATGGTTTAGGGCACTATACTTTGGTCACGGAGCAACTCGTCCCAGAGAGAGGAATACAATGGCAGAGCAGCAGCTTATCGGAGCGCTCGAGGCCGGCGGCACCAAGATGGTCTGCGCCACGGGCTATGCAGACGGCACGGTCCTGGAGCGTGAGCAGATCGCGACCACGACCCCGCAAGAGACCGTTGAGGCCGTCAATGCATGGTTTGCCGACAAGGGCATCGCCGCGCTGGGCATCGGCGCCTTTGGCCCCACCGCGGTCAACCCCGCCTCGCCCCAATACGGCAAGATCCTGGAGACGCCCAAAACGGCATGGCGCTACTTTGACCTGCTGGGCACCATCCAAAACGAGCTCAATATTCCCTGCGGTTACGATACCGACGTCAACGTTGCCTGCCTGGGCGAGGTCACCTTTGGTTGCGCCCAGGGCCTCACGGACGTGGTCTACCTGACCATCGGCACCGGCGTGGGCGCCGGCGTGCTCTCGGGCGGTAAGCTCGTGCATGGCATGATGCATCCCGAAGCCGGCCATATCCTGGTCACGCGCGACCCGCGCGACACCATTGGCGAGCACAGCGCCTGCCCCTTCCACGACAACTGCCTCGAGGGCCTCATCGCCGGCCCCGGCGTTAAAAAGCGCTGGGATGGCAAGAGCGCCGGAGACATGGCCGATGACCCGGAGGCCATGGACCTGCTCGCAGGCTATCTGGCACAGGCGCTCATGACCTACACGCTGTGCTACGCGCCGCAAAAGATCATCATCGGCGGTGGCGTTGCCGATCACACCCCTATCGTGCCGCTCGCCCGCAAAAAGTGCGCCGAGATGCTCAACAGCTACATCGTCACGCCCGAGGTCAACGATATCGACACCTACATTGTCAACAACAGCCTCGAGGGCAAGCAGGGCATCATGGGCTGCCTGGCCCTGGGCGCACAGGCGCTTCAGTAGCAGACGCACCCACAGGGCGTGGCGCGCTCGGCAAATCCAACCTACGGAACGACGCCACCACGCCCCATATAAGCCCTCAAATAAAAAAGGCCGCCTAGGACCAAACAATACGTCCTAGGCGGCCTTTTTGGCGTACATCAGCGACTGTAAGAGATATCGGAGCACAACGCCCGTTGCCGCTCCACAGCAGTCGATCATCACATCGGTGATCATGCCGGCGCGTCCCGGCACAAAGAGCTGAATCGTCTCGTCGATCGAGGGAATCAGCAGCAGGAACACCGCCGTGGGCAGCAGCACGTCAAAGGTGTGCCGGCCCTCAAAATCAAAAGCGTGCGTTGCCAGGATGCCGAGCACCATATACTCGGTAAAATGCGCGCACTTGCGAACAACAAAGTTGGTCACCCATTCATATGGAAGTCCCACGCCGTGCAGGAAACCGCGGATAGCTTCCATGACCGTTAGGCTCAGCGAGCCCGACCCCGAGCCGGGAACCAGCGAATTGCCCCAGATCAAGAGCGCCATCAGGCAGGTCACGACCGCCCATTTTCGATTGATCTTAACCATGCAGAAGTTATGCCTCCGCGCGGAGCGGCGCGAAGCTGGCGGTACCGCCCTCGATAACGCTCAGATAGGCACGGCCCGTACGCTTGGCGGTAGAGGACTGCAGGCGCTCGATCTCTTCCTCGAGGATCTGATTGACGCGCTCGTGACGACGATTTTCCATAATGCCGGCGGCAATAGCCTCGGCCCGCTCGATGCTCTCGCGCGAGATACGGGCGGTATCCTCGGGGAACACAGCGCTGTGACGGCCGACATAGGCGGGAGCAGCAGGCTGAGGGGCAGCGACGGGAGTGGGGACTGCAACAGGAGCGGGCTCGTCAATCTCATCCAGAATCGCGGTGGCGGCGGCCCACATGTCCTCGTGGCCCGAGTAATCGGCCATGGGGACATCGACCTCGAGCGAGGCGTCCGGAAGGTCGCCGGTGTCGATGCGATCTTGGGCATCAATCGATGCGGTGATGGCTGCAGGCTCATCGAGGTCATCGAGATCGATGTCCGCGGCACCGGAGATGATAGGCATGCTGGCGAGGTTTGCGTTGTACGGCGCAGCCTCAGCCGCCTGCTGCTGGGCAGGAGCGCCCCACAAAGAGCTTTCGGCGGCACGGCGGGCGGCAACGGCCTCCTCGTCCGCAGTAATGGCTTCATCAACGTACGAATTATCGGCAGAAGCGTTCGCGTCCGCCGAGGTAGCGCTGTAGGCGTTATTGGATGCCGCGTTGGCAACGAGTGCCACGAAAGCTGCCGTGCTGCCCGCAGGGGCGGCCTGGGAGCCAGACACGGCGCGTGCCGCGGCGGCGATGTCGTCGCGATTGAGGGAGCCGGTCTGCCCGCCGTTGGTGAGCTCGTCGATGGCGACTTGATAGACGTCGCGCGAGCGTGCGGGGTCGCAGCTCACCGGCGAATCGTCGTCGAGCATACTGTCGATCATGGACCAAGCCTCGGCCTCGTCCATAGCATCTGCGGCTCGAGCGATGGTAGGAACACCATCATCGGCATGACGGCGCTGGAACGCACCGGTCAGGCCGGAAAGGAATGCCGAGGTAGACTGCTCCGACTGAGCCTGAGAAGCAGAAGCCGCAGCGTAAGGAGTCGCATCCTGCTGCTGAGCTGGAATCGAGGCGGTCTTGAACTCGCTTTGATGCTGATCGAGATTGGCGGCACCGCCCATGGCATCGGGCTGGAACAGACGCTCTTCACGCTGCGCACGATACTCGGAGATACCCAGCGAGGCGGCATAGATACCCACGCCCGCCACCGCGCCCGCGGCGAAGGGAACCGCACCCGCCACGACCGTCTCATTCACCGACGAAAACGGCAGCGTCGCGGCATACATAACCACGGGAGCGGCAAGGCCGACCCCGCACGAAAGTCCGGCAAGGACTGCTCGTTGTGTTGCATCAGAAGAAGCCATGAGCTCTCCCCATCTTCCAGCACCCAAATCGCATCATTCAGTTGGCTGCGCGAGAGAAGATGAAGCGGGGCTATGCCCCAAAGCAACGGTATATGGTTCGTTTCATCTGCGTTTTCCGTCGCGAAGCTTAAAAGCTATTATGCGAAACCGCCCCGTCGATTGCAAGCGACGATGTCGGATTGAAACGGGAAACCTGCTGCTCGTCGGTCTTATGGTCAAAAATAAGCGCGGAGCGGCGATATGGAAAAGGGCCGAGGCTCAAAGCCCCGACCCTTTATCGCATTGATGACTATCGCTGCGCGTGGATGACAACCTAGAACGTCTGCTCGTAGTCGCTGTGCTTTTTGGCCGAACGCACCAGGAACTCCTGGTTGGTGTTGGTGCCCTTAAGACCCTTGATAAACGACGCGGCTGCGCGCTCGGTGTTGTTCATGCCGGCAAGAATGCGACGCAGACCAAAGACAAACGGACGCATCTGCTCGTCGACCAACAGGTCTTCGTTGCGCGTACCGGAGGCAACGGGGTCGATAGCCGGGAAGATGCGGCGGTCGGCCAGGTCGCGGTCGAGCTTAAGCTCCATGTTGCCGGTACCCTTGAACTCCTCGAAGATGACCTCGTCCATCTTGGAACCGGTGTCGATGAGGGCAGAGGCCAGGATGGTGAGCGAGCCACCGTTCTCGATATTGCGGGCTGCGCCCAGGAAGCGCTTGGGCGGATACAGTGCCGCCGAATCGACGCCGCCCGAAAGGATGCGGCCTGAGGCGGGCGCCGCCAAGTTGTAGGCGCGGGCAAGACGCGTGATGGAGTCGAGCACCACCACAACATCGCCGCCCAGCTCCACGATGCGTTTTGCGCGCTCGATGACGAGCTCTGCCACGCGAGTGTGGTTGTCGGCGGGCATATCGAAGGTCGACGCCACAACCTCGCCCTTGATGGAACGCTGCATATCGGTGACCTCTTCGGGGCGCTCGTCGACGAGCAGGCATATGAGGTGCACCTCGGGGTTGTTAATCGAGATAGACTGGCAGATTTTCTTGAGGATCGTGGTCTTGCCGGCCTTGGGCGGGGACACGATCAGGCCACGTTGACCCTTGCCGATCGGCGACACGATGTCGATGGCGCGACCGGTAATGGAGTCCTTGCCGTGCTCCATGCGCAGCGGCTCGTTGGGATAGACCGGGGTGAGGTCGCCGAACTTAGGACGGTTGCGAATCTGCTCGGGGTCCAGACCGTTGACGGTCGTGATTTTGGCGAGGCCGGCGCGCTTGTCGCCGCCGCGCGAAGGACGCAGCGAGCCCTCGATGACGTCGCCCGTGCGCAGACGCGCGGAGCGGATGAGGTAGGCGGGCACGAAGGCGTCGTCGTTGGACTTCATGTAGCCATGGGCGTGGATGATGCCGGAGCTGTCCGGGCGAATCTGCAGAATGCCCTTGATGTCGCGGAAGCCCTCGGCCTTCGCGGCAGTGGTGTAGATCTCCTCGACGAGCTCGGCCTTCTTCTTGCCGGTCGTCTCGATCTCGAACTCCTTGGCCTTCTCGCGCAGCTCGGCGACCTTCATGGCCGCGAGTTCCTCGCGCGAATGCGTGGGCTCGGTGGGGGCGGCGTTGCGCTCCTTGTTGCGCTGTTTGCGATCGCGCTGGCGGTTGCGACGGTCGTTGTTGCGCTCGTCCTTGCGGTCGTTGCGCTCGTCGTTACGCTTGTGCTGGCGACGGTTGGGGCGAGCGCCGTCTTCGGCCTCGGCGGGCGCGGCACCATCAGTTGCGGCGGCGTCGGCATTGGCCGCAGCGGCGTCATTGGCCTCGGCGCCGGAATCGACCTGCGCTTCGACATCAGCCCGCTGCTCGGACGCCTTGGCCTTAGCGGACTTCTTACGACCACGCTTGGGCTTTTCGGACGCAGGCTGTTCGACGTCCTGGGGCTCGGCGGCATCAGCCGATGCATCGACGGTCGTCTCGGCGGAATCCTCGGACGCGCCCTTCTTGGCAGCCTTAGCCTTGGACGTGCGCTTAGCAGCAGTGCGACGGCTGCGACCGGGACGGAGGTCGGCGGGCTCGACATCGGCGGAAGCGGCCTCGGAAGTCGTAGCATCCTGGACGGGCGCGTCGGCGGCGGTTGCAGACTCGGCGGTCGCCGCAGCATCCCGAGCGGCTGCAGCTGCGGCTGCGGCCTTCTCTGCCTCGACGAAGGCCTTGGGCTTGCGACCGCGACGGTGCGGGCGCAAAGCCGGAT
>CALGZY010000262.1 GCA_937934355.1 uncultured Collinsella sp. | reverse complement strand
CGAGATAGCCCTCCTGGTCGAAATGCATGATCTCGATCTTCTCGGTTTCCTTCATGGCTTTTCCTTTCTGTCCTGCACGCAACTCTATACATCGCGTTTCTTTTCGATACCAATTATAGACATACACCTGATGTGTTTTTAATACCACTTATCAATCTGCTCCAATCCTCGGTGAACGGTCGAAATTCTCTGGTGAGTGGTATTAAATTAGAATTGAATGTATAGCTAACGCCTCTGGCGCCTCCCTTGTGTGACAAAGAACAGCGTTCCTACCAGCGCAATAATGGTCGATGCCCCAAACAGTACCGTCTGGACACCCAAAGCCTCCGCCAAAAACGGAGCCGCCAGCAGCGGCAGCACGCCGGCGCTCATCAGGCCAAAACGCACAAAGCCGGTAATGCGCCCCAGGTATTTGATGTCAGCGCGCTCCTGAATCAAGATCATCTGCAGCGGTTCCAGGAATCCCCAGGCCAGACCGTTAATCGCCTGACCGACAATCGCGACCCCCAGCATATCGGTGCCCACGTACACCATGGACCCAATGCCCACGGCCATGAGCGCGCCGAGCAGCAATCGTAGGTTGACATGGCGAGCAGAAAGCTTGGTCAGGATGAACGCGCCCACCGAGGAAGTGAGGCCCACGACCGAGGACAGCCAGCCCAGCCAGACGATATCCACGTTGAGCACATCACGGTAGAACAACGACTCAAGCGAATCAAACGCGCCAAACGCAAAGAATCCCAAAAAGCCCGAGATAAAGATGAGGCGCAGGTCGTGGTCGCGAAACGTAAGTCGCGCACCCTCGGCCATGCCGCCCAGAATACCGCCCTTCGGCTTTTCCCCTTTTGCGGGAACAACGCACTCGTGACAGCCCAAGGAGAGCACGGCCGCCACGCCCATCATGCCCGCCATGAGCAGATAGACCGATTGCGTGGCAAAACAGCTCACGATGGCACCGCCGAGCAGCGGGCCAGCGGTATAGGCGATATTGCTGTAGAACACCATGAGACCGTTCACGCGGGTACGGCCCTCGGTGGTCGACTCCAGGTATCCCGGAAACGCATGCGTGCAGGTGTTGATAAAGCCGCCCGCAAGCCCCAAGACGCACGCGGCAAACACAAGCCCGGGGACAGACAGCGGCGCCAACCCCACGCCAAGCGATAGCACAGCCGTAATCACGCACGTCACAAATGACGTCCGGCGCGGTCCAAAGCGATCGATGACCGAGCCCGACACCATATTGCCCGCCGACGTCATAAGATTGCGCACGAGCGTAATGGCGGCAACCAAAAAGGCCGTGCCGGCCAGATCATACGTGGCCGCACCGATAAGCCCCAAAAAGTAGACCGCGTTGTTGGCGCACCACTGCAGGGACTCAATGAGAATCAGCCTGACCTCTGCCGGCGTCAGGCGCATTGCTTCGCGATCCTTCGCGAACATACGAACTCCTTCTATACAAAAAGGGGATGGAGGGCATAGGCCTGCTCCATCCCCTTTCCAGGTTGCAACGAAAATCTATGCAGCCGGGCCCTTACGCCAGCACGCCGAAGAACGCGCCGATGATGCCCACGACCATGGTGGCCACGATCAGCACCATGGGGTTGATCTTCTTGGACAGCAGCCAGTAGTACAGCCAGAAGGCGATCATGCCGAGCATGCCGGGCATGATGCCGTCCAGGATGTCCTGGAGGGTCTGGGCGTCGTCGCCCGAGCCGATGGCGACCGGGATGCTGGCCCAGAACATGTCCTTGCACATGGCGCCCACGACCATGACGCCCACGATGCCCACGCAGGTCATGATCTTCTGCATGAGGCCGGTCCTCTGGGCCTCGTCCAGGAAGCCCACGCCCAGCTCGTAGCCCTTGACGGCGCCCCAGACGCGCAGCGCGAAGCCGGGGACGTTGTAGATGAGCAGGAAGGCGATGGGGCCGAAGGGGTTGCCGGCCTGGCACAGGCTGATGCCCACCGCGGCGGCGACCACGCGCAGCGTCGACAGGAAGATGGAGTCGCCGATGCCGGACAGCGGGCCCATGAGGGCGGCCTTGACGTCGTTGACGCTCTCGGGCTCGATCTCGCCGCGGGCGACCTTCTCCTCCATGGCCATCGCGATGCCGCCGACGAACGGGGCGAACTGGACGGTGATGTTGAAGAACGCGCAGTGGCGGTGCAGGGCCTCGGCGTAGTCGTCGGGGCGGCCGGCGTAGATCTTCTTGAGCATGTTGGCGACCATCAGGCAGAAGGCGATGTTCATCTGCTTGTAGTAGGTCCAGGAGAACTCCATGCCCAGGGCGCCGACGTTGACGGCGCTCTTGACGAGGTCGGAGCGCGTGATCTTGTTCTCGGGACTAGAAGTCATCGTCCTCATCCCCTTCCGCGGAGAGCTGGGGCTGGGCTCCGCCCAGGCCGAGCAGGTCGAACTTGTCGATGCCGATGATGATGGCGATCAGGGCGACGCCCAGGACGGGCACGTTGGCGTAGGAGCACAGCAGGAAGCCCAGGAAGTAGAAGGGCACGAGCTGCTTGGTGAGCACCAGGCGGCCGAGCATGGCGAAGCCCATGGCCGGCAGGATGTTGGCGGCAACGCCAAAGCCAGCAAGAACAAAGTCGGGGATAAAGTCGAGCACGCCCTGGATAGCGTCAGCACCCAGATAGAACGACAGCGAGCACAGCAGGAACGCCATGATGATGCCGGTTAAACCGATCAGGAAGTGCATCGCATAGACACCCTTAAGGTTGCCCTGGCCGGAGAAGACATCAGCGCGGTCAACCAGGATCGGCAGGGCGGCGTTGAGGATATTCTTGATGGCAAGGCACAGCGTGGCGATGGGCATGGCAAGCGCGATGGCTGCCTCGGTGCTCTGGCCCAGCTGGATAGCGAAGGCGCAGGCGAGCACGCCGCCGATCGTCTCATCAGGCGGCACGTAGGCGCCGATGGAGATCGAGCCCATGAACAGCAGCTCCAGACTCGCACCGATCGCGAGGCCGGACTGCAGGTCCCCCAGCACCAGGCCCACGAGCGGGCACAGGACGATGGGGCGGAACGCATAGAGCGTACCGAGCTGGAAGTCGAACTTACCAAATGCGGCGATAAGTCCGATGAGGATTGCTTGGACAAGCATAATTCCTCCCAATAAGGAATATCGAACCGTCGTCACACCCGTCGCGCGCGTTGTTGATATCAATTCCGGGAGTTCGATCACACGGCTCGAAGCGTACCTGGTGTGCTGCGAACACCCATGCCAGGTACAAATGATTTGATACCAATTATAGATATGCAGGTTCTTACTATTTAATACCACTCGCTCAGCGGGGTGTTTTTTACCGTAAACGGCAGACGTATCCCATCAGGCGCGCTCTTTGTTTCGATGGCGGACAAGCGCCACCAGAAAGCCATCGCCAAAGGCATCGTATGCCAAGTTGCCTACAATCACCAAAACGATTATCGCCGCGCCCAAAAACTCGTTCCAGCGAAAGACCTCGCCAAAGAGGAGCGCCGACCAGCAGGGAGCGAGCACGACCTCGCTCATGCAGACCAAGTTGGCCGCAAACGCGTTAGTGCGCGCAATCCCCTTGGCATACAGCACGCTCGCAAGGCCACTGCAAAAAAGCCCATGCACCAGCATGAGTCCCCACTCAAATGGTCTCACGGAGTCTAGGGCGCCGGCAAAATAGACGATCGGCAGCATCGAGATACCGCAGGAGATGAGCGAGGACACCATGGGCGACGCATCGGGGCGAGAGTTCAAAAAGAAACACAGCCCAAAGGTGGCGCCCGAAATGACGGCAAGCAGGTTGCCGAGCATGCCCTCGGCACTCAAATCGCCTAAAAAGAAAAGTCCCATACCCGTAAAGGCAACCACCACGGAGGCAATCTTCGCAGGTGAGGGCAACGTGCGAGTTGCGAGCGATTGATACACGATAACGAAAATCATCGAGGTGTACTGCAGAACGATCGCGTTGCCGACCGTCGTGAGCTGGTTGGCAAAGTTAAACGTGGTGCCCGTCACGAAGTTGCAGACGGCCACAAGGACAATAAGACGGCTGACGCGGAGGACGGGCCTGCCAACGAGCAGGATAAAGAGCGCCATAAATATTGCCGTAACGGCACCGATCAAAAGAGCTGACTGCGAATTGGCGCGAACGAGGATGCCGATAAAACTCCACAAGAGCGCCGTGCCAAATAGATACATCGCCCCGCTCACGCCATTATCGGGTGAATTGTCAGATCGAATCACGAAGCACCTCCAGCTAGCTTTCGGTAATAAAAAACGGCGACCGCAATGGGTCGCCGTTTCCCTTGGGGGCAGAATAAAACGCAGGAACCTACGCCAGCACGCCGAAGAACGCGCCGATGATGCCCACGACCATGGTGGCCACGATCAGCACCATGGGGTTGATCTTCTTGGACAGCAGCCAGTAGTACAGCCAGAAGGCGATCATGCCGAGCATGCCGGGCATGATGCCGTCCAGGATGTCCTGGAGGGTCTGGGCGTCGTCGCCCGAGCCGATGGCGACCGGGATGCTGGCCCAGAACATGTCCTTGCACATGGCGCCCACGACCATGACGCCCACGATGCCCACGCAGGTCATGATCTTCTGCATGAGGCCGGTCCTCTGGGCCTCGTCCAGGAAGCCCACGCCCAGCTCGTAGCCCTTGACGGCGCCCCAGACGCGCAGCGCGAAGCCGGGGACGTTGTAGATGAGCAGGAAGGCGATGGGGCCGAAGGGGTTGCCGGCCTGGCACAGGCTGATGCCCACCGCGGCGGCGACCACGCGCAGCGTCGACAGGAAGATGGAGTCGCCGATGCCGGACAGCGGGCCCATGAGGGCGGCCTTGACGTCGTTGACGCTCTCGGGCTCGATCTCGCCGCGGGCGACCTTCTCCTCCATGGCCATCGCGATGCCGCCGACGAACGGGGCGAACTGGACGGTGATGTTGAAGAACGCGCAGTGGCGGTGCAGGGCCTCGGCGTAGTCGTCGGGGCGGCCGGCGTAGATCTTCTTGAGCATGTTGGCGACCATCAGGCAGAAGGCGATGTTCATCTGCTTGTAGTAGGTCCAGGAGAACTCCATGCCCAGGGCGCCGACGTTGACGGCGCTCTTGACGAGGTCGGAGCGCGTGATCTTGTTCTCGGGACTAGAAGTCATCGTCCTCATCCCCTTCCGCGGAGAGCTGGGGCTGGGCTCCGCCCAGGCCGAGCAGGTCGAACTTGTCGATGCCGATGATGATGGCGATCAGGGCGACGCCCAGGACGGGCACGTTGGCGTAGGAGCACAGCAGGAAGCCCAGGAAGTAGAAGGGCACGAGCTGCTTGGTGAGCACCAGGCGGCCGAGCATGGCGAAGCCCATGGCCGGCAGGATGTTGGCGGCAACGCCAAAGCCAGCAAGAACAAAGTCGGGGATAAAGTCGAGCACGCCCTGGATAGCGTCAGCACCCAGATAGAACGACAGCGAGCACAGCAGGAACGCCATGATGATGCCGGTTAAACCGATCAGGAAGTGCATCGCATAGACACCCTTAAGGTTGCCCTGGCCGGAGAAGACATCAGCGCGGTCAACCAGGATCGGCAGGGCGGCGTTGAGGATATTCTTGATGGCAAGGCACAGCGTGGCGATGGGCATGGCAAGCGCGATGGCTGCCTCGGTGCTCTGGCCCAGCTGGATAGCGAAGGCGCAGGCGAGCACGCCGCCGATCGTCTCATCAGGCGGCACGTAGGCGCCGATGGAGATCGAGCCCATGAACAGCAGCTCCAGACTCGCACCGATCGCGAGGCCGGACTGCAGGTCCCCCAGCACCAGGCCCACGAGCGGGCACAGGACGATGGGGCGGAACGCATAGAGCGTACCGAGCTGGAAGTCGAACTTACCAAATGCGGCGATAAGTCCGATGAGGATTGCTTGGACAAGCATACATCCCCCTTTCCTAATAGGACACTACGAAGAGCTCAGACTCTTCGAATTCAAACGCCTAGAGCACGCTGGCGCAGTCAACCTTGGGGTCATCGGCCAGGGGTCGAATCTCGACCTCAACGCCACGATCCAGCATCTCGCGCACATCGGCTTCCTCGGCTGCGGTCAGGAAGATCTGACGAGAGACCTGACGAGCATCGGGGCGCTTCTCGTCCTTGGGCTTGGTGTTGCCCAGGTTGACCGACTTAATCTGCGGGCAGCCCTCAACAAGCTGCTTTGCCTCAGCGATGGTGGCAACGCAGATGATCATCTTGTACTTGTCGGTCACGCCCGAGTTGATAGCCTCGATGGCATTCGCCATATCCTTGATGACGAGCTTGCAGCCGGCAGGCTTGCCCATCTTGAGCGTCGTCTTCCACACCGGGTCGTTGGCGACCTTATCGCCCACGCAGAAGATGCAGTTGGAGCCGAGGCCCTGAACCCAAGAGACCGCGACCTGGCCATGAAGCAGGCGATGGTCAACGCGAAGTAGCTGAATCATAATGTGACCCCCCAAAGGTCTTGTGCCGTCTTACGGCGTGTCAGTAGGTGCTACGGATTAGAACTCTTCTTCCTCGTCGTCATCGACCAAAAGATCGTTGACGAACTTCACGCGCGTATCGTCCGCAGCGACGATGGCGCGAATCGTCTCTTCAACCGGCGCCGACTCGTCAGAGAACAGCAGCTGGATGAGCAGAGGAAGGTTCATGTTGGTAACGAGGTACGTGCGGGGACGCGTCTGGACGATCTTGGTGAACTCGTTGTTGACGCTGCCGCCAAAGAGGTCGGTGCAGACAACGACATCATCGTCGGCAGCCATGCCTGCCAGCAGTTTTTGGGCCTCCTCGGCCACGTCCATGCGGTCATCGACGAACATTGAAAGATCGTGGACGTTGTCGCGAGCGCCCGAGAGCAGTTCGACGCTCTCCTTGATGCCGGTAGCGAAGTGCGCATGGCTGGCGATGATGTACTGTCTCATTCTGTGTTCCTCTCAATAGCCCGGCACGTTCCCGCACCCGTTTTCTTTAGTAGTCGAACTGGTGATAGTAGCGACGATACTTGAGGTTGTGCTTGGTGACC
>CALGZY010000261.1 GCA_937934355.1 uncultured Collinsella sp. | reverse complement strand
TGACGAGCTCCATCTCGCCGTTAACGGTCACCTTGACCATGCCGCCGCCGGCAGAAGCGTCGACGGTCTGGGACTTGAGGTTCTCCTGCGCGGCGGCAAGCTGCTCCTGCATCTTGCGAGCCTGCTTCATCATCTGCTGCATGTTCATACCGGCCATGATGGCTCCTTTACGTGCGGCCGCGCGACAAGCTGCAAGGGCAGCCGGAGCACGGCGAGACTTTCAAACTCAAAAATCGTACCACGGCGCGAGGTCAGCGAACGGGGCGGACGTGTTACCTCAGTCGATATACATGTCCTGGAGTGCAAGCCGCACCCAAAGATTATGCAAAGTTGAATAATTCGCATCTGCATAATATTGAAAGCTAAATCTTGTAGAGCCGGAATCCGACATTTTATGCGTCCCACTAAATGGCTAAATGCCGAGCCACTACTCGAGGCGGCGCACATGGCGGCAGGGTATAATTTGATTGCCATAGATAGCAATTTGGAGGTGCCCCATGAATGCCCCCGACGTGCTCCAAAACATCCGCTCAAAACACCCCGTTGCATATGTGGTTCTCTATCTCTTTGTCGGCTGGGCATTGCTGGTTGTCATCACCCATGCCATAGCTTTTGGAGCAGAATTGCTGATAGCCAGCTCGGACCAGCCCGTCGTCAAATGGGAGACGACCGATGAGTGCACCGATGGAACCCGAACCGTCTACTACAACAGCCCATCCCTCTACCAAGAGTTCAAGGTCAAGATAAAAGACTCCAAGATTGTCGATGCCGAACCGGGCTCTTTATTGACAATCGGAGCAACCATCAACGCCGAGCAAGTCGAGTGCACAGACGGCCATGCGACGTATCGTATCGACCTCAGCATCCTAGGCCGACCGTCACGCACCTGTCTGCTCAAATGCGACATACGCGGCACCACACTACACATGTCCGAAATACAGATGCGCCCGGACAAAGAGATCTCTTCTTGAGCAGTATACCCGCCCGTACAGCTACTCCACCGGCTTGAAGATGGTGGACTGGCCGAAGACGCTGCGGATAAGGGCTTTGGCCTCGTCCTCGGTCTGCGGGATGCTCGGGGCTGCACCCTGATGGCCGAAGGGGCTGCCCGCACCGGGGTTGGACTCCCAGGGAGCTGCAGGAGCGCCCTCCTCTTTGGGGGCAGTTGCAGCGGACTTGGGCGCGGACGCCGCACCCGGCACGTCGAACGGAGGCAGATCGTCCCCGCTCGCATCGACAGCGAAGCCGCCAACCATAGCGTCGTCGTAGGGCACCTGCTCGGATTCCCACGGCGCGGACTGCGCGACAGGCTGAGCCTTGGGGGCAGCCGAGCGCTCGGGCGCACGAGGTGCGGGCTCGGTCGGGAGCTTACCCGTGGCAGGAGCGCCGGCGGGGTTGTCGGAGCGTAGCCAGGGGGCTTTGCCCAGGTCAGACGACTTGGGCGCGGGCGAGACGGGCTTGGGCGCGGGTGTCGGAGCAGCCGGTTTGGGCGCCGCGGGCTTAGGCGCCGACGGGGTCGATGCCGCTACCGGCGCCGCTTGCTGCTGCGGCGCGCTGGCGCTCGAGGATACAGGGGCCGCCGAGAACACGGGTTGCGGGTCCGCAGATGCCGCAGCCCGTGCAGATGGAGAATGCTCCTCATGTTGAGGAGCCGGCGTGCCACCCCCATCCAGGACATAGTCGACGGTGCGACGACCGAAAACCGCGCAGACCGTCGGCAGGACCACCGACTGCGTATCGGCGCGACCGAGCATCTTAATGGCAAAAGTCGAACCCGCGGGGAACGAGACCGTGAGCTTGGAGCCGTCGTCGGCCGTGGCGCGGGCGTTGAGCAAAAGCCCTGCGTAGGAAGCCTGACGCGCCTTGACGCGCTCGACAACCTCGGCCCATTTGCGCTGCAGCTCTCCGGCATCCTCGACCGCGGGCGTCTCGGCAGCACCGGCGGCGGCAACCTGGGCGGCATTGTTGGACTGGGGCTTAGGTGCCGGAGCGGTGGCAGGCGCGGGGGCCGCAACGGGCTGAGGCGCAGGCGCTGCAGGCTTGGAGGCTGACACGGACGCAGAACGGGGCGCAGGCTGGGCAGTCGGAACAGCAGCTCCGCGGTCCCAAGGCATGCCACCCTGGCGCGCGGACGTAACAGCAGGGGCAGCGGATGCCGCCGGAGCGGCAGCACGGGCGCCCGAAATGAGCGTCGGCTGTTGGGCAGCAGCGGGTACGGATGCTGCAGGCGCGGCGGCCTGAGCAGCAGCCACGCTCGCCGGCACGGCGCCGTTGGCAACCATGGCCTCCAGACGTGCCACGCGCTCGGCCAATGCCTCAATCGTTAAATCAGCCTCGGGACGCGCCAGACGCGTGCAGGCAATCTCGAGCACCAGGCGCACGTCGCTCGCGCCCCTCATCTCCAGTGCGGCATCGTCGAGCACCGTCAGCACGCGGGCCAGGCGGTCGGCAGGATGCTCGCCAAAGGCAGCGGCCTCGGCAGCAAGCGCCTCGGCCTGCTCGGAGCCGCCCTCAAACAGCTCGGCACGGGCACCGGCAACGCAGGCAACGTACACGTCACGCACATGCGCCACCAGGTCGCGCGTCAGCTCCAGCAGGTCATTGCCCTCCTCGACCTGCGCACGGATCAGTCCATAGAGCTCGGCAACATCGCGATCGGCAATGGCGCGGGAAAACTTGCCCAGAATCTGGTCCGAAACCTCGCCCAAAAGCGAGCGGGCATCGTCCGCATGCACGGCGCCGTTGCCAAAAACGCTCAGCTGCTCCAGCGTGGACAACGCGTCGCGCATGCCGCCCTTGGCATGGCGCGCCACGATGGCCAGCGCCTCGTCGTCGTAATCGAAGCCCTCCTGCTCGCACACGTAAGACAGGCGATGCTCGATATCCTCGTTGCCGATGCGGTGGAAATCGAAGCGCTGGCAGCGCGAGAGGATGGTCTCCAGAATCTTTTGCGGGTCGGTGGTGCACAGCACAAAGATCACGTGTGCCGGCGGCTCCTCGAGCGTCTTGAGCAGCGCGTTAAACGCCGCCGTTGTGAGCATGTGGACCTCGTCGATGATATAAATCTTGTACTTGCCGCGCACCGGGGCAAAGTTGACGGAGTTGATGATTTCCTCGCGCACATTGTCCACGCCCGTGCGGGAGGCGGCATCGAGCTCGTAAACGTCTGGGTGGTTGCCCTCGGCGATGAGCTCGCATTCCTCACAGGTGCCGTCGGGCATGCAGCCGCTCGCACCCTCGGCGCGCGCCGCCTCGGCATTGCGGCAGAGCAGCGCCTTGGCAAGAATACGCGCCATGGTGGTCTTGCCCGTGCCGCGCGGTCCGCAGAACAGGTAGGCGTGGGACAGGCGCCCCTCGGTGATGGCGTGCTCGAGCGTCGAGACGATATGCTGCTGGCCCACCACGGAGTCGAAGGTGAGCGGGCGATACTTTCGGTACAACGATTCCATGGGTGCTCCCCCGGGTATACTGAGTCTTGTTGCCGCGGCGGCCATGCGGTCGCACGGCATACTGCATTCCATAATACCCGTACGGCGAGCCCGCCGCGATAGGAGTCCAAAGAGCATGGCAGACGCAGAGAGCAACCTCGTCCCCTCCGAAGCAGCCGACCAGGTCGAGGTCGCGCTCGAGGAGCAGGCCGCAGCCGACGACGGCATCCTGTACCTCAACGAGTACCAGTACGAAAACGACCTGGTCACCGACTTCGCCCGTCTGGTCGCCTCGCCCAGGCGTCGCGGCTCGCTGTATGTCGCCGCGGCAATTGCCGCGCTCATCGGCATCGGCATGCTGGTGGCCGGCGGCAACTGGATCAAGTTTGGCGTCGTCCTGATCGTATTCGGCGCCTTTTTGGCCTGGTGGAGCAAAAACCTGCACCACACCCTCGCCCGCGACTTTATCGACGCCGTCGAGGCCGACGAGTCCATGGGTGGCCGCTATCGCCGCGTCGCCGCCAACGAGGACGGCCTGATGGTTTGGGGCAAGAGCGGTAAGTCACAGTTCTTCCCGTTTGACAAGCTCGACCACGTACTCGACGGCGAGCGCATCTTTGTGGCCATGTTCGCCGACCAGGGCGTGACGATCCCCAAGGACACCTTCGTCCGTGGCGATGCCGAGCAGTTCGGCCCCTTCCTCAAGGCCCGCATCAACAAAAAACTCCGCATCGAGACCAAGCGCAAGAAGATGAAGGCAGAAAAGGCCGCTGCCGAAGCCAAACAGGGCGACAAGGCCGACAAGCCCCAGGAGACCAAGGGCAAGCAGCGCAAGCAGAAGAAGAACAAGAAGAAGCGCTAGGCCGGACGCAAGGTCCAGACCCCAGACGGAGCTTAAATTGAATGTCGCCCACCCGAGCGTGCTACACTAGCAGCATCTATGCCACCGCGAACGGCTCGGTCCCGCGCCCGCCGCTCGCAAACGAACTTTAAACGCACGAGGGTTGGCCATGCCGCTTTTCTCGCAACATACCGCCCGGTTCTCGCCGGACGTTCCTTTGGAGGGCACCAGCTCTCGCGAGCTGCTCAAGCGGTACCAGCCGCTCGAGACACTTGCGACCGGCGGTTTTGGCTCCATCGAGATCTGCCGCGACACGCACCTGCGCCGTCGCGTCGCCATTAAGCGCATCCCCCTTATCAACGGTGCCGGCATGCCCGCCAGCGACATCATGGATGTCCTGCGCGAGGCGCATACTGCCGCTATGCTTCAACATCCCAACATCGTGCAGGTCATCGACTTTACGCACGACACAGCCTATGCCTACCTGGTTATGGAATATGTCGATGGCATGTCGCTGGCCGAGTTTTTGCATCGCGTGGACGGCCACTCACTTACCTTTGACGAGGCCGCGGCCATTGCCGATGCCCTGGGCCAGGCGCTCACCTTCGCCCATAGTAATGGCGTACTCCACCTGGACATTAAGCCCGCCAACGTGCTCATCGACCACTCGGGCAATGTAAAGCTCACCGACTTTGGCATGGCGCGACTGTCGTCCGCCGGTGGCTTTGGCGGCTCGCGCGGCGGCACCATCGGCTACATGCCGCCCGAGCAGCTCGATATCGAGACCGGCACGGTCGACGAGCGCGCCGATGTCTTTGCCCTCGCCTGTGTGATCTACGAGGGCCTGTGCGGCAGCGCTCCCTTTATGGCGGCCACGCCCGCCGACTCGCTCGACCGCATCATCGGCGGCGCCACCTATCCCAGCGAGCTGATACCACACTTTCCCCCGGGAGCCGAGAGCGCGCTCATGAGCGCGCTCTCCCCCATGCCGCAGGACCGCCCCAACAGCATCGAGGCATTTTGCGACCAGCTCCTTGCCGGTCTGGGCAGCGTGCGCGAGGGCCGTCGCAGCCTGGAGCAAATGGTTGGCGAGCTTTCGGATGACGAGCAGGAGCTCGACGATATCGAGCCGTCGCACTACGAGGACGACGCCATCGAGGTCGACCCCGCACTCGGCTGGGCGGGCACGCGCTGGAGCCATGCGCGCGACTACACCATGCGCACTATCTCGGCGCTAACGTGCGGCACCTTTAGCTTTTTGCTGATGCAAACGGCCGGGGTCGCGGCGCTTCCCGGCCTGGTCATTGCGGCTATCGCGATCGGAGCGGCGGCTGGCCTGGCCCCCCAGATCGGCTCGGCCATCTCGGCTGTGGGCTTTTTGGTGCTCATGGCCAACGCCACCATGCAGGCGCAGGGCATCCTGTCGATGTTGCCGGTCGCGGTGATCTTTGCCGCTGCCATGTCCGGTTGGTGGATCGCCTGGGGTCGCACCGAGGCTGCCGCGAGCGCCGCGCTCACCTGTGCACTCGCACTTGGCTGTCTGACCGGCAATACCTTCCTGGCAGCTGGGGTCGCCGGCGGCGTCGCGTCATTTTGGCTCGGCCCGGCAAGCGCCGCCGCGGCAACGGGCATGGGCGCGCTTTTTGCCCGTCTGGCCACGGTCGCGCTTTCAGCCGGAGGCGTGCTGGGGCTCGGTAACGTTGCCGCAGCGCTGGGAGACCCGCTCCTTTGGGTCGCCTTTGTGCTGGTCGCGGCAACTGCCGCGGCGTCATCCGCGCTGCTCAATGCCCATGCCAAGCGTGCCGACCAGGGCTCAAACCTTGCCGCAATCGCCGCCATCGCTGTCACCGGCATCGGCTGCGCAGCGGCGTCCTGTCTTGCACACCATATGGAAATTGCCAGCCTTGCAGCCGCGGTCGTCGCCAAGGCGGCGGTTGCGGGAACCCTATCCTCTATAATCGTTGGGATATGCCTAAATTTGCTCGGATACCAAAGAACCTATACGGAGAGTGATCTTTCGTGAACTTCCTGAACATCTTCGAGGACCACGTGGCCGGCATCTTCGGTGCCACCCGTGCCCCGTTCTCCTTTAAGAAGCTTGCCAAGCAGGCCGCTCGCGACATGGAGGATCAGACTCTGGTGATCAACGGCGTCAACACGGCGCCGGCACTCTATACCATCCTGATCGCCGCCGACGACGATCCCATGCTCGCCCCGTTCTACCCCGAGCTTTTGCGCGAGGTCCGCGAGTTCGTGAAGGCGCAGGCCGAAAAGCGCCGCTATGTCTTTGTCGGCGAGCCCCTCGTGCGCTTTATGATCGATCCGCAGCTGCGCGCCGGCAAGTTCTCGGTCTTTGCCGAGAACGTCGATGCCCCCACGCTCGGCCGCCTGTACGAAGAAGAGCGCGCCTATCAAAACGGCCTGGGCCAGAACAACTCCGCGGCAAGCCGTGCCGCCAGCGCCCCGCGCGCCGGCCAGCAGCAGTTTGCTGCCCCGCAGCAGCAGCGCCCCGCCGCCATGCCCCAGCAGCAGCCGACGCCTCGCGCCGCCGCTCCCGACCCGCTTGCCGTGGCAGACCCCTTCGCGCCTAGCGTCCCCGACCCCGCCGCAGCACCCATCCCGGTGCCGCAGACCGTCTCGCGCGACGCGCTTGCCGGCATGGGCGGAGCCGCCGCGACCGGTGCCGCCGTGGGCCTAGGCGCTGCAGCCGGCATCGCCTCCAACATGGCGAGCACTCGCGCCCCGCAGCGCCCGCTCGCCCAGCTCGTCGACGTCGTGAGCGGCGAGAGCCATAGCATCACCTCCGCACAGGTAACCATCGGTCGCGAGCGCTCAGTTTCCGACATTGCCCTGCGCGACCCCAACGTGTCGCGCCGCCACGCCCAGCTCACCTTTACGGGCTCGGATTGGTCGATCGAGGACCTCAATTCCACCAACGGCACGCTCGTCAACAACCGCCGCATTACGCGCTGCCCGCTGCGCAACGGCGATCTGCTGACGTTTGGCCTGAGCACCTTTGAATTTAGGGGATAGTCGCTTATGAACATCGATATCGTCCTTTTTGCAGGCCGCATCGTCCTGGTCGCCCTGCTCTATATCTTCCTGTTCGCCGTCATGAAGACCGGCGTGGGACTTGTGCGCGGGCAGCGCCGCGACTCGGCTATCTGGACGATTGATGTGGACAAGGGTCCGCGCGGTATCCGCGGCATCCACGTAGACATGCTCGGCCCCGTCATCGTCGGTCGCTCGCCATCTTCGGACATCTGCATCAATGAACCGTTCGTCTCGGCCTCGCATGCGCGCTTTTCGCTGCAGGGCCCGGCGCTCATCATCGAGGACCTCAACTCGCTTAACGGCACGCTCGTCAACGGCCGCCAGCTCGTGGAGCCCGCGACGCTGCGCGAGGGCGACGAAGTCCAGATTGGCGATGTGGTCATGAAGGTGAACCGTCGATGATCGACGAGGAGAACAAGTCCGCAACTATGACCGAGGCACCGGCTGCCGCCACAGCTGCGCCGGCCCACGCCGCTCCGGCGGGCTCCGCACCCGTGGAGCCCGAGGACACCGTGTTCTCCCTGCCTCTTTCGCATGTAACGCATGATATTTCGGATCTCGCCGATAACGAGGACGAAGAGGATGCCGTAGCGGCGCCCATCGGCGCACATGCTGCGGAACAGCCCACAGCGCCCGAAGCAACCCCGGCGCCGGCTCACTTTGCAGAGCCCGTCGCCGCGGCAATCAACGAGAGCGCTGCGGTGTTTGCAGCACCCGAGCCCGCCGCGCCGGCGTTTCCCATAGCCCCGGCATCCGAGGTTGCGCCCGCGTCTACGCCGGCGCCCGAGGCGGGGACATCCCCCGAGGACGGCCCTGCACCCAAGACCCCGCAGCCTGCGCCCGCAAGCGAGTCCGATGCCGTGGCCGAGCCCGCCGCCCAGTCGCAAAACACGCCCGCGCCGTCGCACTTTGCGACGCCCGAGCCTATAGACGTCAGCCCGCAAGATGACGAGTCGACCGCCCGCGTTTCCGAGGAGCCCGACTCCCCGGACACCGGAGATTCCGAATCAAACGCCGAGACAAACACCGTCTCTCCCGGTGACACAGCAGAGATCGACGTTGCCGCCGTTGAGGCCAAGCTCAAAGACCCCGGCTCGACCATGAGCTTTGAGCCCCTGACCGAGGAGCGCATCGAGACCGACTCGACCTATGATGCCGGCACCACCACGCAACTCATGTGGGGCGCCCGCTCCGACGTTGGCTGCGTGCGTCCGCACAATGAGGATTCCTACCTGGTGCAGTCGCCGCTCTTTTGCGTATGCGACGGCATGGGCGGTCACGCCGCCGGCGAGGTAGCCTCTTCCATCGCCGTCGAGACTATTGCCAAGACGGCCCCACAGTCCGCCGACGCAGCACGCCTGGCCGCAGCCGTCGAGGCAGCCAACGCCGCCGTAATCGAGGCGGCCCTGAATGGCCTGGGCAAGCCCGGCATGGGCTGCACAGCCACTTGCGCCTATATCGAAAACGACACGCTCGCCATCGCCCACGTGGGTGACTCTCGCGCCTACCTGCTCCACGAGGGCACGCTCATCCGCGTGACCCGCGACCACTCCTACGTGGAGGAGCTCGTGGACGCCGGCGAGATCACGGCAGACGAGGCTCGCGTCCACCCCAACCGTTCGGTCATCACCCGCGCGCTGGGCTCGGACCCCGCCATGTATGCCGACCACTTCACTCTGCATATCGAGGAAGGCGACCGCCTGATCCTGTGCTCCGACGGCCTCTCGAGCATGATTCCCGATAGCGATATCGAGAACATCGCCACGCAGTCCTCAACCGCGCAAATCTGCGTCGACAACCTAGTGGACGCGGCGCTTGCCGCCGGCGGCCACGACAACGTGACCGTAGTAGTCGTTGACCTGGTTGACGATGGCGTCATGCGCGAGGCGCAACGCGTGCGTCGCCGCAACGTTACTATCGCCGCCATCCTGGCCCTCGTCTTTGTGCTGGCAGCTGGCATCTGGGCCTACACGGGTGTCACCGGCTCGTACTACCTGGGTACCTACCAGGGCAATGTCGCCGTCTGGCGCGGCCTGCCCGGCAAGCCACTCGGACTCAAGCTCCACTGGCTCGAAAGCGAAACCAGCATCAAGCTGTCCGACCTGCCCGAAGACACGCAAAACCGCCTCAAGGCGGGCATTCCGCAAACAAGTGTCGACGATGCGCAGGACACGATATCCAAGTACCGCCACCAGATCGACGAGGAGCAGACCCGCCAGGTGATCGACGCGCAAACGATTCGCGACAACACCAATCAGGGATCGACCTCCGAATCAGATTCCGAGAAAACCGCCGAACAGTCCGCCGAGGCCGAAGCCTCCGATAAGAATTAGAAAGGGAGTGCCGCTTATGAGTCGCCGCAACACCGAGCTGCTCTTGCTCATCGCCTCGGCGTTCCCCGTCATCCTGCTGTATGCGATGTACGTCCTCACCGCGGGCGCTGCCATCTCCTTTGAGACGCTCGCCGTACCGATCGGCCTCTTTGCCGCCTTTGCCGCGGCCCACATCGCCGTGCGCATCTTGGCGCCCGGTGCCGACCCCGCCATCCTGCCCATCGTATTTATACTTTCGGGCATCGGCATCACGTTCGTGACGCGTCTCGCCCCCGCTCTCGCCATCTCACAGCTCATCATCCTGTTTGTCTCGGTGGCGCTCATGGTGGGAACGCTTGCACTAGTCAAAAACCTCGACGTGGTCATGCGCTACAAGTACACCTTTGGCATCATCGGCATCATTCTGCTGATGCTGCCTATCTTTATCGGCACCACGATCTCGGGCTCCAAGCTGTGGATTCGCATCGCGGGCTTTACCATCCAGCCCGGCGAGTTCGCCAAGGTCTTTATCGTCCTGTTCCTGGCCGGCTACCTGGCCGAGAACCGCGAGCTGCTCTCCATCTCCAACCGCAAGATTCTGGGCTTTAAGATCCCTCGCCTGCGACTGCTGCTGCCGCTGTTTGCCGTGTGGGGTGTGTGCCTGCTCGTCGTCGTCTTCGAACGCGACCTGGGTTCGGCCGTGCTGTTCTACACCATCTTCTTGCTGATGCTCTACGTTGCCACGGGGCGCTTTTCGTATGTCGTTATCGGCCTTGCGCTCTTAGCTGTTGGAGCCGTGGGCGCCTACAAGTTCCTGTCTCACGTTCAGGTGCGTTTCCAGGTTTGGCTCGATCCGTTTAAGGACGCCCAGGGCCAGGGCTACCAGATCGTCCAGTCGCTCTTCTCGCTTGCCGATGGCGGTCTGGTCGGTGTTGGCATCGGCAACGGCATGGCCAACAACATCCCTGTCGTCGAGTCCGACTTTATCTTCTCGGCTATCGGCGAGGAGATGGGCCTTTTGGGCGGCGGCGCCGTGCTCATCCTGTTTATGCTCTTTGCCGTTCGCGGCCTCACCACGGCTGCCCGCGCTAAATCCGACCTCGCCGCCTTTAGTGCCACAGGCCTTACGGCCGCCATCAGCTTCCAGGCCTTCTTGATCGTTGGCGGCGTAACCCGCCTGATCCCGCTGACCGGCGTCACCCTGCCCTTTATGAGCCAGGGCGGCTCCTCTCTGCTGGCGAGCTTTATCATCGTCGCGCTCCTGCTGCGCGCCGGTGACGAGGCGACCGGACGCGAGGCCGAGCTTACCGGCACCGGCACCATGGCCGCCATCACCGATGATCAGGTCGCATCTGCCGCCGCCCCGACGGGCACGCGCTTTGCCACCTCGTCTTCGTATGCCCGCGGCAGCCACTCCGCCGGCTCGCGCATGCGCCGTCGCCTGCTCGACACGCCTGAATCCGGTGTGCTCGGCCGCGTTGCGCTCGCCAACCGTCTAACCCGTGCGGTGCTCGCCTTTACGGCGCTGTTCGCCATCCTTATCGGCAACCTCACCTATGTCCAGGTCATCAAGGCCAAGGACTATCAGGACATGCCGACCAACAACCACACCATCGCCCGCTCCAAGTACATCCAGCGCGGTTCCATCATCACGTCCGACGGCGTGACGCTGGCCGAGTCGCTGCAGCAGGAGGACGGCACCTACGTACGCTCCTACCCCAACGGTAACCTGGCAGCGCACGTGGTTGGCTATGCGAGCCAGCAGTATGGCACCACCGCCATCGAGAGCGTCATGAACGACACGCTCACCGGTTCTAAGGACTACTCCAGCTGGAACAATGCCATCGCGTCGCTCGCGGGCCAGACCCAGCCGGGCAACACCGCCAAGCTCACCATCGACTCGCGCATCCAGACGGCTGCCGAGCAGGCGCTCAAGGGCTTTAAGGGCGCTGTAGTGGTCATCGACCCGCGTACCGGCGCGGTGCTCGCATGTGCCAGCTCGCCCACCTACGACAACACCAACATCGATGCCCTGCTGCAGACGGGCGGCGGCGAGGACGGCTCCATGTACAATCGCGCCATGGACGCGCTGTACACGCCGGGCTCAACGTTTAAGGTCGTTACGCTTTCCGCGGCACTCGAGACCGGTACCGCCAGCCTTACCAGCACCTACCAAGCGCCCGGCTCCATGGACATCGGCAACGCACCGGTCACCAACTATGCCAACGAGAGCTACGGCACCATCAGCCTGCAGCAGGCCTTTGCCGTGTCCTCCAACGTCGTCTTTGGCCAGGTAGCAAACGAAGTTGGCGCAAACACGCTCGTGCAGTTTGCCAACGCCTTTGGCTACGGCCAAAAGCTCGGCCAGGACCTGACCTCCGCGGCCTCCATCATGGCCGACCCGTCGCTCATGACCGAGTGGGAGACCGCCTGGGCCGGCGCCGGCCAGCCTGTCGGCATGGACCACACGCCCGGCCCGCAGACCACCGTCATGCAAAACGCCGTGATTGCCGCCGCCATCGCTAACAGCGGCGTGGTCATGGACCCGTACTTTGTAGCCCAGGTACTCGCCCCGGACGGAACCGTGGTCAAGACCACGCAGTCCCGCTCGCTTGGTCAGGCCGTCAGCTCCGCCACGGCCGACCAGGTCAAGCAGGCCATGCTTGCCGTCGTCCAGTCCGGCACCGGCACCGATGCCCAAATCCCCGGCGTCAAGGTCGCCGGCAAGACCGGCTCGGCCGAGACTGGCGGCACCAACGTCAACTCGATGTTCGTTGGCTTTGCACCTTACGATTCACCCACGGTCGCCATCTCGGTGGCCTTGGAGGATTTCGACAAGCATGACGTCAAGGCCGCCAAGATCGCCGGTATCGTCCTGACCGCGGCGCTTGCCGCACAGGGAGCGTGATGCCCATGATCGAATCGGACACCCGAGGCGCGCCGCGGCCGAAGAGTTAGCGGCAACGCGCCACACGGCCCCAGCGGCCACATCATAGGTACTACACACATTGTTGAGCGAATAGTTATGTTAGGAGCAGGAATGGAACAGAGGGTCCTCGGGGGAAGATACCTCCTCAAGGATAAGGTGGGGACAGGCGGCATGGCGACCGTCTACCGTGCACAGGACCAGGTCCTCGACCGCACGGTAGCCGTCAAGATCATGCTGCCGCAGTATGCTGGCGACGCAACCTTCGCCGCACGCTTTAAGCAGGAGGCCCAGGCAGCAGCCGGTCTCTCCTCCCCCTATATCGTGGGCGTCTACGATTGGGGCAAGGACGGCGACACCTATTACATCGTCATGGAGTACCTGCGCGGAACCGACCTTAAGAGCGGCATCAAGAGCCACGGCGCCCTCGACCCCAAGAAGGTCGCCCAGATCGGCTCGCAGATCAGCTCCGCGCTTTCGGTCGCCCACAAGCACGAGATCATCCACCGCGACATTAAGCCGCAGAACATCATGGTGCTGCCCGACGGCAACATCAAGGTGATGGACTTTGGCATCGCGCGCGCCAAGAACAGCCACCTCACGCAAGACAACAACGTGCTGGGAACCGCCCACTACGTCAGCCCCGAGCAGACCCGCGGTCAGGACCTCGGCCCCACCTCGGATATCTACTCGCTGGGCGTCGTGATGTACGAGTGCGCCACCGGCCGCGTCCCCTTTGACGGTGACGACGCTATCTCGGTCGCACTCAAGCAGGTCAACGAGCTGCCTATTCCGCCGAGCCAGATCAACTCCGGTGTCGACGCCGACCTTGAGCGCATCATCCTCAAGTGCATGGAGAAGGATCCGGCAAACCGCTTCCAGACCGCCGACGAGCTGCGTCAGGTGCTCAACAGCTACCTGTCGGGCCGTACCGTCAACGTCTCGGAGCCCACGCGCATCATCGGTGCCCCCGGTGAGCTGGGCGCCACCAAGACTCGCGAGCTTTCCGATCAGACGCGCGCCATGGTGCGTCCCGTCTCGGGCGTGAGCGGCCAGAATACCGCCCGTAGCTCGGTTTCGGGCTCCACCGGCTCGTACGAGGTCGAAGAGCCCAATTCCAACAAGAACAAGATCATCGCCGCCGTGGTGGCAGCCGTTGCCGTCATCGGCATCGTGGTGGCCTTTGCCACAGGACTCTTTGGCGGCGAGCAGGTCACCGTGCCCGATGTGCTGGGCAAGGACCAGCAGACTGCCGTCGAGCTGATCAAGGAAGCCGGCCTCGAGGTCGGCACCATCGACCAAAGCTACAACGACGATGTCGACGAGGGCAAGGTCGCCGAGCAGACGCCCAACGGCAACACCAAGAAGGCCAAGGGCACCAAGGTGAACCTGGTAATCTCCAAGGGTCCCAAGCCCTCCGAGAAGGTTGAGGTTCCCCAGCTTTTCGGCCTGACCAAGGACCAGGCCGAGGCCGCGCTGGCAAGCGTTGGCCTGAAGGGCAACGCCTCCGAGGAGGCCAACGAGGCCGATGAGGGCCAGGTCTTTGAGCAGGGCACCGAAGCCGGTAAGGAAGTCGCGAAGGGCACGACCATCTCGTACAAGGTCTCGAGCGGCCCGGATACCACGTCCGTCCCCGACCTGACCGACATGACCGAGGCCCAGGCGCGCAACGCCCTCGATATGGCAGGCTTTGGCGTCGACGTGAGCTACCAGGAGAACGACTCGGTTACCGAGGGCACCGTGATCAGCTGGAACCCCAGCGGCAAGCAGAAGCCCGGCGCCACGATTACCGTCGTCATTGCCAAGAAGTCCGGCAAGGCCACCGTCCCGGGCAACCTGTACGGCAAGAGCATTTCCGCCGCCGTTACCGCGCTCAACAACGCCGGTTTCTATAACATCGGCTTCTGTGACCAGAACGGCAATCCCGTGAGCGGTAACGAGGATGCCACCGTTACGGGCGTCTCCCCCACCGGCAAGCAGTCCACCGACAGCACGATCACGCTGACGGTCGCACTTTCTGGCTCCACCTCGGGTGACGATTCCGGCACGACGACTAACTAGTCGACAACCCATCACCTGCAGCGGCTATGGCCGCAAACATATTCGCTCAGAAGCGCCCGCTTGCTCCCCGGCAAGCGGGCGCTTTGTTTATCGACAGGCCAGGGCTCCATAGCAACACAAAGAGGCCCGCAAAAACAAGCCTCCCAGGTGACAACAGAATATGTAATGCAGTAATTACTAGCCGCAGAACTTCACCATGGTCTCGACCACGAGCTTCTCGGAGTTGAGCTGCTGTATCATGATGCCCTGCTGGAACAGCGGGATGTTGGCGCGCGTGCGCTCCGGATCGGAGTGCTCGACGAACTCCTTCTTATCCAAGGTGCAGACCGAGCGCGACAAAACGACTTCGAAGCGACCCATTACGGCATCGCGCATGCGCTACAATCTCGGTTAATCTGTTAACCACCCGAAAGCAGCAGGAGGCCCCATGCCCACACCAGGCAAGCGCCCATCCATGCGCCAGATTGCCGTCGCGGCCGGCGTATCCGTCGCCACGGTCTCCCACGTCATCAACGGCAGCGGCCGTTTTTCCGAAGACACCCGCAAACGCGTGGAAGCCGCCCTAAAGGAATACGGCTACGTCACGAACATGGCGGCGAAGAGCCTCCGTATGGCCCAGTCCCGGACCATCGGCATGATCGTGCCGGACATCTCCAACGACTTCTTTTCCAAGATCGCCCTGCATGTGGAGCGCGAGCTGGCAACCGAGGACTACTCGGTCTTTGTTTGCAACAGCGCCAATGACCCCGCCCGCGAGCGTGACTACTTCCGCACGCTGGCAAGCAAGCAGGCCGACGGTATCATCTGTATCTCCGGCCTGCGCAGGCTCGACGGCGAGTTCGTCCCCCACGGAATCCCCGTGGTCTGCATCGACCGTGCGCCCGAAAACGACCTCGGTTTCCCACACGTGGGCTCCGACAACATCGGCGGTGGCTACATGGCGACCGAACACCTCATCGAGCGCGGCTGCAAGGACATCCTGAGCATCTCGAGTTTTACCGCCAACTACCCCGGCAACGAGCGCCAGATGGGCTACGAGCGGGCGCTCGCCGCGCACGGAATGCCGCTACGCCGCGACTACCAGCTGTTTGTCTCGGGTAAGCAGCCGAGCATCATCGAGTCGGAAGAGCTCGTGACCGACTTCCTCTCCACGGGCTACCCCGTCGACGGCGTCTTCGCCCATAGCGACCACGCAGCCGTGGGCGCGCTGCGTGCGCTCGTTGCCGCCGGCAAGCGCGTACCCGAAGACGTCCGTCTCATCGGCTTCGACGATTCCGTTTACGCGCAGCTTCCGACGCCGCAAATCAGCACCATCCGCCGCTTCCCCGAGCGCCTCGCGCACGAGGGATGTCAGGCCCTGCTCGCCCTGCTGCGCGGCGAAGAGCCCGAGATGGAGACGCTTGTCCCCGTTAAGCTCGTGCAACGCGCGAGCAGCTAGACAGCGGGCAGCGAATAGCCGCGTTTTTCTCTCGCATGTGCTCTATCCCACGCGCGACATGCAAAAAGCCCGCCACCACTGAACTGCCTCCCATTTCTTGGACATGAGAAATGGGAGGCTTTCTTTATGCGCGTTGATTTGAGGGTGAAGCATGATGTCGAGGCCAGGAAGGCGGCCATAGGGCTCTTCGAGCTCGGACACGGGTATAAATCTGCCGCGATTGCCCTTTCGCTTCCCGCGGAAGCCGTGAGAAGATGGCAGGAGATATACCGCGCATTCGGGAGCGAGGTGCTGCTGCGCATGGACGGAAAGCAGGGCAGGTACACATACGAGCAGAAGGTCGCCGCAGCCTCCGCCGTCGTCGACGGCGGCATGACGAAGGCCGAGGCGATGGCGGCGTTCGGCATAATGTCGATGTCGCCGCTCAAGAAGTGGTGCGCGCTATACCGCCGGGGCGGCGCGGAGGCCCTGCGCCCGAGGCCCAAGGGCCGGCCGAGCGGTTCCAGGGCGAGGCCGCGGACCCGCGAGGAGGAGCTCGAGGAGCGGTGCCGTAGGCTCGAGGCCGAGGTGGCCTACCTAAAAAAATTGCGTGCCCTGGTCGAGAGGGACGGGCTCTGACCAGGGCGAAGGCCGAAGCGGTCGCGGCCCTGCGCGCCGAGGGGCACGCGCTCGGGCACCTGCTCGCATGCGCCGAGCTCAAGCGGTCGACCTACTACTACGCCCTCGCGCACCCGCCGAGGCCCACGCGCGCCGAGCTCTGGGAGGCGGCCGCCGAGATCTTCTCGCGCACCGCCAACGGCTGCGGGCACCGGCAGATAGCGATGTGCCTCAGGGCGGAAGAGGGGGTCGTGATAGCCGACAAGACCGTGCTCAAGATGATGCGCGAGATGGGGATTCGCTGCGGCATCAGACGCGAGACGGCCTACCACAGGTACAACTCGTACAAGGGCGTCGTCGGCAGAACGTTCGAGAACGTGATCGCGAGGGATTTCGACGCCGGGGCCCCGTGGCAGAAGCTGGGGACGGACGTCACCGAGTTCAAGGTGGCTGGCGGTAAGGCCTACTGGGCCCCGACGCTGGACTTCTGCACCAAGGAGATCGTGGCGAGCGACATATCGACCACGCCCGACATGGCCCAGCAGGTGAGGATGCTCGACGAGCTGCTGTCCAAGATCCCCGAGGGCGTCGCCCCGACCATGCACTCGGACCGGGGCTGGCAGTACCAGCACGCCTCGTACACATCCAGGCTCGAGGCCGCCGGCATCGTCCAGAGCATGTCCAGGAAGGCGAACTGCATCGACAATGCCGCCACCGAGCAGCTCTTCGGCCACGTCAAGGACGAGTTCTACAGGGGCCGCGAGTGGAAGACGTTCGAGGATTTCAAACGCGACCTGGAGGAATACATAGTCCACTGGAACACGAGCCGGAGGCAGGTAAGATTGAAGGGCCTGACCCCGGAGGAGTACCGGAATCAGGCCCTTGCGGCCTAGTCGCTATTTAGGGCGTCCAAGATTTGGGGCGCAGTTCACACACGGGTGACGGGCTTTTCCGCTACCAGCCGCGTGCTTCCTCCGCACGTACGAGCTGACGAGCCTCGATCTGGCGAATCATATCGATGCGTCGCTGGTGACGGCCGCCCTCGAACTCGCCGGTGAGCCAGGCGTCGACAATCATTTTGGCCAGCTCGATGCCTACCACACGAGCACCAAATGCGAGCATGTTGGTGTTGTTGTGCTCGCGCGACAGGCGAGCGGAATACGGCTCAGAGCAGGTGCAGCAACGGATACCGCGCACCTTGTTGGCGGCAAGCGAGATGCCCACACCCGTACCGCAGATAACGATACCGCGATCAACCTCGCCGGACATGACAGCGTCCGCCACGGCCTCACCCGCGATGGGATAGTCAAAGCGCTCGGTGCTGTCCGTACCGAAGTTCACGACTTCGTAGCCGTACTTCTCCTGGATATACGCCGTGATGGCTTCCTTGTACTCGACTGCGACGTGGTCGTTTCCAATACCGAACTTCAAAAGAGACCCCTTTCCATAAGAACCATTCGCGCATGCCGCGCGCTCAATCCGTCCTAATTCGCCGTTCCGCTTCTAATACACCTCGCCGGCGCGCAAACGGCGCAGACACTCCTCGTAACCAGCGTCCTTGCCAAACAGCGCACTGGTGCCCAGGATAAATCCGTCCGCGCCAATGGCGGACAGGTCGCGCACGCGCTCGGGCGAGCAGGCGCCGTCGATCATGAGCTTGAAGCCAAAGCGCTCCTTCAGCGCGGCAAGGCGACGCACCTTGTCGTTCGTGAACTCGATAAAGCTCTGACCGGCAAAACCCGGATTCACCGTCATGACCATCACGTAATCGCAGAGGTTCAACATCTCCTCGATCTCGGAGATAGAGGTGTCGGGGTTCACGGCGATACCGGCGCTCTTGCCGAGGGACTTAATCGCGGCGAGTGTCTTGACCACGTAACGCTCGGACTCCGGATGGATATAGATGATGTCCGCGCCGGCGGAGGTGAAAAGTTCAACCTTGCTGGCAGGATTCTCGACCATAAGGTGCACGTCGACGAGCTTGTTGGTGGCAGCTCGCACGGCCTTGATGTCTTCGAGACCCATGGCGAAATTGGGAACGAAACTGCCGTCCATCACGTCGCAATGGAAGATGTCGATGCCGGCGGCGTCGAGATCCTCGACGGTCGCACGCAGATTGCCGTAGTCGGCGCACATGAGACTGGGGCAGAGCAGCATAGTGAACTCCTTATCTGCTCGGTGATTATCTACTCGGTGGTAATTAATCGTTTAACCTTTATCTACAGTCTGGCTGATTAATCGTTTAACCACGTTGTTAACCTGCAGGCTTTTCCAGATTCACAACGTTGCCATATTTGCCTATCTAGCTGGTATCATGCAGGAGCCCGCACCACGAAACGCTGTCGTATTCCCTAGGAAGAAATCCCGCTACGCGGACAGCAGCAGCCAGGGGCCGCAATCCGCAGACCTGAGCCCGGACCCCCTACGCTCCAGGCGTGATCAGGCGCGCGCACTGGGCGATCTTCTCGTCATAGGACTCCGCGATAATCGACACACCATCGAACCCAAACGCGCGAACATTCGAGAACTGATGGAACTTCGAGCTGTCGCACAGCACGTACGCCTTATTCGAATTCTCGCGCACGATGCGCTTCTTCGCCGCCTCAACGTAGGAGGGCGTCATGACGCCGCGGTCCTCGTCAATCGCGTTGGTCCCGATAAACGCCTTATCGAAGTACAGATCGCGCAGGATCGATTCGGTCATAGAACCGCAGAACGAGGAGTTCACATAGTTGAACTCGCCACCCACCACGATGAGCTGGGCGCGCGTCTCGCTCTTAATCAGGCACGCCGAGGCATCCGTCGTGTAAATTGTCACGTCGCGGTCGAGCAGCAGACGCAGCAGCGCCGTGCAGGTGGAACCCGAGTCCAAGTAGAGCGTGTCCCCGTCCTCAACAAAACGCAAGGCGACTTGGGCAATCTGTTCCTTCTCACTCCCGTGTAGGCCCGAACGCGTCGAGATACTCACCTCGTGGACAGCCGAGAGGAGCCTCACCGCGCCGCCCGAAAGATGCTCAACCTTGCCAAGCGCCTCCAGCTCCTTGAGGTCGCGACGTAGCGTCGAAATAGAGACGCCCGGCAGCTCCTCCTGCAGCTCGGAAATCCTCGCGAGGCCCGACTTCTGCAGGCACTCTACAATTCGCTCCTGGCGCTCATACGGAATCATATTGGGAACCTCTCCAAACCACTCTGCTTCACGCTCGTTCATTTCTTTTCGAAAAGTGTAACGCACAAGCAGAATAGCGGCCGCCACCTGTTGCGATGACGACCGCTTAATCGATTGACCTACCCTCTCGTTCACAATTTGAACGAGGTTGACACACCTCGCGTAAGCGCGACGCTCTTCAAGCGAAGAGAACGACCCTAGGAGAGGCGGCGCATCCGGGGCTCTTAGGCGAGCTGATCCTCCTTGCCGGTGAAGGCGAAGGCAAGAACACCGGCCACGACGGCGGAAATGAGCATGCCGACCATAGCCCAAGCGAAGTTCATGGGGTCGGAACTCACGAAAGCCGGAAACGTAGTGACGGAACCGAAGGTGAACGCAGTGGTGACGACCTTCATGATACCGAGGAACGCGCCGCCGACGGCACCGCCGATGATCTGCGCAAGCCAGACCTTCTTGTTCTTCACGAGCATACCGAACAGCGTGGGCTCGATGATGGCGGACAGGGCGATCGATACGACACCGGTCATCGCGAAGCTCTTGAGCTTCTGGTCGCGGGCCTTGAGGAACACGCCGAAGGCGCAGCCGATAATGGCGAAGTTGCAGGCGAAGGTGAAGGGGCAGATGTAGTCGAAGTCGTTCTGAGCGATGTTGTTGATCATGATGGGGTTCACGGCCCAGTGGATGCCCATGGACACCAGCACGGACCAGCCGCCGCCAACCAGCACGCCGGCGAACACGGAGCTGCGCTCGATCAGCCAGTTGACCACGAAGGCGATGGCCTCACCAGCGTAGACGCCCAGGGGACCGATGACGAGCATGGTGAGCGGAACCATAACGATCAGGGAGATGGCGGGCAGCACGACGAGCTTGAGCATCTCGGAAACGTGCTCATCGAGCCACTTGTACAGGTACGAGTAGACCCAGACAGACAAGATGGCAGGGATAACCGTGGAGTTGTAGTTCATGAGAACCACGGGGATGCCGAAGAAGTCCGTCATGGCGCCGTTGCCCGCGTCGCCCATGAGGGCGATGAAGTCCGGGTAGAGCAGGCACGCGCCGAGCAGCGCCGACAGGTACGGGCTCGCGCCGAAGCGCTTGCCGGCGGAGAAGCCGAGCAGCACGGGCAGGAAGTAGAACACGCTCATGGCCAGGGTGTACAGGATGGTGTAGGTACCCGTGCCCTCAGCGATGATGCCGAGCTGGGCGGCCAGGATAACGAAGCCGCGCAGGATACCGGAGCCGGCCATGGCGGGCAGCAGCGGGGCAAAGATGCCGGAGATCGCGGAGAAGACTTGGCTGACGATGCTCTCGCCCTCGTCCTTGGTAGCAGCGGAGATTTCCACGCCCGAACCCTTGACCAGCGGCTCAAACTTCTCGTACAGCTTCGGGACCTCAGTGCCGATGAGAACCTGGTACTGACCGGCCTTGTTCAGCGTGTTCACAACGCCTTCGACTTCCTTGACCGCAGCGTCGTCGCAAGCCGCGTCGTCTTTGAGATTGAGGCGCAGGCGCGTCGCGCAGTGCGTCATGCCCGAGATGTTCTCGGGACCACCGACGGCGTCCAGAATCCCCTGAGCCATCGCGTTCCAGTCGCGTTTCATTGGTTACCTCCCCATTGCGCAGAAGAGCTCGCGGACAAGCTCGGCTGCCTTAATCGCGTCGTTTGCATCGATAACGGATTGGATCTTCTCCATGCTTACGGCCTCGATGGCGTCGTTGAGCAGATGGATCATCTGGTCGTTCTGTGCAGCCTCGCCGGCAGCGGGCTCGATGACCGGGAACGTGTCGAAGTAGATTGCGCTGTCGTAACCGTGCTTCTTCACGTAGTAGAGGAACTCGAGGGTCTTCACCGGCGTGGACGTACCAATCATAAGGCCATCGTCGAAGCGACCGTTGCCGTCGTTTAGGTGAATGCCGTAGAGCTTGCCCTCGCGGCCGAACAGGTCGGCGGCCATGGCAGGGTTCTCGTGCTTCATGAGCATGTGGCAGTAATCCAGCGTGACGCCCAGGTTCGGGCGGTCTGCAGCGTTGAGAATCATGCCGGTCATACCCATGGAGTCGATGAACGCGTACGCGCGCTCCTCGTAGGGTTTGTACTCAATCGAGATCTTGAGGTCGGGCGCGTAGTCGCAAACCTTCTGGAATGCGGCTACGAGCTGGTCGAAGACGCGAGCGTAGGCGATCTGGAAGCTGTAGTCAAAGCCGTCGTGGCCGAGCCAGATGGTCACCGTGTTGCCACCGGCAGTGCGGCAGTAGTCGCACGCCTCGTAGCAGAGCTCAAGGGCTTCCGCGGCAAGGGCATCATCGGCATTGCCCAGGTCACCGTTGAGGAAGGCGTTGCGGAAGCGCAGCGCGCAGCCGTTCAGCTGCAGGTCGTGAGCTGCGAGCTTGGCGGCCATGTCCTCAGCCGTGACACCTGTGCAGTGCTCGGGGTAGTTGAGGTCGACGTGCGTGAGGCCCACGCTCTGGAACTCCGCGAACACGCGATCAAGATTCTTGTCGCCATCGCGAAAATAGGAGTTGATACGAGTTGCAAGCTTCATGCTTCTACGTCCTTTACCTTCGTCCTTGATCGTTTCTGCCCGTTCGAGCACCTGATCTATATCCGTAATTCGATAAGGGCCGCCGCCTGCGCGCCGGGGCTTACCCTGTGACATGTAGATTACTGCCACATAAGTTCATTTTCAATCAGTATTTTTCACTCTTTTTCTCATTGTGTCAGAGTTTTTCACCGTATAAAGCCATCTACCTTGTGGTTTTGCTGTTAATCAAGTTTGACCATTCTTGAAATTACCTGATTTTTTCTGAATTAATTTGCCGTTTATCGGTAAAAATCGACCGCTCACGGCTGACGGCGACGCAAGATGGAAGATACTTGCATGAGGAAAAGCACTGAATTCCCAGCGCCGATTCGAATGACGCGATTGGTGACGCGAGCGTCGACGGCCCGAATCTGCCGTCGGCCCCCACTAACCAAAAACGGCGCCGCTCACGCGACGCCGTCATATTCCCTGGTGCCCCCGGGCGGATTCGAAAACTCCCCCCCGCGGGGAAATTGGTGACGCGGGTGTCGACGGCGCTGAGCGCTCCGTGTTTTGGTATGTGGATATGGCAGCCATCAACCTTTCTCGGCATGTGAAACTCTAGGCACATATGAGCATACCTGAGCGACGCAACACATGCGCTCCATCTATCCCAACAAGCTCCAGCGGTACCCGCACTTCCCATTTCGTGTAGAAAAGGGCCTGTATATACTTCCCATTTCGTGTATTGAATCAGGTAACCACACTTCCCATTCCGTGTATACAGCAGCTAGATTGGGCAATCATGTCAGTATTCAGACGTACGGCCTACAATAAACTCCTCGATTGGAAAGCGAGCAATGGATCCCGAGCCATCATGCTCGAGGGGGCCCGCCGCGTTGGAAAAAGCACCCTTGCCCAAGAGTTTGCGCAGTCCAAATACAAATCCCACCTCGTGATCGACGAATCTGTTGCGAGTGAAAAAAGAAGACCGGAGACTCAACTGGTCTCCGGCCTCATTTCTAAAAAACGTCTCGTGGTTCTACTCGTGCTGTCGGGCTTCTACCAGCCTGCAGAAGTCGTTGACGCTCATGAGCCATTCCCTTTGCGCGGGCGTGTAGGTTTCGAACAGCGATGAGGGCACAACGAGGCTGAGCCTGTCCTTAGCCATAGCTCGTGTGTAATCCTCACTTACGGCGGGCTCAAGTGTTACAAGATGCTTGTCCTCGATTCTGTCAGCCTCATCAAGCACCTGACGCCAACGCTCCTTGATGGTTGTCTTGGCACCGAGCATCGTCAGTCGAGCGACAGGGAACTTGGGGTCGTGGTAATCGTCAATAGAGGGAAAGATGAAATCCGGCTTTGATTTGCCCTCGGTGTATTTCTGCGCCGAGTAGCGTATGCCCCTAGCATCGAATAGCATCGAGAGTTGATTCTCGAACGCCGTCCCCGCACGGGACTTGCGGCGCTGGAAGGCCGACATAGTGGTGCGCAGCACGCCATCAACATCAAGCGCCGAGCCAAGGTATGGCGCGAGGTCGCGCTCCAAGAGATGCCGCTCGAAGACGCGGAACAGCATCTCTTCGCGTTCGTAACAAGCGACCAAGCAGCCATCCGGGTCGCCCGTCCAATCGAGCTTTCCAAGGGTGGAAGCTGAGTAGGCTGAGAAGTCTGCCCCTTTGGGGAAGGACTCGCCGAATTTCTCGATCATACCGTCGAGGAAGTTCTCCGCTGCGATCGGCATGCTAACTTCGATGCCGATGGACTCCAAAATCCTTGCGGCGATCGACGTGATGCGCGTATCCTCCCGAGCAGAGGGCGTAAAACCCTTCTCGCCAACCCCGTCGAGCGCGAAGAGCCAGCGAACTTGAGATTCCGCCGTACTCCCCGCTCGGGCAAATAGGATTACGACCTCCTTGGCTTCGTGTAGGGCCAAAACCATGAGGTCGCCCGGACGGGCCATGCCCATGGCAGCATTATCGTTGTAGTAGAGCCTATACTCAGTTCTAGTTGGATGCTTCCTGCGGGCGTCGTACCAAGTGGTATAACCATGGTCGAATATAGGGTCTGCACCATCATCGAGATATGCGAAGGTAGTTCGCATCCCCTTTATGTCATCGTCTCCGAAAAGCGCGCGCAAAGGCCCCACGCCGTTGAATTCGTGCTGGTGGCTTTTATTGGCCCCCATGATGTCAACGCCCGCGAGGGTTTTCGCGACAGCACCGTCAAAATACGCGCCAAGTACTCCATAGTCCATCCTAGAACACCTCCATCATCAACTTCGCGACCGAGCGCACGACCGGCACGGTCACGGAGTTGCCGAACTGCCTGTATGCCTGAGTATCCGACACCGGGATGATGAACTCATCGGGAAATCCTTGCAGGCGCGCGCATTCGCGGGGAGTGAGTTTACGAGGGTTTTTTCCTTCCTGCCCGACCAGAATCTCGCTGCCATCCTTGTGGTACCGGGCGGAAAGCGTCCTTGTCGTGTCCTCTGGGCCGACCATCGAGTATCCAAAGCCGTGGCCCGCCGCCTCATGCTTTTCGCGATAGGCGCGCAAATAGGCCCATAGCTTATCCGAAATGGTGTAGCGTTCGTTTGGTTGCTCTTCGAGGATTTCCCCTAGCGTATGTCCCGGTCCCGGCACCTCAAGGTCATCCCACGAGAAGGGAACTTCCTCCCTGAACCCCACGATGTAGATGCGCTCCCTGTGCTGGCACGTCCAGTTTTTTGAATCAAGCACTTTCCAGAAAATATGGTATCCAAGGTCCTCCTCAAGCGTCTGTCGTATGACCTTGAAGGTCTTCCCGCCGTCGTGACTCGTAAGGTTCTTAACGTTCTCAAGCAAGAAGGCCTTCGGGCGCTTGTCGCGTATGATGCGAGCGACCTCGAAAAAGAGGGTTCCCTGCGTTTTATCCTCAAAGCCGGTGGGTCTCCCCAAAGATTGCTTCTTCGAAACGCCTGCAAGGGAGAATGGCTGACAAGGAAAGCCTGCGAGCAGGACATCGAAGTCCGGTATATCGTTTGATACGACCTGACGGATGTCGCCCGCCGGGGTCTCTCCATAGTTCATCCGGTAGGTTTTCTGGGCGAACTTATCCCACTCGCAAGAGAAGACGCACCTACCGCCAAGCTCCTGGAACGGCATTCGTATACCGCCGATGCCCGCGAAGAGATCGCAGAAGGTAAAAGGCGCGTCGCTGCGCTCCCCTTGGTCAAATGGAGCCCCCGCATCGAGCGATGCGATAAAGGCGCATTCAGCCGCCGTTGGACTAGTATCCCCAGACTCCCAGCGCCGAACGGTGCGTTCGCCAGACGAGCCCATACCAAGGGCGGCGGCGAACTCCTTTTGGGTGAGGCCGAGGTCAATTCTCTTTTGCGCTATATCAGCTGCATTTAGTTGCATGGGACGCCTATCTTGGTTGAAAAACGGTCAAACTGTCCTGTATTTACCACAGCGTTAGTCTATCACCCCGAGCGGACATGTCTTCCCCTTGCTTCAGTCCGCCTCTAAACCCCGTAGCATCAACTGGGCTTTAGGGCTTGGACACTCTACCGGAGGGCTCTAGACGCAATTGGTGACGCGGGTGTCGACGGCCCGAATCCGCCGGCGGCCCCCGCAAACCAGAAACGGCGCCGCTCCCGCGACGCCGTCATATTCCCTGGTGCCCCCGGGCGGATTCGAACCGTCGACACCCGCTTTAGGAGAGCGGTGCTCTATCCCCTGAGCTACGGAGGCATGTTGTACTAGTGTAGCAGATTTGCCCCTTGGCCATGTAGCGCATGGCCACTCATCAAGAAGGCTCTGCAGCGAATTATCGCCGTAGAGCCTTCTCAATAACGGAAAATTATAACCCAGAATAACGCAAAATAATGGGATGGGGTTTCCTCTAACCACATGTAAGGGAAATTCCATCCCGGTATTCGGCTAAAAAATGGGACAAGCTTTCCCAACTGGCGCTCAAAAGGAAAATGCATCCCGGAATGAGAACGAATTCCGGGATGCATTTTCCGCCATCTATCGCAGACGACTAGTCGCCTTTGTGAAAGAGGCTTTTGATGGCAGCAGGGATGCTCTTGGCGCCCTTGGTCGTTACGTCGATAAAGTCGGGCGAACGCACGAGTCTATCCTCGTCCACGTACTTGCGCACAGCGCGCAGCGTCTCTTTGTCGTCGCGCGTCGAAAACGTAAAGTGACCGTTGTCCTTGGTGAAGATGGCAAAACGCGTAATCTTCTTGGTGCCGCGCAAGACCTCGGCGGCAATATAGTCGACCTCGTCCCACGGGATTTGAATATAATCCTCGGGATTGCGCTCGTTATAGTACTCAAACGCCTTATTGCCCACCATCACGTTACCGTGGCTGGTAAGCCCCATCAGGCAGGTTGCCGGCGTTGCCAGATCGACCGTGCTGTTCTGAGATTGCGCCATACGCGCCTCGCCCTCCAATAAAAACAATCGGACCGCATCCAGTGTACCCACCGGGTGCGGTCCGTTTCAATGGCTCAAAAGCCCTTGCCTAGCAATTCTCGGTCTTAAGCCGAAGCGTGCTTACATGAAGCCGCAGAAGCGACCGATGATGCCGACGGCGAAGAGAGCCAGGATGATGACGATCGGGCTGACCTTCTTCTTGAGGAGCTTGCAGACCAGCAGGGTCAGGCACACGGCGGCAAGGCCGGGGATGAGCTGATCGAGGTTGGCCTGAAGCGTGGTGACCTTCATCTGATCAAGGGCGGTAGCACCGACGGAGTTGTACATCGTCAGCGCTTCCTTGATACCCTCGGAACCGGAGGGCAGGCTAGCCCAGTCGATAAAGGCGCCAGCAGACTGCTTGACCGTGGAGACGATCGGGGTGAAGGAAATGGACACCCAGCGCTCGACCAGGGCGCCGATGATGAACATACCCAGGATGGAAGCGCCCTCGGTGACCTTGCCCATCAGACCACCGGAGAGGTCCTTGGCGATGGAGGAGCCGACCTTGTAGCCAAACTCCTGCGTGTACCACAGGAAAGCGTAACGGATGATGTTCCACGCGAAGAAGAACAGCAGCGGACCGGCGATGCTGCCGGACAGGGCCAGGGAAGCGCCCAGAGCGCCCAGAATCGGGCGAAGGGTGAACCAGAAGGCGGGGTCGCCGACGCCGGCGAGCGGGCCCATCATACCGACTTTGACGCCCTGGATGGCGACGTCGTCAATCGGGGCACCGTTGGCGCGCTCCTCCTCGAGAGCGAGGGTAACGCCAATGACGGGGGCGGAAACATAGGGGTGGGTGTTATAGAACTCCAGGTGGCGCTTAAGAGCGGCAATCTGGTCATCCTTGCTGGTGTAGAGCTTCTTGATCGCAGGGATCATTGCGAAGCACCAGCCGCCGTTCTGCATACGCTCGTAGTTCCACGAGCCCTGAAGGAACTGATGACGGAAGCAAACCTTCTTGCGGTCAGCCTTGGTGAGCTGAATCTTGTTCTCTGCCATATGTATCACTCCCCTCCTACTCGTAATCGTTCAGAATGTCGCCGAGCGGGTCGCCGGAGCCACCGCCCATGCCGCCACCCTGCTTGGCCAGATCCTTAAGGCCAAGGTAGATGAGGGCAAGGGAGATGCCGATGAGACCAAGGGCGATCAGCGTGAGCTGAGGGATGGCAGCAAGGACAAAGCCGAGGACGAAGAACGGCCAGGTCTCCTTGGTGGCCATCATGTTGATGACCATGGCGTAACCGACGGAAGCGACCATGCCGCCGCCGACAGCCATGCCGCCGGACAGCCAGTCGGGCATAGCGTTAAGCGCGTTGGTAACGGCCTCGGCCGGGATGACGCACAGAAGCACTGCCGGGATGGCGATACGAAGGCCCTGCATGAGGATGGCAGCATACTGCCAGCGCTCGATGCCGGAGAAGTCGCCCTTCTCGGCGCAACCGTCCATGGCGTGAGCGATAGCGGTAGCAATGGTACGGCAGATCATGGTCAGGAACAGACCAGCGACCGACAGCGGGACGGCGACGGCGATAGCGGTGGTAACGGCCTTGGCCGAATCGGTGGCGCCACCGTTGAGGGCGAGCACCATGATGATCGAAGAAGCGACCGAGGCCAGAGCGGCGTCAGGCGCGACAGCGGCGCCGACGTTAGCCCAGCCAAGGGCCATCATCTGGAGCGAACCGCCCAGGAGGATGCCCTCCTGAAGGTGACCGGTTACGAGACCGATAAGCGTGCATGCCACGAGCGGCTGATGGAACTGGAACTCATCCAGAATGCCTTCCATACCGGCAAGCAACGCGACAATCGCAACAAGCAGAATAGTGATTGCAGACATGTATCGGACCCTCCTTTACTATGCTTGAGCGGCCAGTTCGGCCTTAGCTTTCTTCAACATGGCGTCGAGATCCTCGGAGGAATCCGAAGGAACCTTGCGGACCTCGAACTTGACGCCCTTGGCCTTGAGGGCCTCGAGAGTCTTGACGTCATCATCGCCCATAGCGACGGCGTTGGTGACGACGACCTTGCCCTTGGAGTGAGCCATGGAACCGATGTTGACTTCCTTGATGTCGACACCGGCCTCGATGGCCTTGAGCAGATCCTGCGGGTTCTCAAAGAGCAGCATGGCCTTGGTGTCACCAAAGCGCGTGTCCTTGACGACCTCGGCCATCTTCTTGATGGGCACGACGTTGGCATGGACTCCCGGAGGGGCAGCCTGCTCGATCATGGTCTTGCGGAGCTCGTCGTGAGCAACGCCGTCGGAAACCACGATGATGCGGTTGGGGTTGATCTGCTTGGTCCACGTGGTGGCCACCTGACCATGAAGCAGACGGGTGTCGATACGGACGTGGGCAATCTTGATGTGCCCGTCGCCGATGACCGTTCCCGGAGGGATGGCGCCTGCAGGAGCAGCGGCGGCCGCAGCCGGCTTCTTCTCCTCGGGCTCCAGAGACTCGGGCTTGACGCGCACGCCAGCCTTAGCCTCAGTCACGAGATGTTTTGCGATCGCATGTGCAGTGTTCTTTGCGTCAAAGCGCTGCGAATATGCCTCGATGAGCATAGGCAGGTTGACACCGGTGACGATAGCCCAGGAATCGTGGCCCTCGATGAGCCCGCTGATCTGGTTGAACGGCGTGCCGCCCCACAGATCAACGAGGAAGAGCACCTGCTCCTGGTCCTCGAAGGAAGCGACTGCTTCCTCGACCTTGGCACGGAAGTCGTCGGGGCCCATGCTCGGCTCGAGCGAGACCACGGCAACAGACGGCTGATCGCCAAAGACCATCGAGCCCGTCTGCTTGATTCCAGCTGCCAAGTCCCCGTGGCTAGCAAGAACAATACTTACCATCACATAACCTCCTTTTTGTCTACGTATTTCCTACACGACATGAAAGGAGTATAGCTGTTTGGTTTGTGGAATTATAGCTAAATTCGTAAAAGGTTGCATTATTTGTTTAAACGTCCAAGTTTGTTACAAATTGATTACGTTGCTGGTTTACAGTTCATCGTTTGCTAAAACGTGATTTGCCAATTGCTTTCAAAGACATACACAAGCGCACTGTTCGTTAATACCGCTTTTAGATGGATCCCAATGCGCCTACGTACCGCTATTTTGTTTGAACAGGCATGACTTGACTATTTGCGCGACTTATGCTCTACGAAACTACTCAAAGAAGTTGCGGTGGAATAGTTCTTGTTTAAGAGCCAGAAGGCTGGATTTAGGAATTATTTCACCGCGACTTATAGGGAATCCTAGGCGATGTGGAGGGGGTTGGCGGCGTCGACGGCGTCGGGGACGTCGGAAGGGCCGTCGGGGACAGCGTCTGCCGGGTCCTCGTCGGGGGTCTCGATCTGCTTGATCATGACCTCCTGGCCCTGCAGCAGGTATGTCTCGCCGCTACCGCAATGGGGACAGGTCTTGCCGTGCTCGACCGTCGCGTAGTCGCGGCCGCACACCTTGCAATGCGTCACGGCCTCGACGGGCTCCACAATAAGCTCCGCGCCCTGCGCGATGGGCTTTTTATCTGCCGCCCAGCGCCAAGCGTCGAGCAGCAAGTCGGGAACGACGCCCGAGACCTCGCCCAGCAGCAGCGTCACGCTCGAAACGCGACTCACGCCATTGGCGCGCGCCACGTTCTCGACATCGCGAATGATGTGATAGACGATTCCGAGCTCGTGCACTTTTTCCTCCGCCGTTCCCGTTATGACTACTTACTTGCGACCGAACTTAATCTTGATGGCACGCTTGAGCGCGTACTTGCCCAGGCTGGGGAGCTTTTGCTCGTATTTGACCATCGTGGAGCACTCGGGGCGATCGCGATCCAGGTGGATGGCATCGAACGCACACTTGGTGGTGCACAGACCGCAGCCGATGCACTTGTTGGGGTCGACGATCGAGGCACCGCAGCCCAAGCAGCGGGCGGTCTCGGCGCGCACCTGCTCCTCGGTAAAGGTCTCGACGTACTCGCTAAAGGGCGCAGCCTTCTCGCGCTCGCGGTCGATATGTGCCACCTCGCGGCTCGCGTTGTCATAGCTCTCAATCACGACATCGTCGCGGTCGAGCGCGGTGTAGCGGCGCTGGTTGCGGCCGATGGTGAGCGTGGAGCCCGGCTGCACAAAGCGATGGATGGAGACAGCGGCCTCGTGACCGGCGGCGATGGCGTCGATGGCAAAGCTCGGACCGGTGTAGACGTCGCCGCCCACAAAGATGTCGGGCTCAGCGGTCTGATAGGTCTGGGGGTCGGCAAGAGCACCCTGGCCGCGGCCGAGCTCCACCTTGGAGCCAGCCAGCAGGTCGCCCCACACAATGGACTGGCCAATCGACATGACCACGCGGTCGGCATCGACACGGCGCAGATCGTTCTCGTCGTACTCGGGCGCAAACCGGTCCTCGTCGTCAAAGACACGCGTGCAGCGCTTGAAGGTGATACCGCACACACGACCGGCCTCGTCCAGGTGAACCTCCTTGGGGCCCCAGCCGCAGGTGATGTGGGCACCGTCCTCAACGGCCTCGCGACGCTCCTCCTCGCTGGCGGGCATCTGAGCCTCGCTCTCCAGGCAGAACATCTCAACGTGCTCGGAGCCCAGACGGCAAGCGTTGCGCGCGACGTCGATAGCCACGTTGCCGCCGCCCACCACAATGGTGCGGCCGGGCAGCGTGTCGATCTCGCCACTGTTGACCTCGCGCAAGAAGTCGACGGCCACGGTCACGTCCTCGGCATCCTCGCCCGGAATACCGGCGAGGCGGCCGCCCTGGCAGCCGATGGCAACATAAAAGGCCTTAAAGCCCTGCTCGCGCAGCTCGTCGAGCGTCACATCGCGACCGACCTCAACGCCATAGCGGAACTCGGCGCCCATCAGGCGAATGATCTCGACCTCTGCCTCGATAACGTCCTTCTCCAGCTTAAAGCTGGGAATACCATAGGTGAGCATGCCGCCCGGGCGCTCGTTCTTCTCGAACACGACGGGCTTGTAGCCCTTCTCGGCCAGATAGAAGGCGCAGGACAGACCGGCCGGACCGGCGCCGATAATGGCGATCTTCTGATCGAAGCCGCCAGCGCGTGTCGGCGTCACCACGGGCGGGACATAGCGGGCCGCGGCATCAAGATCGCGCTGGGCGATAAACTTCTTGACCTCGTCGATAGCCACGGCGGCGTCCACACGGCCGCGGGTGCAGGCATCCTCGCAGCGGCGGTTGCACACGCGGCCGCAGATAGCGGGCAGCGGGTTCTCGCGCTTGATGAGCGCCAGCGCCTCGTCATAGCGACCCTGAGCCGCGAGCTTCAAATAGCCCTGAACGGCAACGTGCGCGGGGCAGGCCGTCTTGCAGGGAGCGGTGCCGGACTCATGCGTCTCGATACGGTTGTCGTTGCGGTAGTTGGGCGACCACTTGGTGTGATCCCATTTGGTGGCGTCGGGCAGCTCCTGGCGCGGATACTCGGGCACCTGTCCGCCGGCCTTTTTGCTGCAGAGCTTCTGGCCGAGCTTGGCGGCGCCGGCCGGGCACACCTCAACGCAGCGACCGCAGGCAACGCACTTGTCCTTCTCGACCTTGGCGACATAGGCCGAGCGCGACAGGTTGGGCGTGTTGAACAGCTGAGAGGTGCGCAGGGCATAACACACGTTGACGTTGCAGTTGCAGATAGCGAAGATCTTGTTCTCGCCGTCGATATTGGTGATCTGGTGCACAAAGCCGTTGTCCTCGGCCTGGCGCAGGATGTCGTAGACCTCGTCGCGCGTCACGTAATGGCCGCGGTCGGTCTCAACCACATAGTCGGCCATATCGCCCACGGCAATGCACCAATCGGCCGGGTCGTCGGCGCAGCCCTCACCCATCACGCGACGGCTCGCGCGGCAGCTGCAGGTGCTAGCGGCATA
>CALGZY010000260.1 GCA_937934355.1 uncultured Collinsella sp. | reverse complement strand
CAGCGCTGGGGTCACGAGCATGCGACCTTTGTTCGTCCGGTCCGCTGGATCTGCTGCCTTCTGGGCGAGGACGTTGTGCCCGTGTCGTTTGCCGACGTGACGAGCGGCAACACCACGCGTGGTCATCGCGTGCTTGGCCCCGGTGACCATGTGGTCGCTAGCCCTGCCGTCTACGAGCAGGTGCTCGAGGATGCCGGCGTGCTTTCTGCCGAGCGCCGTCGTGAGGCCATCCTCGCCGGTATCGCCGAGGTCGAGGCCGCCCGTCCCGGCTGCCATGTCGATACGCCCAAGAAGGTCTTTGAGGAGGTTATTAACCTCTGCGAGTGGCCGACGGTGCTCGTCGGTACCTTCGATGAGGAGTTCCTCAAGGTCCCGCACGAGATTATCTGCGAGTCCATGCTCACCAACCAGCGCTACTTCCCGATCTATGACGGCGAGGGTAAGCTCACGCGTGAGTTCGTGGTCGTTTCCAACAGCAAGCCCGAGAATGCCGAGCGCGTGATCGACGGCAACGAGCGCGTTGTGCGTGCACGTCTGGACGATGCCAAGTTCTTCTACGAGGAGGACTTGAAGATCTCCCTCGACGAGTTCCGTGAGCGTCTGGCCAAGGTTGCCTTCCAGGAGAAGCTCGGTAGCGTGCTCGCCAAGTCCGAGCGCATCGAGCAGCTCGCGCTCGCTATTGCCCGTGAGGCACACCTGGGTGCTCACCTGGCAGCCGATGCCGCTCGCGCCGCGCACCTGTGCAAGGCCGACCTGGTATCCAACGCCGTCGTCGAGTTCACGAGCCAGCAGGGCGTGATGGGCGGTTATTACGCGACCGCGATGGGGGAGAACGACGAGGTCGCTCATGCTATTCGCGATCACTATCGTCCTCGCTTTGCCGGTGACGAGCTGCCCGAGGGCACCGCTGGCTGCATCGTGGCCTGCGCCGATAAGCTCGATACCATCGCCGGTATCTTTGCCATCGGCGAGCCCCCGACCGGCTCTTCGGACCCCTACGCGCTGCGTCGTGCCGCTATCGGCATCATCAACATCCTGCGCGACCGCTTGCCGATCGACCCCACGTCGCTCATCGACTTCGCCCTCGAGCTCTATAGCGAGCAGGGTATTGAGTTCGACGCTGCCAAGGTCGCCCAGCAGGTTCGCGACTTCTTCCATGGCCGCCTGGTGAGCATGGCCCGCGACGAAAAGATCCCGGCCGATACCGTTGCCGCCGTCTCCGCGGTGCATATCATCGCCCCGTCCGTCTTCTTCGCCCGCTGCGCCGCCCTCGACGAGGCCCGCAAGAACGACGCCGAGACGTTCGACAACCTTGCGACCGCCTATGCCCGCGCCGCACACATCTCCAAGCCCGAGCTGGGTGCGGAGTACGACCGCGGCCTGATGGGCGAGGCCGGGCTCGCGCTTGCCGATGCCTCCGAGGCTGCTCAGACCGCTGTCGATGCCGCCCTTGCTGCCGAGGATTACCCGGCCGCATTTGCCGCCCTTGCCGCCCTGCGCGCGCCCATCGACCGCTTCTTCGATGAGGTTATGGTCATGGACAAGGACGAGCAGCTCCGCGATAATCGCCTTAAGCTGCTCAACCGCTTCGAGGCCGTTTTCTCCGGCATCGCCAACATCGGTGAGCTTGCCCGCAAAAAGTAAGCCAGCCTGCGCATAAGCGCAAAAGGAGCCCCGCATGGATTGCCCGGTCACCGCTCGTCCCACCGTTATCGTTATCTCCGACTCGCTCGGTGATACCGCTTGTGAAGTGGTGCTTGCGGCGTCCGGGCAATTTGATGAAGGGGCTTTTCTTCTCTTGCGCCTGCCCAAGGTGACCTCGGTGGAGCAGGTGGAGTCGTTTGTGGGCCCGCGCGTCGATGCGGACCATCGCGATATTGCCGTGTTTCACACCATTGTCGATCCGGCGCTTCGCGCCCGCGTGCTCGATTACCTGGGTATGCTGCATATTCGTTCAGTCGACCTGATTGGCCCGACGCTTGCCGTGCTGTCGTCGCTCATCGGTGTGCCGCCCAAAGGCGTTGCGGGCGTGATTCACAGGACCGATGACCGCTATTTCCATCGTATCGAGGCCATGGAGTATTTCGTTGAGCACGATGACGGGCACGGCTGCGACGATCTGTCGGGAGCCGATATCGTGCTGCTGGGCGTATCGCGTACGTCCAAGACGCCGCTGTCGATGTATTTGGCCTATCAGGGCTACAAGGTCGCCAATGTCCCACTGGCGCATGGCATGGAGCCGCCCAAGTCGATTTACGAGGTCGACCCGATGCGCCTGTTCGGCCTGATTTCGACCGTCGATGTGATTTCCGAAATTCGCGATAGCCGCTTGGGCGATGACTACGCTCGTGCCGTTGCCGGCTCCTATGCCGAGCCTGAGAGCGTGCACAGCGAGCTCGATGAAGCCCGTGCGCTCATGAAGCGCCTAGGCTGCTTTGTGGTGCGTACCGACGGCAAGGCCATCGAGGAAAGCGCCTCCGAGATCATCAGCCACTTGGAGGAAATCCAAGAAGCCCGTACCCGCCGCGCCGCCCGTCGAGCCCAACAAAAGTAGCTAATTTGGGACGGGGCTTTTTTAGCTACCCCGACTGAGGCCGCGAGCTTTTTGGCCGATTGCCGACGGGGGCAGCTAAAAAAGCCCCGTCCCAAATTAGCTACTTATGGTAAAGCGATTTAGCAAATACATTGCATCTGACCTGTATTTTCTTGTAGTGGTATCTTCATAAGGTGACCACCTTTACCTACCGTTTACCGCCATATTTACCACGTTTACCAACCCCCGCGCCCTCTGCGCAAGCCCGCTCAATGCCCGCCGTATAGTACCCTCACGGCTCGCATCCGGCGGGTCGATTCGTCACCACGGTCGTGCGCGAAAGTGCATGAAAGGGGAAGTATCGTGAGCGATTGCAAGAGGGTTTACCGTTTTGGAACCGACGCCCAGGGCACCTGTGTCACTGAGGGCGACAAGTCCATGAACTTCGTGCTTGGCGGCAAGGGCGCAAACCTTGCCGAGATGAGCCGTATCGGCCTGCCGGTTCCCGGCGGCTTTACCATTACCTGCCAGACCTGTGTCGAGTACTCCGGTGCCGGCAACGTGTGGCCTGATGGCGCACTCGATGAAATCATTGCCGCCGAGGCAGACCTCGAGGCCCGCTGTGGCAAGAAGCTCGGCGACGCCTCCGATCCGCTGCTCGTGTCGGTTCGTTCGGGCGCTCCGTTCTCCATGCCCGGTATGATGGACACGGTCCTCAACTTGGGCCTCAATGACGATTCCGTCCAGGGCCTCATCGCGCAGACGCAGAACCCGCGTTTTGCCTGGGATAGCTATCGCCGCTTTATCCAGATGTTTTCCAATGTCGTCATGGGCGTTGACGCCGACCTGTTCGAGAACGCCCTGACCCAGGCCCGTCTGGTCGCCGGCGTTCGCGTCGATTCCGAGCTTTCGGCCGAGGACCTGCAGGAACTCGTCGAGACCTTTAAGGGCATCTTCTCCGAGAACGTCGATGCCTCCCTGTATCCCGAGCTCGAGGTCGCCGATGGCAAGCCCGTTTTCCCGCACGATCCGGAGCTTCAGCTACGCCTTGCAATCCAGGCCGTCTTTGGCAGCTGGATGAACGAGCGTGCCTGCATCTACCGCAAGCAGCATGGCATTTCCGACGACCTCGGCACCGCCGTCAACGTGCAGGCCATGGCCTTTGGCAACAAGGGCGAGACCTCTGCGACGGGCGTCGCCTTTACGCGTAATCCGGCCGACGGCACCAAGGAGTTCTACGGCGATTTTCTGGTTAACGCCCAGGGCGAGGACGTCGTCGCCGGTATCCGCAACACCGAGCCCATCGCCGACCTCAAGACCACCCCGGGCCTCGAGTCCGCAGGTGAGGAGCTCGAGCGCGTGTTCCTGACGCTCGAGGATCATTACCGCGATATGTGCGATATCGAGTTCACCATCGAGCAGGGCAAGCTCTGGATGCTCCAGACCCGCGTGGGCAAGCGCACCGCCACCGCCGCCCTGCGCATCGCCATCGAAATGGTCGAGGAAGGCCTGATCACCCGCGAGGAGGCCGTGAGCCGCATCGATCCCGCGCAGCTCGACCAGCTCCTGCACCCGCAGCTCGACGCCTCCAAGAAGTATGAGGCTCTGGCCAGCGGTCTTAATGCCAGCCCTGGTGCCGCCGTGGGCGAGGTCGTGTTCTCGAGTGACGACGCCGTCGCACGTTCCGCCGAGGGTCACAAGGTCATTCTGGTTCGTTGGGAGACCAACCCCGACGACCTGAAGGGCATGGTCGCCGCCGAAGGTATCCTTACCAGCCACGGTGGCAAGACGAGCCATGCCGCCGTTATCGCCCGCGGCATGGGTACGCCCTGCGTCTGTGGCGTTGAGCGCTTCCATATCGACGCCGCCGAGAAGGTCGTGCGCATCGAGGGCAGCGACCGCGTACTGCACGAGGGCGATGTCATCTCCATCGACGGCACCCAGGGCATCGTCGTCGACGGTCCCGTCGACCTGGTCTCCGCCGAGCTTACCGGCGACCTGGACACCATCCTGTCCTGGGCCGACGAAATCCGTTTGGACGAGACCAGCGGCCATGCCAACCATGTGCGCGTCAACGCCGACAACCCCGAGGATGCTGCACTCGCACTCGAGTTTGGCGCCGAGGCTATTGGCCTGTGCCGCACCGAGCACATGTTCCTGGGCGATCGCAAGAACATCATCCAGAGCTTTATCCTGTCTGACGATGAGGCCGTGAAGCAGCAGGCCCTGGCCGACCTGCTCAAGGTTCAGACCGAGGACTTCCTGGCGATGTTTAAGACCATGTCCGGTCGCGATGTGGTCGTCCGCCTGCTCGATCCGTCGCTTCATGAGTTCTTGGATAATCCTCGCGAGCTCGAGGTCGCCATCACCAAGAAGGAAGCCGCTGGCGCCAACGAGGAAGAGCTTGCCGCCCTGCGCACCCGTCTGCGTCGTATTGACGGCATGGTCGAGTCCAACCCGATGCTCGGCCTGCGCGGTGTGCGCCTGTCCGTCGTCTTTAGCGATCTGCCGCTCATGCAGGTTCGCGCCGTCGCTACGGCTGCTGCCCGTCTTATCAAGGAAGGCGTCGATCCGCGCCCCGAGATCATGGTTCCGCTCGTTTCCATCACGGCCGAGCATGTCCAGACCCGCGAGGTTATCGAGCGCGTAATCGCCGAGGTTTCCGACGAAGAGGGCGTCGAGCTCAATATTCCCGTGGGCACGATGCTCGAGCTGCCGCGTGCCTGCATGGTCGCTGACGAGATCGCCCATCATGCCGACTTCTTCTGCTTCGGCACCAACGACCTCACCCAGACGACCTTCGGCTTCTCCCGCGACGATGCCGAGGCCAAGTTCATCCCGCTGTACATGCACAAGAAGATCTTGAAGGACAACCCCTTCGAGACCATCGACTTGGCGGTGCTGGAGCTCGTGCGCATGGCCGTCGAGAAAGGTCGTGCCACCAACCCCGACATGCACTTTGGCGTGTGCGGCGAGCACGGCGGCGACCCCAAATCCATTAAGGGCCTGTTCAACGTGGCCGACGTGGACTACGTGTCCTGCTCGCCCTACCGCGTGCCCCTCGCACGCCTGGCTGCCGCTCAGGCCAAGCTCGAGGCCAAGCGTTCCGCCTAACGTTTTGGGTTTAGACGCCTAGCGTAGCCCCCTTCATGCCGCCCGTCTCATTCGTGAGACGGGCGGTTATTCATGTGCTGGTTTTGTCTTTTTGTCTGCGTAAAAAATTGTTCTTGCAGCAGAAACCCGCGCGTGTATACTCGAATACGTTTGTTCAACTACGTGCCGGCCAAGGTGGTACGGCACCTCTAGAAGAGTAAGGAATTGCACATGGATTACATCCGCGCAATCGAGCGTCAGCAGATCCGCGAGGACATTCCTCAGGTTCGCGTCGCCGACAACGTCAAGGTTCACTACCGCATTAAGGAAGGCGACCGCGAGCGCATCCAGGTCTTCCAGGGCGACGTCATCCGCATGGCCGGCGCCGGTGCCCGCGAGACCTTCACCGTCCGCAAGATGTCCTTCGGTGTCGGTGTTGAGCGTACCTTCCCGCTTCACAGCCCCAAGATCGCCAAGCTCGAGGTCGTTCGTCATGGTCGCGTCCGTCGCGCCAAGCTGTACTACCTCCGCGACAAGGTGGGCAAGGCTGCTCGCATCCCCGAGAAGCGCTAAGAAGATCGCAGCGTCTGTCCACTCGTTTGGACACAAGGGTCACCTTCGGGTGGCCCTTCTTTTTATCTGATTTGCATGCAAGGAGGGCCTGGTATGGCCAATATGACGAGCTCGGTTTCGGCATCGCAGGTTGCCGGAGAGCTGGCGAGCGCAACGTTTGAGGAGATCCCCGCCCTCGTGGAGCATTATCGCGAGGATCCGCGCCAGCAGGTGATCAAGGCTTGCGAGCGTGCCCTTAAGCGCCATGCCAAGGAACTTGCCGAGCGCGAGCGCGTCAATGACATGTACGAGCTTATGCATGAGCTTGGCGGCGATGGGGTGGTCGTGGGCGTCGACGAGGTGGGTCGCGGCTCTGTGGCCGGTCCTTTGACGGTATGCGCCGTCTGCCTTCCTATGGAGCCGCGCGTCTGGGGCATCAACGATTCCAAAAAGCTCACGCCGGCGCGCCGCGAGCTGCTCTCGGTGAAGATTGCGGAGGTGGCGACGACGATCGGTTTTTGCCATATCGCGCCTAAGGATATCGATGAGATGGGCATGGCCCGCGCCATCCGCGCTGCCGTTGCGGGCGCCGTGGCCGATACGGGGCTCGAGCCCGATTGCGTGCTTATGGACGGTAACCCCTTGGGCGCCGTTCCCAACGAGCGCGACGTGGTGAAGGGCGATGCCAAAATCGCCTGTATCGCCGCGGCGTCCATCATGGCCAAGGTCACGCGTGACGAGATGATGGTCGAGTACGACGCCGAGTATCCCGAGTACCATCTGGCCGAGTCGAAGGGCTATGCGAGCCCCGAGCACATCGAGGCCATTCGCAAACATGGACTTTGTCCGCTGCACCGCGTGAGCTTTTGCGGAAACTTTCTGCAGACTGAGCGCCTTTTCTAGGTCAATTGTGGAGACAGGGACCTCTGGGGTTTTATAAACCTGGTGGTAGCGGGCCGTATGCAACAGCATTGCTGCGTACGGCCCGTTTTTTGTCGGCATTTGGTCAGCTTTTGGTTTGCTTCCGGTACTTACCCGCATGAAAGGTGCCCTCATCATCGGGGCACTGCAGCGTGCGGGAAAGGAGACCCCATGAGTGCCGCAAGCAAAAAGAGCAAGACGCAGCAGCTCAAGGAGCGTTGGGAAAACGGCGAGCTCGACTGCGGGGCGATGACGCCCGAGTTTATCAAGGGGCTCAGTCCCCGCGAGCTGGGTATGCTGGGCGAGCTTATCGCAATCGATTACTTTAACGAGCGCGGCTATGCATTGCTGGAACAAGGCTATCGATGCTCAGAGGGCGAGGCCGACCTGGTGCTGCTCGATGAGCTCGACGATGTCGTGGTTATGGCGGAGGTCAAGACCAGGCGCGTCGCGCTGGATTGCAACACGCGGGTCTTTCCTGAGGAGGCCGTGGACGCCCAAAAGCAACGCCGCTACCGCCGCATCGCGAGTTGCTATCTCATGGAGCACTATCCGCTCAAGGCGATTCGCTTCGATGCCGTGGGCGTCACCATTCGCGGCGGGCATATCGCCGAGATCGAGCACCAGTACAACGCGTTCGATTGGCAGGTGTCGTGATGGCGTTCGAGACGTTTGCCGTTCACGCGGCCTGCATCCGCGGCGTCGAGGCGATTCACGTCACGGTTGAGGTCTCGCTTGCCGGTGGCATCCCGGGCATCCAGATGCTCGGCATCCCGAGTATGGAGGTGATGGAGTCACGTGGTCGTATTCGCTGTGCGATGCGCTCCGCCGGGTTCGAGATCCCACGCTCGGGCATTACGGTCAATCTGGCGCCCGGCGATATTCGCAAGACCGGAAGTGGCTTTGATCTGCCCATCGCCATCGCGGTTCTGGCAGCCGATGGTCAGATTCCCCGTGATAACCTCGATCGCTGCCTTATCGCCGGCGAGCTCGGCTTGGACGGTACGGTGCTTCCTGTCAAGGGCGAGGTAGCGTTTCAGCTATTGGCTCGCGACATGGGGCTGTCTTTTATCGCCGGCAGGTCCGACCAGCATGTGCCACTCGCGGGCGTGGATTGCGGCTTTATCGATCATTTGTCTCAGCTTGCTCATGGTATGGGCGATGCCGTGCGGCACTACTTGGATTCCGAGGGCGTCGAGGCGACCTTTGAGCCAGAGCTCGACTATGCCGACGTGCTGGGGCAGGAAGTCGCTAAACGCGGCATGGCGCTTGCGGCGGCAGGAGAACTCGGCTTGCTCATGATTGGGTCCCCGGGATCGGGCAAGACGATGCTCGCACGCCGTATGACCGGCATCCTGCCCGAGCTTTCCGTCGAGGACCAGCAGGAGGCGCTGTGCATCCATTCGGTCTTGGGTGAGAACATCGATGGACTGCTTGCGGGGCATCGCCCCTTCCGCAGCCCGCATCACAGCATTTCGACCGCGGGTCTCATCGGCGGCGGGCGTCCAGTGCATCCGGGCGAAATTAGCCTTGCTCATGGCGGCGTGCTCTTTTTGGACGAGCTTGCCGAGTTTCCCACGGGTGTGCTGCAGACACTGCGTCAGCCCATCGAACGCGGCTACGTCAGGATCGTACGCGTCGACGGGGCTTTTTCCTTCCCGTCGCGCTTTCAGCTGCTGGTTGCGAGCAATCCCTGTCCCTGCGGCTTTTTGGGCGATCGCGAGGTACCGTGTCGCTGCTCGGCGGCGATGGTCGAGCGCTATCGGTCTAAACTGCGCGGTCCTTTGGCCGACCGTATCGACATGATGATCGATGTGACCCGTCCCGACCCTCAGGTGATTATCGAGGGCGCGGAGGGTATGTCGTCGGCCGAGTTACGTGACTACGTTGTGCGCGGTCGCGCCTTTCGCGCCTGGCGCGAGTCCCGTATGGACGATGCGGATGCCGAGGCCGAGGATGACGAGACACGGTCCATTGACGGCGTCGTTTCGACCTTTGAGCTCGATGATGCGGCGGAGAAGTGTGTGCTCGGTCTGTCCAAACGCACACATCTCACAGGGCGTGGCATCGTGCGCCTGGTTCGCATTGCGCGTACGATCGCAGATGTCGCCGAGAGCGAGCAAGTGACGCAGGACCACGTGCTCGAGGCGGCGATGTACCAGGGAAGGAGGGACCAATGATGGCCGAGGGGACCTTCGAACTGCATCCAGGTGATGCGTTGTATCCCGAGACCGTTTTGGAGCTTTCTGATGTACCCCAGACGCTTTATGTGCGCGGCAACCCCGAGGTGCTTTCGACGCCCGCGCTCGCCATCATCGGCGCGCGCAAGGCCTCGCCGTATGGTCTTGCCGTGGCAGAGCTTGCGGCAAAAGTGGCGGTTGATGCGGGCGTGACGGTTGTTTCGGGCGGCGCGGTCGGTTGTGACCAGGCCTCGGGTTGGGCTGCGGTCAACGCCGGCGGCAAACACGTCGTGGTGCTGGGGACGGGCGCCGACGTGGTCTACCCGCGTTCGAGCGCGGGGCTTATTACCCGCACGCTCGATACGGGTGGCGCGGTCGTGTCGATCTCTCCGTGGGGCATGGGTCCGCGCAAGTTTGCCTTTCCGCGCCGCAATCGCGTGATCGCGGCCCTGTCGCAAGCCCTCTTTGTATCCGAGGCGGGTATGCCTTCTGGGACGTTTTCCACAGCCGAGGCTGCTATGGATTTGGGGCGCGAACTTCTTGCCGTGCCGGGGTCGATCCTATCGCCCGAGTCGCGTGGCACGAATTACCTCATTGCGAACGGTGCCTGCTGCATCATCGACGAGGAATCTATCGAGATGGCTATCTCACGCATCTACGGCACCCTGCGCTACTCGCGCCCCGATGCTCCCGGCATTGCCGACCTGGATCCAACGCAGCAGACCGTGATGCATGCGCTCATCGCCTCTCCGCTCAAGGTCGACGACATTGCGGCGCTCGTCTCGCTCGATGCTGCCGGCGTACTCAAACTCTTGGGTTCGCTTGAACTCGAGGGCCTTATCGAGCGGATGATGGATGGAAGGTATGCGCCCTCCAAGTTTGCCCTTCACGCCCAGACACCCTTCGGTCACAATGGAAAACGTGTCAATTAGAAAGGTGTTTGCAGATGCAGTTCGATCAGGTGACAGTTATCGGTGGCGGTCTGGCGGGTTCGGAATGCGCGATCCAGCTGGCAGATCGCGGGTTTGCCGTAAAGCTGTGCGAGATGCGCCCCCAGGTGAGCTCCCCGGCCCACCACACCGATCACCTGGCAGAGCTCGTCTGCTCCAATTCGTTTAAGTCGACCCGTCCGGATTCCGCGGCTGGTTTGCTGAAGGCCGAGCTTGAGCGCATGGGTTCAGTCCTGCTCGATTGCGCCCATCGCGCGGCTGTTCCCGCCGGTGGCGCCCTGGCGGTCGACCGCGTCAAGTTTTCCGAGCTTGTCGAGGCCGAGGTTGCCGCTCGTCCCAATATCGAGGTCGTGCACGGCGAGGTCACGCAGATTTCCGAGGGTCACGTGGTCATTGCCGCGGGCCCGCTGTGTTCACCGGCGCTGAGCGAAGAGGTTATGAAGCTCGTCGGTGGCGATGCCCTGGCATTCTTTGATGCTGCGGCGCCGATCGTCGATGCCTCCACGCTCGATATGGACGTGCTGTTCTCGCAGTCGCGCTACGAGGAGCAGGGGAGCGGCGACTATCTCAACGCTCCGCTCAATAAGGAGGAGTACGAGGCCTTTATCGAGGCGCTTACCACGGCCGACCGCGTGGTGCTCAAAGACTTTGAGGGCGGCGATCTGTTCCAGGCCTGCCAGCCTGCCGAGGAAGTTGCGCGCACCGGCAAGGACGCCATTCGCTTTGGCGCCATGAAGCCCGTCGGCCTCACCGACCCGCGTACCGGACGTCGCCCCTGGGCGGCGATTCAGCTGCGTGCCGAGAACAAGGAGAAGACCGCCTATAACCTGGTGGGCTTCCAGACCAACTTGACCTTTGGCGAGCAGAAGCGCGTCTTCCATATGGTGCCGGGCCTGGAGAACGCTGAGTTCTTCCGCTACGGTGTCATGCACCGCAATACCTTTGTCGACGCCCCTCACGTGCTCGATGGCACCTTTGCTGTGCCCGGTACCGGCGTGCGCCTGGCCGGTCAGATCACCGGCACCGAGGGGTACATGGAAGCCGTGGCGACAGGTCTGCTCGCGGCGCTCAACACCTATGCCGAGGCTATCGGTGCCGCGGGCGTCGAGTTGCCGCGTGTGGGCGCCCTGGGTGCGCTCGTGGGCTATGCGACCGATCCTGCCACCGTGGGCTATCAGCCTATGCATGTCAACTTTGGCCTGGTGCCGCCACTCGAGGATGGTAAGCGCCGCAGCAAACGCGACCGCTATCAGGCTTATGCGGATCGCGCCCTCGAGGCCCTTGATGCCTACTTGGCCACGCGCTCCGACTTGTTTGGAGGCGACCGGTCATAGCCTTTGATCTGTACGACACCGTCGACTCGTTTATCGCCTATATCGCACGTGTTGAGGGACTTTCTCCCAACACGGTGACGGCCTATGGCTCGAGGCTAGAGCGCTTTGCTGTCTGGTGCGAGCGCGAGAATATTGATGCTTTCGCTGCCGACGTGCGCACCATTCGTCGCTATCTTGCCGAGCTTTCGCGTGAGCAGGTGGCTCCCCGAACGCTTCCGGCGCACCTGTCGGCTATTCGATCTCTCTATCGCTGGATGGCTGCCGAGGGGATTGTCGAGGGCGATGCGGTCTCGGCGATCGCATCGCCCAAGCTGCCGCGTGACCTGCCGGGCGTCCTTACGACCCAGCAGGTCGAGGCGCTGCTCAAGACGCCTGATACCTCGACACCCGCGGGACTGCGCGATGCTGCGATGCTCGAGCTGCTCTATGCCTCGGGTGCCCGCATCTCAGAGCTTGCGGCGCTCAATGTGGAATCCATCTCATGGTCCGAGCGCACGCTGCGCCTGTGGGGCAAGGGAAGCAAGGAGCGCATCGTTCCTCTGTATCGTCGTGCGCTCGATGTGACGCGTCTCTATATTGAAGAGGGGAGGCCGGAGTTGCTCGCTCGGGCAAAGCGCCGCGACCTCGCTACCGGGCCGCATCCGCTGCTTATATCGGCGCGCGGCAATCGCATGAGCGCCGCCATGCTCCGGCGGCGGTTCCATACGCTGGCGACGCTCGCCGGCATTCCGGCCGACATCGCCCCGCATGCGATGCGCCATACCTTTGCGACCGACTTGCTCGAGGGCGGTGCGGACCTGCGCTCGGTTCAAGAGCTGTTAGGTCATGCGAGCCTGTCCACGACGCAGATCTACACGCATCTCACACCCGATCGGCTTAAGCGGGCTGTGGCTCAAGCCCATCCCCGCGGCGAATAGTGGTTGGGACGTCCCGCGTCGCACTCAGGTGTGTGGTTTTGATTGCGGGTTGGCAGGAAGAGGCATTCCTGCTATCATTCATCGGGTTGCTTCACGGCAACATGTTTTTATCACGCACGCGCGGCTACTTCATACCGTGGTGCCCGGGCTTTGGTAGCACATGTCCGGGTTGGTTTTGGAGGATGACCCCGCGCGGAGGCAAACCACAGGAGGTTTAACATGGCTACCAAGATTAATATCCGCACCCTGCTCGAGGCCGGCTGCCACTTCGGTCATCAGACCCGTCGCTGGAACCCCAAGATGAAGCCGTTCATCTTCGGTGAGCGCAACGGCATCTATATCCTTGACCTCAAGCAGACCATCCTCGACGCCGACCAGGCCTACACCTTCGTCAAGAACGTCGCCAAGGGTGGCAACGTGCTGTTCGTCGGCACCAAGAAGCAGGCTCAGGAGGCCGTCAAGAACGCTGCTGAGCGCGCCAACATGCCTTACATCAACCAGCGTTGGCTCGGCGGTATGCTGACCAACTTCGTCACCATCCGCTCCCGCATCAACCGCATGGAGGAGCTCGAGGCCATGGTCGAGGACGGCCGCATGGCTGTTCTGCCCAAGAAGGAGCAGGCTGTTCTCGGCAAGGAGCTCACTAAGCTCCAGACCAACCTCGGTGGCGCCCGCGACATGAAGGGTCTGCCGCAGGCTCTCTTCGTCATCGACACCAAGCGCGAGGAGAACGCCATCAAGGAGGCCCAGCGCCTGAACATCCCCGTCGTCGCCCTGATCGACACCAACTCCGATCCCGACGAGGTCGAGTACGGCATCCCCTGCAACGATGACGCTATCTCCGCTGTCACCCTTATGTGCGAGCTCATGGCTGACGCCTGCCTCGCTGGCTCCGGCAAGGAGCAGGTCTCCGAGGCCGAGATGGCCGCTGAGCCCAAGGCCGAGTAAATCAGTCTTAGTTAATTCTTTTTCATCTCTTTGAAAGGAACCACAATGGCCCAGATTACCGCCGCTATGGTCAAGCAGCTCCGCGAGATGACCGACTCCCCGATGATGGAGTGCAAGAAGGCTCTCGTCGAGGCTGACGGCGACATGGACGCCGCTGTCGACGTTCTGCGTAAGAACGGCCTTGCCAAGGCTGCCAAGAAGGCTGGCCGTGAGACCAACGAGGGCGCTGTCGCCGCGTTCGTCTCCGAGGATGGCAAGACCGGCGCTCTGCTCGAGCTCTCCTGCGAGACCGACTTCGTTGGCTCCAACGCCAAGTTCACCGGCTTTGCTTCCAAGGTCGCCGAGGTTGTCGCTACCACCGAGCCGGCCGATGTCGACGCTCTGCTCGAGAAGCCGATGGGCGAGGAGACCGTTTCCTCCGAGCTCACCGAGATGATTCACATCATGGGCGAGAACATGAAGATTTCCCGTTTCGCCGCCCGCAAGGCTGAGAACGGCGCGCTCGCTTCTTACATCCACATGGGTGGTAAGATCGGCGTTCTCGTCGAGTTTGCTTTCGAGAAGGCCGAGACCGCTCAGGCTGAGTCCTTCAAGACCTTCGCTCACGACGTTGCCCTTCAGGTTGCCGCCGTCGCCCCGATCTGCGCTACCCGCGATCAGGTTCCGGCCGAGACCGTCGAGCACGAGAAGCAGATCTACATGGCTCAGGCTGCCGAGTCCGGCAAGCCCGAGGCCATTCAGGAGAAGATGGCTGTCGGCCGTCTGGAGAAGTTCTACAAGCAGTCCGTGCTCACCGAGCAGGAGTTTATCAAGGACAGCTCCCTCACCATCAAGAAGTACGCTGAGCAGGTCTCCAAGGAGCTCGGCGACACCATTACCGTCGTTGCCTTTGACCGTCTGGTCCGTGGCGAGTAAATAAGCTCTTGTAGCTGGTAATGAGCAGGCTGTGGGTTTTACTCACAGCCTGCTTTTTCATGGCTCTTCTTAGAGCCTTTGATAGAATGTTGAGAGTTCAATCTAAAGGAGGATCGCTTTGTCCGACATCCGATATAAACGCGTGCTTCTGAAGCTTTCCGGCGAAGCGCTGATGGGCGACGGCCAATATGGCATCGACCCCAAGGTTACCGACCATCTTGCTAAGCAGGTCAAAGAGCTGCTCGCCGTTGGTCACGAAGTTGGCGTCGTTGTTGGCGGCGGCAATATTTTCCGCGGCATGGCCGGCGCTGCCGGTGGCATGGAGCGTGCTCAGGCCGACTACATGGGCATGCTGGCAACCGTTATGAACGCGCTCGCCCTGCAGGATGCCTTCGAGCATAACGATGTTCCCTGCCGCGTGATGAGCGCTATCCAGATGAACGAGATCTGCGAGCCCTATATTCGCCGTCGCGCCATCAACCACCTTTCCAAGGGCAACGTCGTTATTTTTGCCGCCGGTTCGGGCAATCCGTACTTTACGACCGACACCGCCGCGGCTCTTCGTGCGTGCGAGATCGGCGCCGAGATTCTGATTAAAGCCACCAAGGTTGACGGCATCTACGACAAGGATCCCGTCAAGTGCGCCGATGCCGTCCGTTTTGACAAGATTACCTATCACGAGGTTCTCGTCCGCGGCCTGCAGGTTATGGATTCCACGGCTACGGCACTGTGCCAGGATAACCGTATGCCGATTTTGGTCCTCAACATCGATGGCGAGGACACCGTCAAGCGCGCGCTCGCGGGTGAGCCCGTCGGCACGCTCGTCTATCAGGAGGATTAAGCATGGCAGAGAACATCACCGCCCATATGGACAAGTCGCTCGAGTCCCTCAAGCATAACTTCTCCAAGGTCCGTACCGGCCGCGCCAATGCCAACATTCTGTCCGACATCACCGTCGATTATTACGGTGTTCCCACGCCGGTTACGCAGGTTGCCGCCGTAAAGACCCCCGAGGCCCACATGCTGCTCATCGAGCCGTGGGACAAGGCGCTTATCAACGCCATCGTCAAGGCCATCGGCGCTTCCGATCTGGGTATTACCCCCAACTCCGATGGCACCGTCGTTCGTCTGCCGTTCCCGGCTCCCACCGAGGAACGCCGTCGCGAGCTCGTCAAGGAGTGCCGCGAGTACGCCGAGCAGGCCAAGGTGTCTATCCGTAACATCCGTCGCGACTTCAACAACAAGCTCGAGCGCGATGAGGAGCTCACCGAGGACGATGTCCGTCGCGAGCAGGCCAAGGTCCAGAAGCACACCGATGAGTATGTCGCCAAGGTCGAGGAGCTTCTGAAGGAAAAAGAAGCCGAGGTCATGGAGATCTAAGGTGCAATACGACGAGCATAAACTGGTCGAGTACTTTGCCGACGCCCCTGCGGGCGTCGGTTTTTCCGACCTTGACCTCAATAACATTCCGCACCATATCTCGTGCATTATGGACGGCAACGGTCGTTGGGCCACATCACGCGGTCTTGCACGCACCGAGGGCCACAAGGCGGGTATCGTCTCCCTTCGCGAGATTATTACCGCTTGCGTGCGTCTGGGCGTCGACGTGCTTTCTGCCTATGCGTTTTCGACCGAAAACTGGAATCGCCCTCAGCACGAAGTCAACGTTCTGATGCACCTGTTTGCCAAGACGTTCATCGACGAGCTGCCGCTTCTGAAGCGCGAAAACGTGCGCGTTGTCTTTTTGGGTGACATTTCCGCGCTGCCCAAGAAGACTCGCGACGTTTTTGAACGCGGTCTTGCCGAGTGCGCCAATCACACCGGCATGACGCTGGCGCTTGCCGTCAACTACGGCGCGCGTGCCGAGATTACCCGCGCTGTCCGTCAGATCGCACTCGACGCTGCCGCCGGTAAGATCGATCCTGCCGCAATTGATGACGACATGGTGGCTTCCCACCTCTATACCGCCGGCCTTCCCGATCCTGAGCTTGTGATTCGCACTTCTGGTGAGCTGCGCCTTTCGAACTATCTGCTGTGGCAGGTAGCTTATTCCGAGTTCTACGTCACCGATACCTATTGGCCCGACTTTGATCGTTGGGGCCTTGTCGACGCCATTTTGGCCTATCAGGGCCGTGACCGTAGGTTTGGTGGTCTGAGCAAGACCGAGGAGGCTTAATCGTGTCCGATCGTCCCAAGGCATCTGCTCCCAAGACGCCTGCGCGCAAAGCTGCCACTGCGGGAGCGCCTGCAGCTAAGAGCGGCACCGGTTCGTGGCTGGCGGGCTTTATTACCCGTGCCGCCGCCGGTATCGTCTACGCCGTTGTCTTTATCCTGTGCCTGGTTTTGGGTATCGTGCCCACGGCCATCTTTGTTTCTGTCATGAGCGGTCTGTGCTGCTATGAGTTTTTCCGTATGACGAGGCTCGATGGCAAGATGGCTAACGAGCGCATGGGTATCGCTGCCGCCGTACTCTTTCCGCTGTCGGCGTTGGGCGATTCGATGTTGCTGAATGCCCTGCTTTTTGCCCTGATGCTCGCTGCGGGCATTTGGTATGTCTGGTCGCCGCGTACCCGCATATCCGATGTTGCCGTGACACTCATGGGTCCCATCTACACCGGTTTTATGCTGTCGGCTATCGTGCTGCTGCGCGATGCCGTGCCCGGTTTTGCCGGCGCCCTGCTTTCGGTGGGCGTTTGCGCGTCCCTTTGGGTCTCCGATTCGTTTGCCTACATCGTGGGTAGCCGTATCGGCCAGCACAAGATGGTTCCCAAGATCTCTCCCAAAAAGAGCTGGGAGGGGTTTGTCGGCGGCATCCTGGGCTCGGTTTTGATTTGGCTCATCCTGTGGGCGACGCACTTCTACAAGCTCAGCCTGCCCTATGCGCTGCTGTGCGGCGTGGTCGTGTCCGTTCTGGGCGTTATCGGCGACCTCATTGAGTCGCGCATCAAGCGCGGTGTGGGCGTCAAGGATTCCGGCAACCTTATCCCGGGCCACGGCGGCATGCTCGATCGTAGCGATTCGCTTATCTTCGGCTGCATCACCGCGCAGCTGATGCTGATGATCGGAGGCGTGCTGTAATGTCATTCCAGACGACGTATGGCCCCGATGGACGCCTCCGTGTTGCCATCCTGGGTTGTACGGGCTCTATCGGCACCCAGGCGCTCGATGTGTGCCGCCAGCATGCCGATCGCCTGCAGGTGACGGCGCTGTCCGTTAACTCCAGCACCTCCGAGCTTGTTGCCGCTGCCCGCGAGTTCTCGGTTCCGGCGGTTGCCGTGGCCGATGTCGCTCATGGCGATGACGCCGCGCTGCAGGAGTTGCCCGAGGGAACGAAGCTTGGCCTTGGCGCGCAGGCGGTTTGCGAGCTCGCGCGTCGCGACGATGTCGACTGCGTGCTCGTTGCTATTGTGGGCGCCGCTGGTCTCGAGGCGAGCCATGCGGCCTTGACCTCAAATAAGCGCCTTGCTCTTGCCAACAAGGAGTCCCTCGTCGTCGGTGGCGACTTGCTTATGCCGTTGGCACAACCGGGCCAGCTTATTCCAGTCGACTCTGAGCACTCCGCCATCTACCAGTGCTATCTGGGGGAGGACCCGCGCGAGGCTCATTGTATTTGGCTCACCTGCTCGGGCGGTCCGTTCTTTGGCCGCACGCGCGACGAGCTCAATCGCGTGACGCGTGCCGATGCCCTCGCACATCCCACGTGGGCCATGGGTGCCAAGATCACCATCGACTCCGCCACCCTCATGAACAAGGGCCTAGAGCGCATTGAGGCCATGCATCTGTTTAACTGCGACCTCGATTTCATTAACGTGGTCGTGCAGCGTCAGTCCAAGATTCACTCTATGGTCGAGTTTGCCGACGGCTCCGTGATGGCGCATCTCGGTGCTTCCGACATGCGTATTCCCATCCAGTTCGCGTTCTCGTATCCCGAGCGTTGGGATACCCCGGCGCCTCGTATCGATTTCCGCGAGCTGGGGCAGCTCACGTTTGATGCTGCCGACATGGATACCTTCCGCTGTCTGGCACTGGCCGAACGTGCCGGCAAGACGGGTGGCACCATGCCGTGCGTGCTCAATGCCGCCAACGAGGTCGCCGTCGATGCCTTCCTGCACGATGGCTGCAGCTTTACCGATATCGATTGCATTGTGGAATCCTGCATGGATGCCCACGATATGCAGGCGGTCGATTCGTTTGAGCAGCTTCGCGACATCGATGCGTGGGCGCGTGAAAAGGCTGCGCAGGTGCTCGCCGCAACCCGTTCCTAACCCATAAGGATTGCTTTTTCGTTTTATGGATACTGTTCTGAGCGTTCTCTCATCGGTCTTTTGGGGCCTGCTGATGCTTTCCGTCCTCGTGTTTTTGCACGAGGGCGGCCACTTTTTGGCGGCGCGTGCCTGCGGCGTCCGTGTGACCGAGTTCTTTTTGGGCCTGCCGTGCCGCTTTGACATCCATTACACGTCGCGTCGCATTGGAACCAAGTTTGGCGTGACCCCGCTGCTGCTGGGTGGCTACGCTGCCATTTGCGGTATGGATCCGACCGACGTCTCGTGTGACGACCGCGTGCTCGCGGCTATCTATCGTCATGGTCGCGTGACCGTGGCCGACCTTGCTGTCGAGCTTGAGCTTTCCGAGGAGGATGTTCTTGAGGCATGCGCCCTGTTGCTGGGCTGGGGTTCCATCGCACCCTGGTATGAGGAAGGGGGGAAGCCCTCGCCGAGCTACTATCCCACCAAGTATCAGACGCTGCCGCGAGATGCGGCGGGTTACACTACCTTTGACGGCCGCCGTTTCGATCGCGAACATTCAACTACCGAGGGCGATGTGTGGGAGCTGCCGTGCGGCGAAGCCGAGTTCCTTGCGCAAGAGCGTTCGCATACCTATCTGGGCCAGGGTTTTCTCAAGCGCGCCTTTATGCTGCTCGCGGGCATTCTCGTCAATATCCTGACGGGCTTTTTGCTGCTTATGAGCATCTACTCTATTGCGGGTGTCACCGTGCCGATGGATACCAACGTGATCGGTCAGGTTGACGAGGGGTCTATTGCCGCCAAGGCGGGTATCGAGGGCGGCGACGCGATCCTTTCGGTTGACGGAGTATCGTGCTCTACCTGGATGGACGTTTACGATGCCATCGGCAAGGCCGCCGGTAAGGACGATATCGCCATTGAGTATGAGCGCGACGGCAAGCAGCATTCGACCTCGGTTGCGCTCAAAGAGGACGAGCGCCTAGGTGTGTATGCCTCTACGCAGGTGGTCCGTTTAGACCCCATCACGTCGGCTCGCCTTTCGTTCTCCTATGTCGTGCAGACAGCGGAGGGCGTGATGCGCCTGCTCCAGCCGCAGCATACGATGGAGATTCTCGATCAGTCTTCTTCGATTGTGGGCATTAGCGTTATGTCCTCACAGGCTGCTGCTGCCGGCCCTGCCACGTTCCTTTCGTTTGCCGCCCTCATTTCGTTCTCGCTTGGCTTTATGAACCTGCTGCCCATCCCACCACTCGATGGCGGCAAGCTGGTCATCGAGATCATTCAAAAGATTGCTGGCCGCGAGCTTCCGCTCAAGGTCCAGACGATTGTGAGCTATGTGGGCATCGCGCTCTTTGCGCTGCTGTTTGTCTATATGCTTCGTTCCGACGTCCTTCGATTTATCCTGTAGGGGAGTGTTTGGATTGTCTTTATCCCATCCTTTGCCTCGCGAGTTGACGCGCCCCGTGCATGTGGGCGGTGTGCAGATCGGTGGCGGCGCGCCGGTGGTGGTCCAATCCATGACCTGCACCGATACCGCTGACGCCCAGGCAACGCTTGCGCAAGTGTGCGCGTTGGCGCAGGCTGGCTGCGATATCGTGCGTGTGAGCGTGCCCACCGAGGCCGCGCTTGAGGGTTTCCGCACCATCTGTGCCGAGTCTCCGGTGCCGATCGTCGCCGATATTCACTTTAACCATAAGCTCGCCATCGGCGCCGTCGAGGCTGGTGCCGCCAAGCTTCGCATCAATCCCGGCAATATCGGCGATTGGGCTAAGGTCGATGCCGTGATCGATGCCGCGGGCGCCGCTGGGTGCGCGATTCGTATCGGCGTCAATGCCGGTTCGCTCGAGCAGGATATCGCCGAGCGCGACGACCTCACGCAGCCCGAAAAGCTCGTTATGTCGAGCGAGCGCTTCGTCAAGCACTTTGAGGACCGCGGTTTTACGAACATTGTGCTTTCGGCCAAGGCCCATAGCGTGCAAACGACGCTTGATACCTATCGAGCCCTGTCGCGTGAGATTCCCCACGTTCCGCTTCACCTGGGCGTGACGGAGGCGGGGACCAAGCTCCAGGGCACCATCAAGAGCTCTGTAGGCTTGGGTATCTTGCTTTCCGAAGGCATTGGCGACACCATGCGCGTGTCGCTCACAGCCGATCCGGTTGAGGAGCCGCCGGTTGCCTGGGGTATCCTGCAGTCGTTGGGCCTGCGTCGCCGTGGCCCCGAGATTGTCTCGTGCCCCACATGCGCCCGCTGCCAGGTTAACCTTATTCCCATTGCCGAGGAGGTTACCGAGCGGCTTAAGAACTACTCCGCTCCGCTTTCGATCGCTGTGATGGGATGTGCCGTTAATGGTCCCGGCGAGGCTTCTGATGCCGATCTGGGCGTTGCTTGCGGACGTGGTCAGGCCTTGCTCTTTTCGCATGGCCAGATCATTGGTAAAGTAGCTGAGGACCAAATTGTCGACGCGCTTATGGCCGAGGTCGACAAGCTTATTGAGGAGAAATAAATGACCCGAGCAATGTATATGTCTAAGCTTTATGCGCCGACGCTTAAAGAGGATCCGGCGGACGCTGAGCTCGCCAGCCACCGTCTGCTGCTCCGTGCCGGCATGATCCGCAAGGAGGCCGCCGGTCTCTATTCCTACCTGCCGCTTGCTTGGCGCTCGATTCGCAAGATCGAGAACATCGTGCGCGACGAGATGGACGCCGCCGGCGCCCAGGAGCTTATGATGCCTATCATGGTCGATGCCGAGTTGTGGCGTGAGTCCGGCCGCATCGACGCCTATGGCAAGGAGCTTGTGCGCTTTGACGACCGTCACGGTCGCGAGTTCGTCCTGGGCCCCACGCACGAGGAGACCGTTACGGCCCTGGTGCGCAATGAGCTGCGCTCCTACAAGCAGCTACCCGTTAACCTCTACCACATCCAGGATAAGTTCCGCGACGAGTTCCGCCCCCGCTTTGGCCTGATGCGCGGTCGCGAGTTCATCATGAAGGACGCCTACAGCTTCTCCGCCACGCAGGAGAGCCTGCAGGAGGAGTATGACAAGATGAAGCAGGCCTACGCTAACATCTGCGAGCGCTGCTATATCAAGGCTCTGCCCGTCGTCGCCGATTCTGGCGAGATCGGTGGCGATACCTCCGTCGAGTACATGGCTTTGGCTGACGCCGGCGAGGCTTCGCTCGTCTACTGCGACGATTGCGGCTTCGCTGCCGATGACGAGGCTGCAAGCACCAAGGTCGTCGTGACCGAGGGTCCTGGTGACGGTACGCTCACCAAGGTTGAGACTCCGGGCATGGGCACCATTGAGGCTGTTGCTAAGTTCTTTGGGTTCCCCGAGAACGGCACGCGCAAGTCGCTGGCACTCATCGACGCCGAGGGCAAGCCGGTCGTGGCCATTGTTCCGGGCGATCACGAGCTCAACGATTGCAAGGCCGAGCACGTCTTTGGCAAGGGCTATCGCATGATGACCGACGAGGAGCTTCAGGCGAACGGTCTGCACAAGGGCTTTATCGGACCGGTTAACCTGCCCGATGGCATTCGTCTGGTCTGCGACGAGAGCCTGCGCGAGTCCAAACAGTGGGCCTGCGGTGCCAACGAGGTCGATTATCACTTTACCGGTGCCTGCCCCGAGCGCGACTTTACCGTCGATGAGTGGGCCGATCTGGTCACCGTTGTCGCCGGCGACCCCTGCCCGCACTGCGGCAAGCCGCTCTCCGCTGCCCGCGGCATCGAGGTCTCTCAGGTCTTCCAGCTGGGCACCAAGTACTCCGAGGCCATGGGTGCCACCTTTATGGATGAGGACGGCAAGGAGAAGCCGCTCATCATGGGTTGCTACGGCGTGGGCGTGTCCCGCTCGCTTGCTGCCGTCGTGGAGCAGCACAACGACGAGCACGGTATCGTCTGGCCGGTCTCCGTTGCCCCGTACGAGGTCGCGGTGATTCCGCTTGATCCCAAGAAGGAAGAGTGCGCTACCGTCTGCGAGCAGATTGTTGATGGCCTGTGTGCCGAGGGTATCGAGGTCGTCGTCGACGATCGCGATGAGCGTCCGGGCTTTAAGTTTGCCGATAACGACCTCATGGGCTTCCCGTATCAGGTGGTTCTGGGCAAGCGCGGCCTTAAGAATGGCACCGTTGAGCTCAAGGACCGTGCCACGGGTGAGCGCGAGGATGTGGCGATCGACGAGGTCGTCGCCAAGGTAGCCGAGCTTGTGAAGGCAGCACGCCGTTAATCGACGATTTCGCTTGTAGTTCGATATGTGGGACGGCCCCGCATTTCTCCAATCGGGGAGATGCGGGGCCGTCCTATTATCTTGTAGCATCCTCGATATCTAAAAGGAAAACCCCACAGCCCATGCGAGCTGCGGGGTTTTCCATTATGCCTCCGATGCGAAATAAATCGCTCAGATATTACTGATAATCGACGACGTCGATCCAGTTCTTCAGGAACTCATCGTTCACGTTGCGCTTACGAGCGAGCTCGGAAGCGGCGACGATGCTCGTCCACTGACGCACGACCTGCATGGGCATGTCGGCACGGTCGCAGTAGAGCTCCAGGTAGGCCTCGGCCTGGTCCTTGCTGTTGAGGGCAAAGAGCAGGTAGGTGGTGGCAACGTCGGCAGCAGGGGAGCCCTGGGTGGCGTGTGCCCAGTCGCACACATAGAGCTGGCCGTCGTCGCCGACGATGACGTTGGAGGGGTTGAAGTCGCCGTGGCAGACCTTGAACTCCTTGGTCATGCCGTCCAGACGCTCCTGAAGGTTGTAGCGCGTGGTGGCATTGAGCTGATCAAGGCTGTCGATCATACGGGCGAACTTGTCGCGCTGACGGTTGAGCAGCGGGGAGGTGTAGCCGTGGATCTCGATCTGGAGGTCGACGAACATCTCGAGGTACTCACCAAAGCGCTGGGGCTCGGCAGTCATCTTCTCGGCAAGGGTGGTGCCCGGAACCTTCTCGGTCACGAGCGCCCAGCCGTTGGCGTTCTCGAGCTGGGAAACCTCGAGAGCCTTGGGGCTGCGGATGCCGCACTCATTGATGCGGGCAAGATTCAAAGCCTCGTTGAACACGTCGGAGACAGGCTTGGTCTCGTTAAAGACCTTGACAATCTTGTCGCCCAGGTCGTAAACGACCTTGTTGCCACGGCGGACGAGCTCGGTCTTGGAATCGGGTAGCAGCATGGTTGCATCCTTTCAACGATGCGATAGAAGCGACGGCGGGGGTGTGTGAAACACCCGTGCACCCCCGCCGTTAAAAACCGTGCTAAAACTAGCAGACGGCGTAATCCTGGGGCTCGCGGCCGTAGTAGGCGTCCAGGTAGAGCTCCTTGATCTCGCTCATGAGCGGGTAGCGCGGGTTGGCGCCGGTGCACTGGTCGTTGAATGCCTGCTCGGTCATCTCGTCGAGGGTGTCGAGGAAGTACTGCTCGTCAACACCGTAGTCGGCGATGGTCTTCTTGACACCGATGAAGTCCTTGAGCTCCTCGAGCTTCGTGATGAAGTTCTCGAAGACCTCCTTGTCGTCCTTGCCCTCGATGCCGCAGTACTTGGCCATCTCGGCGTAGTTGTGCAGCGCGTTGGGGTAAGGATACTGGGAGAAGGTACCCATCTTGACGGGAGCCTCGGCGGCGTTGTAGCGCATGACGCGGGTCAGGATGACGGCGTTAGCGATGCCGTGGGGCAGGTGATGGAAAGCGCCGAGCTTGTGAGCCATGGAGTGGTTGAGGCCCAGGAAGGCGTTGGCGAAGGCCATACCGGCCATGCAGGAGGCGTTGTGCATCTCCTCGCGGGCGTGCGGGTCCTTGGCGCCGTTCGTGAAGCTGGAGGGCAGGTTCTCAAAGACGAGCTTGGCAGCGCGCTCGGAGAGGCCCTTGGTGTAGTCGGAAGCCATGATGGAGACGTAGGACTCGATGGCGTGGGTCATGACGTCGATGCCGGAGGCAGCGGTCAGGCCGCGCGGTGCGGTCATGCAGTTGTCGGCGTCGACGATAGCCATGTTGGGGAGCAGCGCGTAGTCGGCGAGCGGCCACTTGATGCCGGTCTCCTTGTCGGTGATGATGGCGAACGGCGTGCATTCGGAACCGGTACCCGAAGAGGTCGGGACGGCGACGAAGTAGGCCTTCTTGCCCATCTCGGGGAAGGTGAAGATACGCTTGCGGATGTCCATGAAGTCCATGGCCATGTCCTCAAACTTGCACTCGGGGTGCTCGTACATCATCCACATGATCTTGCCGGCGTCCATAGCGGAGCCACCGCCGACGGCGATGATGACGTCCGGCTCAAAGAGAGCCATCTGCTTGGCGCCGCGACGTGCGCACTGCAGCGACGGATCGGGCTCGACGTCGTAGAAGCAGTCGTGGGCGATGCCCATCTCGTCGAGCTTGGCCTCGATGGCGCGGGTGTTGCCATTCTTGAAGAGGAACTGGTCGGTGACGATGAAGGCGCGCTTCTTGCCCATGACGTTGCCCAGCTCGTCGAGGGCGACGGGCGTGGAACCCTTCTTGAAGTAGACCTTCTCGGGAGCGCGGAACCACAGCATGTTCTCACGGCGCTCGGCCACAGTCTTAACGTTGATCAAGTGCTTCACCCCAACGTTCTCGGAGACGGAGTTGCCGCCCCAGGAGCCGCAGCCCAGGGTCAGAGACGGCTTCATGCCAAAGTTGTACAGGTCACCGATGCCGCCGTGCGAGGACGGGGTGTTGATGACGATACGGCAGGCCTTCATGACGTGCTCGAACAGGCTGATCTTCTCGGCCTGGGCGGGGTGCACGTACAGAGAGGCGGTGTGGCCCGGGCCACCGGCGAGCACGAGGTGCTCGGCCTTGTCGACGGCCTCCTGGAAGTCCTTGGCGTGGTACATGGCCAGGACCGGGGAGAGCTTCTCGTGGGAGAACTCCTCCTTGGCGGGGTCGGTGGAGGTGACCTCGGCGATCAGGATCTTGGTCTTGGCGGGAACCTCGATGCCGGCGAGCTCGGCGATCTTGGCAGCGGCCATGCCGGGGATGCGGTGATCGAGAGCGCCGTTCTTGAACATGGCGGCACGCAGGGCCTCCATCTCGGCACCCTGCTTGACGAAGTAGCAGCCGCGCTTCTGGAACTCGGCCTTAACCTGGTCATAGATGCTGTCGATGACGGTCACGGACTGCTCGGAAGCGCAGATCATGCCGTTGTCGAAGGTCTTGGAGTGGATGATGGAGTTGACGGCGAGCAGCACGTCGGCGGTGTCGTCGATGACGACCGGGGTGTTACCGGCGCCAACGCCCAGGGCGGGCTTGCCCGAGGAGTAAGCGGCCTTGACCATGCCCGGGCCACCGGTGGCGAGGATGATGTCGACGTCGCGCATGACCATGTTAGTCAGCTCGATGGAGGGGACATCGACCCAGCCGATGATGCCCTCGGGGGCGCCGGCCTTGACGGCGGCGTCAAGCACGAGCTTGGCGGCGGCGATGGTGCACTTGGCGGCAGCCGGGTGCGGGGAGATGATGATGGCGTTGCGGGTCTTTAGGCAGATCAGCGTCTTGAAGATCGCGGTGGAGGTGGGGTTGGTCGTCGGGATGACGGCGCCCACGATGCCGATGGGCTCGGCGATCTTGGTGATGCCGTAAGCCTCGTCGCGCTCCAGGACACCACAGGTCTTGGTGTTCTTGTAAGCGTTGTAGATGTACTCTGCGGCGTAGTGGTTCTTGATGACCTTGTCCTCAAGAACGCCGCGGCCGGTCTCCTCGATGGCCATCTTCGCCAACGGGATACGAGCCTTGTTGGCGGCCATGGCGGCCTCATAGAAGATCTTGTCGACCTGCTCCTGCGTGTACGTAGCAAAAAGCGCCTGGGCCTCTCGCATCTGAGCGAGCTTAGCCTCAAGCGCCTCTACGTTGTCCACAATTGCGGGAGTAGTGTTTTCCGGTGACTTTTTCACCATTTGTGTCTCCTTGCGATCGGAGATTTACCCTACGCCTTGCATGATAGCAAGAAATTATTCGGCGAACGGTAAGATTCCTCTAAAAGGCACACTAAAACGCTTCAATAAACTGAAACGTTTTAACTAAAACTATTTGCCTGCTCCACCGCCCCGCTCGTTGGGGACAGGCTTACATGAGTGCTTTCACTCATTTGGGACAGACATCGTTTTGCCATTTTGCCGTTCTGGGCCTGTTATTGCCGCTTATTGGATATAAATAGGTTGCAGGCTCAGCATTTCGCGTTGCTTCTCTCCTTTTAGGTGTTGCCTGAACAGTTTTGAAAGGAGAGATTATGCCCCGATGCGCCCGCCCCGTTTCGATCACCGGCTATTACCACGTCTTTGACCGCGGCAACTCCAAACAGATTATTTTTGAAGATGACTCCGACCGTTATCGTTTCTTATCGGATATCTCGGACAGGTTTGCGCGCCATGAAGTGGCGGTGTTGGCTTGGTGCCTTATGGACAATCACTTCCATTTGATGGTTGATGACCCATTTGACAACCTTTCAAAGGCAATGCAGTGCGCGCTGACGGCATATGCTAAGTATTTCAATGGAAAAACGGGGAGAACGGGACATCTGTTTGACAATCGCTATTCGCGGGTCGCGGTTGAGTCGGACACGCAGGCGGTGCAGCTGCTCGACTATATTCATCTCAATCCCGTGAAGGGTGCGCTTGACTCGCTCGATGCGTACCGCTGGTCAAGCTATAAGGCGTATCAGCTGGGCTATGATCCCTTTGACATCTGTGATGCGGCTCCTATGCTCGATATTGTCGGTGGCTCCCGTTGCTATTGCGAGCATCTCGAGGAAGTTGCCGGGCGCATCTGGTCAATGGAGGTTCTTCCACGCCGGCGGATCCCCGATGAGGAGGCCCTTTCCGTTGCGCGCGAAGTTCTGCCGAGCATAGATCCTGCACTGCTCAAAGCCCTGCCACGCCCCGATCGTGATGCGTGTCTGCTGAGGCTTAGGCGGGCACATCTCACGGTCAAGCAAATTGCCCGTATCACCGGCATCGGCGCTACAAGCGTGACCAAGGCAACTGCAGGCTGGAAGGATGCTGCGTGAGGCAGGGGCCGGAGCCAGTCAGTGCGTCGCATGCGTGCTTCATGTCTGTCCCCAATGCGTGAAAGCACTCATGTAAGTCTGTCCCCAATGAGTGCAAAAAGGAACCCTCCGTAGGGGAGGGCTCCTTTGGTAAGTTCTATATGAACGCGAGGTCTTTGACCCGGAGAGTCCGAGGTACTTGTTGGTAAGACCTTATTTAGGAGCGCGCAACCTTGCCGGACTTGAGGCAGGTGGAGCAAACGTTCATCTTGCGACGATGACCATCGACGATGACGTAGACGCGCTGGATGTTGGGGCGGAACTTACGGTTGGTGACGCGGTGAGAGTGGCTGATGGAGCGACCGGCAACGGGGTGCTTACCGCAAACTTCGCAAACTTTGGACATAACTGACCCTCCTTGGGCGACAAACGAACATGTCGCGTTAACAAACAAGCCTGAACTATAGCACAGAAGTCGCTCCCTGTGCGCAATCTACACAGAGATATTCCTCTTTTGGCGATAGTGCCCACGCTACGGCCCTGGACGTAGATCCGATTTGCGTGCAGCAGAGGGGATTATGCCAGCTCGCAACAAGGTTTTCAAGCGCGTCCCACAAATATATATAGGTTTATGGAGCTATTGGCTCCGTTTACGGATTGACTAGTATTTATGCTCGCATTTGAGCTCGAGGTTGGCTACACTATGCCTCGACCATTAAAGGGGTACGAGATACCCACATGGAATTACATAGCTGTCAATGAGCAGTACTTCCTGTGGGTGTCTGGTCCGCTTTGAGCGGTCGGGCATCTATTTTTTTGACTGTGTCAGCAGTCAAGACATGTGAGGAAGGAGATCGATGGGCACGACTTCCCCCAAGGCGGTCATCATGGACGAGACCGCCGTCAATCGAGCGATGACCCGCATCGCGCACGAGATTCTCGAGCGCAACGAGGGCTGTGAAGACCTCGCTCTGGTCGGCATCGTCACGCGCGGCGACCTTCTGGCAAAGAAGCTCGCCGAGGAGATCAAGGAGATCGAGGGCGTCGAAGTTCCGCTCGGCAGCCTGGACATCAGCTTCTACCGTGATGACTATGCGACCAATTTCGCTCCCGCGATCCACGCCACCAACATTCCCTTTAGCGTCGACGGCAAGCGCGTCGTGCTGGTGGACGACATCCTGTACACGGGTCGTACCATCCGCGCCGCTCTCGACGCCGTCATGGACCTGGGCCGTCCGAGCCGCATTGAGTTGGCAGTCCTCGTTGACCGCGGCCACCGCGAGCTCCCCATCTCGCCGGACTTTGTCGGCAAGAACGTTCCCTCGTCGCATGAGGAGAACGTGCATCTATATATGAAGGAAGTCGACGGCCACACCGCCGTCGAGATTAACGACGTCGCGCCGGGTTCCCACGTGGGCTCCGCGCCGCTGGGAGGTGAGTAGTACCGTGGCGTTCAACCATAAGCACCTGATCGACATTACCGAGTACTCCGAAGAGGACATCAAGCTCATCCTCGAGACCGCCAAGGCGTTCTCCGAGGTCAACGAGCGTGCCATCAAGAAGGTCCCCACGCTCAAGGGCAAGACCATCGTCAACATGTTCAACGAGCCCTCGACGCGCACCCGCAGCTCCTTCGAGCTCGCCGAGAAGCGCCTTTCGGCCGACAGCCTCAACTTTGGCGGCTCCTCGACCTCTACGGTCAAGGGCGAGAGCCTCGTCGACACCGTCGAGACCCTCAACGCCTACAAGATCGACTGCATCGTCGTGCGCGATAAGCACGCCGGCGCTCCCTACATCGTCACGCAGAACTCGCCCGCGAGCGTCATCTGCGCCGGTGACGGCAAGCATAACCACCCCACGCAGGCTCTGCTCGACCTGTACACCATCTGGGAGCACAAGGGTGACTTCCACGGTCTGAAGGTCGCCGTTGTCGGCGATATCGCGCACTCCCGCGTCTGCGGCTCGCTGATCCCCGCTCTTAAGATCATGGGCTGCGAGACCTACGCCGTCGCCCCCGGCACGCTGCTGCCGCCGGCGCCCGAGGTCCTGGGCTGCGACCACGTGACGAGCGACCTCGATTCCGTCCTGCCCGAGCTGGACGTCGTCTACATGCTGCGCGTGCAGCAGGAGCGCCTCGAGGGTGCCCCGTTCCCGACCATTCGTGAGTACCACAAGCTCTTCGGTCTGACCAAGGACCGCGAGAAGCTCATGAAGCCCGATGCGATCATCTGCCACCCGGGCCCCATCAACCGCGGCGTCGAGTTCGACTCCTATATGGCCGACCACCCGCAACGCTCCGTTATCCTGGAGCAGGTCTACGCCGGTATCTGCGTGCGTATGGCTATCCTGTATCTGCTGCTTGGAGGTGCCGATAATGGCCTTGCTTCTTAAGAATGCCCACGTCGTCGACCCGTCTGTCGAGCTTGACGGTGTCGTTGACGTCCTGATTGACGGCGACAAGATCGCCGAGGTCGGCGAGAATCTCGCCGTCGAGGGAGCCGAGGTCCGTGACCTTTCCGGCAAGTACCTCGTCCCCGGCCTGGTGGATATGCACGTTCACCTTCGCGAGCCCGGCTACGAGGTCAAAGAGGACATCGAGAGCGGCACCCGCGCAGCTGCCAAGGGCGGCTTTACCGGCGTGTGCTCCATGCCCAACACCGATCCCGTTACCGATAACGGCACCGTCGTGGAGTTCGTTAAGTCCCGTGCTGCCGAGGTCGGTCACTGCCGCGTCTATCCGTCGGGCGCCATGACCCGCGGTCTTAAGGGCGAGGCCATGTCCGAGATGGGCGACATGGTCGCCCACGGCGCCGTCGCCTTTACCGATGACGGTCGCGGCGTGCAGGGCGCGGGCATGCTCCGTCGCTGCATGGACTACGGCAAGATGTTCGGCAAGGTCTTTATGAGCCACTGCCAGGACGAAGACCTGGTCGGTCACGGCCAGATCAACGAGGGCAAGGTTTCGACCCGTCTGGCCCTCGAGGGCTGGCCGGCTGCCGGCGAGGAGCTCCAGATCGCCCGCGACATCGAGATCGCCAAGCTGACCGGTGCCAAGCTGCATATCCAGCACATCTCCACCGCCCATGGCCTGGAGATCGTGCGTGCCGGTAAGGCCGCTGGTGTTCAGGTTACCTGCGAGGCCACCCCGCACCACATGTTCCTGACCGAGAACGACCTGGACGAGACCTACAACACCTCGCTCAAGGTCAATCCGCCGCTGCGTACCGAGGAGGATGCCGAGGCCATCCGTCAGGGCGTCATCGACGGCACCGTCGACGTTATCGTCACCGATCACGCTCCCCACACCCCGTGGGAAAAGGCCCGCGAGTTCGAGCTTGCGCCCTTTGGTATGATCGGCCTCGAGACCTCGCTGTCGCTCGTACTCACCGAGCTCGTCAACACGGGCAAGATGAGCATGGGCCGCATGGTCGAGCTCATGGCCATCAAGCCGCGCGAGATCCTGGGCCTCGACCAGGTTCAGGTCAAGGCGGGCTCCGTCGCCGACCTGACCGTGTTCGACGCGTCCGCCACCTGGACGGTCGGCGAGGACGGTTACGAGTCGCGCGCCGAGAACTCCGGTTTCGCCGGCCGCACGCTTACCGGTCGTGCCACCGATGTGTTTGTCGGCGGTAAGCAGACGCTCGCCGACGGCTGCATCTGCTAGCATAGCCTTATCGCTTTTGTGCGCGGTGCCCTTGCGGTGCCGCGCTTTCTGTTCGCCTGAACCATGCAACCGCATGGGGGATTGGAGCGTCTATGCCCACACCTTCCACTGCACGCATGCACGACTTCGAGGTCGTCTCGAACCGGGAGATTGCCGACGGCATTTTCTCGCTCGTCATCTCGGCCCCCAAGCTTGCAAGTGCGCTCAAGCCCGGTCAGTTTGTGAACATTGCCGTGCCCGGCGATGCGTCCTCGCTGCTTCGCGTGCCCCTGAGCTACTACCGCGCCGATGCCGAGGCCGGCACCGTCGAGCTGTGGTACGCCGTCGTGGGCGACGACACCCGTCGCCTGTCGCAGATGGCCCCCGGCTCCAAGTCCAACCTGTTGGGCCCTGGCGGCCGCGGCTGGCTTGTGCCCGAGGGCACCAGGAAGGCGCTGCTCGTGGCGGGCGGCATCGGCGTTCCGCCCGTGCTGTGCCTTGCCGGCCTGCTTGCCGAGCAGGGTGTTGCCGTCGACGTGTGCTTGGGCTTTGGCAACGCTTCCAAGGCCGTGGGTGTCGATGAGTTCCGCGCGCTGGGCGCCACGGTTAACGTGTGCACCGACGATGGCACGCTGGGCACGCATGGTTTTTGCACCGATCCTGCCGCCGAGCTGCTCGGCGAGGGCGGCTACGACTATGTCGCCAGCTGCGGTCCCGCCGTCATGATGAAGAAGGTCGCCGCCGCTGCCGCCGAGGCCGGTGCGTACTGCGAGGTGTCGCTCGAGCGCATGATGAGCTGCGGCTTTGGCGCCTGCAACACCTGCAATGTCGAGACGGTCGACGGTATGAAGGGTGCTTGCATGTGCGGCCCCGTGTTCGATGCTTCCAAGGTGGTGGTCTTCTAGTGGGTACCGTGAACATGGCCGTCGATTTCGGCGGCGTCAAGATGCAGAACCCCATCAACACCGCAGCCGGTACCTTTGGCTACGGCTGGCAGTTCCAGAACTTCTTTGATGTTTCCCAGTTGGGCGCCATCACCACCAAGGGCTGCGCTGCCGAGCCCTGGCCCGGCAATCCCGCGCCCCGTATGGCCGAGATTCCCGGCGGCATGATTAACTCCGTGGGCCTTCAGAACCCCGGCGTGGCCGCCTTTGCCCGTGAGTCCGGTCCGTGGCTCGAGCAGCTTTCCAAGGACGGCTGCCAGGTCATCTGTCAGGTTGCCGGCCACTCCGTTGACGAGTTTGTCCGCGCACTTGAGATGTATGTCGAGCTGTGCCCCTGGGCTGCCGGCTACGAGATCAACGTGAGCTGCCCTAATATCGCCGCCGGCGGTGCCGC
>CALGZY010000259.1 GCA_937934355.1 uncultured Collinsella sp. | reverse complement strand
GGTCGAGATATCGCACGTACCGGTTCCATCCAGGTCGAGCTTGACGACAATATCGGTCTCCCCCGTCTTGCGGGTCACCTCGGCATAACGGCCCATCTACATCTCCTCCTTCACCAGCGCGGCAAACACGGCCAGCACCTCGTCGTTTTCCTGCGGGGTGCCTACGGTAATGCGCAGACAGTCCGCGAGCCCCGGCGCGTAACTAAAGTCGCGCACCAAAATTGAATACTCGTCGCGCAGACGCTCGCGCACGCGCGTGGCATGCGGCGTGCGCACAAGCACAAAGTTCGCCGCGCTCGGCCACGCCTCCACGGGCAGACCCTCGGCAGCCATTGCGCGCAGGGCACACAACTCGCGCTCGCGCTCGGATGCGACCTGCGCCACCACAGGTGCGTAGGCATCACGGGCACGCACGCAGGCAAGCGCGGCGGCCTGGCTCAGCACGTTAACCGAGTAGATCTGGCGAATCGCCGCAAACACATCGATGACCTCGGGCGCCGCGATCACATAGCCCAGACGCGTGCCGGCGGCGCCGAACGCCTTGGACAGCGTATGCAGAATCGCCAGGTTGGGATGCTCGGCGATAAGCCCCTGCGCCGTGGTGGCCGCGCCAAACGAATCATCGGCAAACTCCACGTAGGCCTCGTCGACCATCACCATGCCGGGGCAGGCATCGCACAGAGCCGCAACAAAGTCGAGCGGCGCCACGTCACCCGTGGGATTGTTGGGCGAGGTCACGATCGCCAGATTGCACTCGGGAGCCGCCGCAAGCACCGCCGCCTGGTCGAGCTCAAAGGTCGCCGGGTCGCGCCACACGTCGCGCACCTCGGTCTGACAGAGCGACGCAAAGAACGCGTACTCGCTAAAGCACGGCGGGCAGTTGAGCAGGATCCGCCCCGCGCCGCCAAACGCCAGCAGGAAGTTATAGAGTAGCTCGTCGCCGCCGTTGCCCACGCAGATGTTCTCGCGCGTCACGCCATGCCAGGCAGCAAGCTCGTCGCGCAGGTCGTTGGACATGGGATCGGGATAGCGGTTGAGCGGTGCGGCAGCCAAGGCCGCATCAACCGCCTCGCGCACGCCGGCCGGCACGGGATAGGTGTTCTCGTTGGCCGAAAGATTGATGCGCGTGGGCGTAAAGTTGGGATCGTAGGGCTCGATGCCGGTCAAGTAGGGCTGGACGAGCTCCTTCATGCGCGGCGTGAGTTCGGCCATGTTAGACCTCCTCGCCGGTCGCGCCAGCGGCACCGCCCGCAGCCGCCGCCAGGTCCACGCCCTCAGCAACCGTCGCCACGGCGTCGCCCGGCCAGGCGACCTTGGTCAGGTCGGCCGCAGCCAGCGACTCGGCACTCACGGCATCCTCGCCCTGCTCCAGCACGCGACGACGCAGAGCGGCAGAGAGCGCGTGCGCCCACAGGCCCTCGGCCTCGGCCAGACGCTGTGTGGCGGGTGCATCGGAGAGCAGGCCTTCGGGCGTATAGCAAATGACACTCGAGCGCTTAACGAACTCTTCGACCGAAAGCGGGTTGGAGAACATGGCCGTACCCCCGGTCGGCAGCGTGTGGTTGGGGCCGGCAACATAATCGCCAAGCGGCTCGGAGCTCCAAGCGCCCACAAAGATGGC
>CALGZY010000258.1 GCA_937934355.1 uncultured Collinsella sp. | reverse complement strand
ACATGCTCGTCGAGTGGCTCTTCGTAGAGCACCACATCGGGCTTGATGCGGCCGCCGCACGCGGGGCACGCGGGCACGCCCGCGGCATCCTCGTGCTCGCGCGAGCAAATCCACTCGGCGCTATAGACCGCGCCGCACGACTGGCAAATGTTGTGATGGACCGATCCGTGCAGCTCAAACACTCGCTGTGAGCCGGCCATCTGATGCAGGCCGTCGATGTTTTGCGTCACCACGGCGTCGAGCTTGCCGGCGCGCTCCAGCTCGGCCAGTTTGGTGTGGCAGCGGTTGGGCTTAGCGTTAAGCGCGATCATCTTGGTGCGGTAAAAGTCGAAGAACTCCGCAGGATGCGCCTCGTAAAAGCTATGCGACAGCATGGTCTCGGGCGGATAGGCAAACTGCTGGTGATACAGACCGTCCACGCTGCGGAAATCGGGGATGCCGCTTGCCGTGGAAACACCCGCGCCGCCAAAGAAGACCACGCGCTTGTGGGTGTCAAACAGATCCGCCAGGGCGGCGGAGGCCTGTTTGGGGTTTGATATTGCCTGCGTCATATATGTCCTCCGTCCGTGTCTCCGGGACGGCGGCGTTCGCACCATCACTCGCGGACTCCGCCCCGCTCTTGTTGCGTTAATCTTAAGCCTGCCAACCCCGTCGAAAGGACACCATGCCTCAGACTTACACTTTCGCCTCGTGGAACGTCAACGGCCTGCGCGCCGTGCTCAAAAAGGACCCGAGCTTTATCCAGATCGCGCAAGAACTCGACGTCGATATCCTGGCGCTGCAAGAGACCAAGTTGCAAGAAGGCCAGATCGATATTGACCTGCCCGGCTATCACCAAACCTGGAGCTACGCCGAGCGTAAAGGCTATTCAGGTACCGCGGTCTTTAGCCGCCAGGAACCACTGCGCGTGCTGCACGCCGACGCGCTGCTACCCTACGCCGGCGAGGGCGAGGCGGCCGAGCTCGTCGCCCAAGCCGCAACCGAGGGCCGCGTCTGTGCGCTCGAGTTCGACAAGTTTTGGTTTGTGGATGTCTACACGCCCAACGCGCAAAACGAACTCGCGCGCATCGATGTGCGCATGGCCTGGGACGATGCCTACCGCGGCTTTTTGAGCGCGCTTGAGCGCGAGACCGGCAAGCCCGTCGTAACTTGCGGCGACTTTAACGTGGCACACGAGGAGATCGACCTTAAGAACCCCAAGTCCAACCGCGGCAACGCCGGCTTTTCGGACGAAGAACGCGGCAAGTTTACCGAGCTGCTCAACGCCGGGTTTACCGATACCTGGCGCGCGGCAAACCCCGACGTCGAGGGCGTCTACAGCTGGTGGAGCTACCGCTTTAATGCCCGCAAGAACAACGCAGGCTGGCGCATCGACTACTTCCTGGTAAGCGACGCAATCGCCGACAACGTACGCGACACCGGTATCCGTGGCGACATCTTCGGTAGCGACCACTGCCCCGTCACCCTCACGCTAGAGCTCTAGCCCCAAGTAATTCCTGGGGGACAGAGGAAAACAGACCATGTGACCCCTCTCCCCCTATAAGTTGCGGTGGAATAGTTCCTGTTTGGGCAGCAAATAGCCAAAAACGAGAACTATTCCACCGCAAGTT
>CALGZY010000257.1 GCA_937934355.1 uncultured Collinsella sp. | reverse complement strand
CGCCGACATTGCGAGCGCCATTCGCACGGCGTATCACGCGGCCAACGAGCTGTAGTTGAACATCGCGGCCAGGCGGGGCGGTAGCGCGGATCCGCCTCGCCCGGCTGTGTCCCGTCGGGTGTCAACCGGTGCGGGGCCTGCAAGCGCAGCAGGTCCCGCCCTTTTTGTTTTGCTCCGGTGGATGGCAATGCGCGGTAATCATGAGGAGTGAGGGCGTCTACTACCTTGCAGATCACTCAAAATTATTGGGGGAGGGTTAATAACTATATCCTCTATACCAAAGGACATAAAGAGATGCCAATTTTGTTGACAAGCGAATGACGATTAGCTGTGAGTCAGCTACCAGCGTAAATAATCGATAAAGATATGTCGTAATTTGGTGCCAAATGCCCAGATAATGCCGCGTCTATTTTAATTAACTGCTTTGAGCAAACAGTAAAATGCTACTATCTAACTTGCACGTAAGAAGGCAGATTAACGGTTAAGGCTAAGAAGTGGCAGGTATGTCGGAAGCAACTAGGACTCGCACGCATGCGCCCGAGGTTAGGCAGCGCGCCGTCGAGATCCTCCAAGAGGGGGTCGGTCATCGCGCCCTCGCCGCGGAGCTTGGCATTCCCCAGGCCACGGCTCGTCAGTGGGCCCGCGCGTATGCCGTGGGCGGTGCCGACGCCGTTCTCAATGCCGGTTCGCATCATCACACCTATTCGTACGACGTAAAGCTCGCTGTGGTTAAGGACCGTCTGGAAAACGGCTTGACGGTTCGCGAGGCCATGATCAAGCACAAGATTCCCAGCGAGTCTTCGGTCAAGGCTTGGTGCCGCCAGTACCGCGAGAGCGGTGAGTCCGCACTGGTCGATAAGCCGCGCGGTCGCAAGCCGCGCGTTAAAAAGGCGGAATAGCGAACGGGATGGTGCGCCCACAGGGGCGCATTTTTCTTGCCGCGCCAACTTTTTGGACCGGCGCGAGCCTGTCGGGACATCCTCCAAAGTGGCCAATAAACCGCGCGCAGTGGCCCGCGCGCCTGTCGCTGCGATAGGGGAGCGTCGCCCCACTGCTCCAAAGCGGACGTGCCCTTACCCCGTACGCCTAAAACTCCCCAGTTGACCGAAAACCTGCCGCCGCTGCTCCTCAATTGAGCTATAACGTTAAACAATTGCAGCGTTTTTGCATGGGGGAGTGATGGTATGACGCTACTGTATTTCCTTACCCTGTTTCCGCTGGTACCGGCGCTGAGCATGCTGCTCGCGCGCGGTGACCGCGCCCGCGATGCGGTGGGGCTCATAGGTTCCGGCATTATTATGGCGGTGACAGTTGTAGTCGCCGTCATGTTTTTTGGCACGGGTCCGCAGAGCTTTGAGGTTGCCCCCGGCACCTCGCATGTGCTCTCGATCATCAGTTCCGTCATCGACGTCATCCTGTGCGCCGTCATCCTGTGCAACGCGTACAAATATAGGAACGCGCTCACCACGGTGCTCGGCATAGTCCAGCTGGTGGGCTCGCTTGCCTTTGCAGCCATGACGCTGCCCGCGGCCGAAGCCGTCACGGCGACGCCGCTCTACCTGGACTACATGAGCGTGATCATGGTCCTCGCCGTCGGTATCGTCGGCAGCCTGATCTGCGTGTATGCCTTGGGTTATATGAAGGACTTCCAGGCCCATGACGAGCACGAGGCTGCGCTGCGCGGGCAGACCGCGCCCGACCGTCGCCCGCAGTTCCTGGCGCTTATGTTCCTGTTCCTCTCAGCCATGTTCCTCATCGTGACGAGCGACAACCTTGAGTGGCTGTTCTGCGGCTGGGAAATCACCACCGTGTGCTCGTTTCTCATGATTGGCTACACGCGCACGCCCGAGGCCGTCAAGAACGCCTTCACCCAGATCATCCTCAACATGCTGGGCGGCATCGCGTTTTTGGCCGGACTCATGTACCTGCACGTTAACGGCATGCCGCTGACCATCTCGGGCATGATCGAGCTTTCCGGCGCCGGAACCGCGCAATCCGCGCTGCTGGTGATGCCGGTCGTTCTGCTGTCGCTCGCCGCCCTTACCAAGGCCGCGCAGATGCCGTTCCATACCTGGCTGCTCGGCGCCATGGTTGCTCCCACGCCCACGAGCGCCCTGCTGCATTCGTCCACCATGGTCAAAGCCGGCGTGTTCCTAATGGTCAAGCTGAGCCCGCTCTATGCCATCTATCCCGTGACCGGCTTTATGGTTACGAGTGTGGGTGCCATCACGTTTTTGCTCGCGGCCCTCATGGCCATCTCGCAGAGCAATGCCAAGCGCGTGCTCGCGTTCTCCACCATTTCCAACTTGGGTCTCATCAGTGCCTGCCTGGGTGTCGGCGCGCCCGAGGCCGTATGGGCGGCCATCTTCCTGATCTTGTTCCACACGGTGGCTAAGTCGCTGCTGTTCCTGTGCGTAGGCACCGCCGAGCACCATATCGGCAGCCGCGATATCGAGGACATGGACGGCATGTTCAGCCGCATGCCGCACCTGACGCGTCTGATGATGCTGGGCATTATGGGCATGTTTGTGGCGCCGTTTGGCATGCTCGTGTCCAAGTGGGGCGCCCTGGTGGCGTTTGCGCAGACCGGCAACGTGCTAATGATCATGGTACTTGCCTTTGGCTCGGCCGCGACGTTCTTCTTCTGGGGCAAGTGGCTTGCCAAGCTTTCGGGCGTCGACCCCACGGCTCAAA
>CALGZY010000256.1 GCA_937934355.1 uncultured Collinsella sp. | reverse complement strand
CCTTGGTCGCGCGCATCTCGGCAAGCACCATGTCGAGCATGCCGTCGATGCGGGCCACCTCGCCCAAAACCACGCCCGAGCGCATGGCCTCACGCGTGTTGCGGCCGATGACGTGTGTCGGCGCCGAGGGCTCAACCTGGGGTAGGCGCGCTGCTGCCGCCGAAAGCGAACGGGCGCCGAGCGCCAGACCCGGCGCGATAACGCCGCCGACAAAGGTGCCGCGCGCGTCGATGACCTCGATATTGGTCGTCGTGCCCAGGTCGATCACGATGCACGGCGAGCCGTAGACGGCGCGAGCCGCCACGGCATCGGCGATGCGGTCGGGGCCGATCTCGGCCGGGTCATCGTAGTGCACGGGCATGCCGGTCTTGAGGCCCGGCCCCACCGTGAGCACGCGCCCCGTGCAGATGCGGGAAAGCGCCGTCTTCCACGGGCGCTCGAGCGCCGGTACCACGCAGCTCAGCACTGCGGCCGCGGGAACGAGCACACCCGGCACGCCCGCATCGGCTGACAGCGCGCCCATGACCTGCGCGAGCCTCATGCGCGCCTCGTCTGCCGTAATGCTCGACGGCGTCGTGATCTCGCACGTCGCGAGCGGGCGCTCCTGCGCCGCGGCCGAATCCTCGGCAAACAGGCCAAAGCGAATGAACGTGTTGCCCACGTCAACCGTCAATATATATGCGCATCCATTAAGCATCGTCAACGCTCCTTTCGTCTGCCCAGCAGTATATCCCGATGATTATTCTGGGACGGGGATTTAAAAATCATTGCGTACCTAATGATTTTTAAATCCCCGTCCCAAATGAGCTGCCGTGCGGCTATACTGGTGCGCGGTCGCGCGCGAGCTCACGCGGCGGCCCTTGGTAACCCGACTTCCCGCGCCGTATCCGTAGCGGCGCTCCCGGGGGAAGCGGATATACGCAAAGGAGTTCTATATGAGCAATCCCTCGAACCGCACCTCGATGCGCGGTCAACTCACGCTGCGCGGCGTCGTCATCGGCGTCCTTGGCTGCGTGATCATCACGGCAAGCTCGGCCTATACCGCCCTCAAGATGGGCGCCCTCCCCTGGCCGATCATTTTCGCTGCCGTCATTTCGCTGTTCTTCCTGAAGCTCATGGGCAACGCCAGCCTCAACGAGACCAACGTCACCCACACCATCATGTCCGCGGGCGCCATGGTCGCCGGCGGTCTGGCGTTTACCATCCCGGGCGCCTGGATGCTGGGCTATGCCGATCAGATCAGCTGGCTCGACATGTTTATCGTGGCACTCGCCGGCACCATCTTGGGCCTTCTGGCGACAGCGCTCATCCACCGTCACTTTATCGTGGACGCCGCGCTGGAGTTCCCCACCGGCAACGCCGCAGCTCAGACCCTGCGCGCCACCGAGGCCGGCGGCAAGACCGGCAAGCAGCTCTTTGGTTCCATGGCCATCGCAGGCATCTACAGCGTGCTTCGCGACGCTCTGGGCGTGGTGCCCAGCATGTTGTGCACGCTCAATATTCCCGGCGTGACCTTTGCCATCTACAACTCGCCCATGTTGCTGTCCATCGGCTTTTTGGTGGGCTTCGCCCCCGTCGCGTTCTGGTTTGCCGGCGCGCTGCTGGGCAACTTTGGCATCATCGTGGGTGGCACCGCTGCCGGTCTGTTCGACGTTGTGACTGCGCAGGGCATCGTCAAGTCCCTGGGCATGGGCCTCATGATAGGCTTTGGCGTCGCCGTCGTCCTCAAGGACATCCTGCCGCAGGTCGCCGGTATCGTCCGCGGTCTTGCCGCCGACAGCTCCACCGACACCGACGAGCAGTCGCTCATCTCGGGCTCCCTTAAGCTCGACGCCGGCATCATCGGCCTGGGCGCTGCCGCCATCGCCGTGATCATCGCCATCGTGCTTGACCTTGGCCCCGTTCCGGCCGTCATCGTGACGCTGTTCACCTTTGTCACCACCATCATGAGCGCACAGAGCTGCGGCCAGACGGGCATCGACCCCATGGAGATCTTTGGCCTCATCGTTATGCTCATCGTGGCTGCCTTCGCACAGATCGCTCAGGTCAAGCTGTTCTTTATCGCCGGCATCGTTGCCGTGGCGTGCGGCCTTGCGGGCGACGTCATGAACGACTTTAAGGCCGGCGCCGTGCTGGGCACCAACCCGCGTGCGCAGTGGATCGGCCAAGCCATCGGCGGCATCGTGGGCGCCCTGGTCGCCGCAGCCGTCATGGTCGCGCTCGTCACCGCCTATGGTCCGGACGCCTTTGGCCCCGACAAGAGCTTTGTTGCCGCGCAGGCAAGCGTCGTCGCCACCATGGTCTCGGGCATCCCGAGCGTACCGTGGTTCGTTGGCGGCTTTATCGCCGGCATCGTCATGTACTGGCTCGGCATTCCGGCCATGATGATCGGCCTGGGCGTGTACCTGCCGTTCTACATGTCACTCACGGCATTCCTGGGCTCCTGCGTCAAACTCGCCTACGACAAGTGGTCCGCCCACCGCGACGCCACCGCTGGTCTTTCTGACGAAGAGAGGGCTGCCAAGGACGCCGCCTTCCAGGAACAGGGCCTGGTTGTCGCCAGCGGCCTGCTCGGTGGCGAGTCCATCGTCGGCGTTATCCTGGCATTTGTCTCCGTGGGCTTAAGCCTGCTGGGCTAAGTCGAGCAGCTGCTCGACAGCAACCATATTGCCTACGGCTTGCCCGGTCGGTAGCTTTTGCGGCTGCCGACCGGGCTTTTTGATATCGAAACAAAGAAAGGCCGGCGCGCTGCGTTTAACAGCGCGCCGGCCTTATCGTTTGGCTAACGAGACGGTCCCGTTATGAATTGAAGTTCGTTGCAGAAACTACGCTCGAAACGCTACATCTGCTTGCGACGACGATCGCTCAGCGTCACACCAGCGGCCACGAGGGTGATACCGCCGATGACGAACACCTCGCCCGCAAGAGCGGAATTGTCGCCAGTCTGGGCGAGCGCGGCCGACGTTGCCTTCTTCTTGGCGACAGGAGCCTTTGCAGCAGCCTGCGCAACCTGATCCTTGGCCTGCGGCTCAGCCTTGGGATGATACTTGTCGTACTCGGCCTGCGCGGCAGCCAGGGCATCCTTGGCATCGTCAAGCTCGGCAAGCGCGGCGGCATAGGCGTCGTTGGCGTCGGACAGCTTGGCATCGGCATCGCTCAGGGCAGCCTTGAGACCAGCGGCAGCATCGACGGCAGCCTTGTAGCGAGCGTAGGCAGCGTTCAGCTTGACCAGCTTCTCGTTGCCCGTCGTGCCCGCGGCAAGGGATGCCTTGTGGTCGACGGCCTCAAGATCGGCCTTGAGTGCCTCATCGTTGGCAAGCTCGGCCTTGGCCTTGACGATATCGAGGTTCGCATCGACGACGGCTTCGTTGGCGGCCTCGAGCTGCTTCTGGGCATCGGCGACACCGGCGACGGCAGCGTCATAGGCGGCCTTGGCGTCGTCGACCGCCTTCTGGGCACCGGCGAAGCGCTCGAAGGCCTTGTTTGCGGTGGCAAGCTCGTCCTCGGCGGCCTTGGCCTTCGCCTGTGCGTCGGACAGGGCCTGCGTCTTGGCGGCAACTGCCTGCTTGGCGCCCGAAAGAGCGGTCGCGGCGTGCGTATCTGCGGCCTGAGCCTTGCCTACACCAGACTGGGCGGCAACGTCGGCCTTCTTGGCATCGTCAAGCGCGCCCTGCTTGTTCGCAAGATCCGTCTTGGCGGCATCGAGCTTGGCGGTAAGGTCCTTGACCGAAGCCGTAGCGTTGCCATACGCCTCGCTGGCCTGGTCGGACTTTACCTTGGCGGCGTTGTAGGCGCTCTGAGCATTCAGTTTACGAGTCGACGCCTTAGAGGCGTTCGTCTGGCAATCGGCGAGCGTCGCGTTGGCCTTGTCGAGAGCAGTCTGCGCAGTGGCAGCCTCGGCCTTAGCAGTATTGAGGTTCTGCTGAAGAGCGTCAATGTCAATACCAGAAGCATCGAGCTCGCTCTTGGCAGCATCATAGGCACCCTTGGCGGTTGCAGTGGCAGCCTGAACGCTCTCGTACTCGCCCTTGGCGGTGTTCATGCTCGTATCGGCAGCTTTAAAGGTCTCTTGAGCGTCAAACTGCTTGTTGAGTGCAGCGTTATAGGCAGCGCTAGCAGTTCCAAACTTTTTCTGTGCTTCAGTGAGCTTGCTCTGAAGCTCCTTGAGCTGTTGCTTTTGCGCCTGGGTGCCGCCGGCGCTATAAGCAGAGTCGATATAATTGTTCACGAGCTTCTTGAACTCGGAGACAGTGAAGTCTTTTTGGCTCGCGCTTCCGCTATAGTCGAAAATAGTTACCTCGGAATCGGTGTTCTTACCGCTACCGGTTGCGATGCCGATGGCCTCGTTACCCGCATCGATAATGTTGAGATAGTGGCCACATTTCGAATACACGTTGTTATAGTTCCAATAGATGTAGTCAGAATCGTAGCGATGGGCTGCGAGGTCGCTATTAGTAGCAGCCTCTTGGTCAAACAGCTCCTTCTCCTCCGTATAGAGACCGGTGTAGGGCCAGCCGAGTGTGTCGACAGTCTCGCCTCCCATGTAGACGCCGCCACCACCGGCGAGATTCTCACTAGAATCGAAGTACAAATTCGAGTGTCCCCAAATATTCGATGAATAGGATGCGTTGAGCGCTGCTGCAGCCGTCATACGTAGGCTAACGCTAAGCTCCGACTGACCGTTGGCCTTGCGGATGTTGTTCTGAGTATCGAGATACGTCAGCGCATTGCGCAGCTGCTCGAGAGAGAGCGGATTGGTCTTGCGAGACATATCCTGATCGACATAGCTGTCATACCAGCTAGCCTTGTCATATCGCTCGTCCTTGTTGGGCGCGCCAGTGAGCATAGACGATGCAGCGCTGGCATTGGCCTTCTGCTGGGCAGTAAAATCGCTGCTGTTGCTAATGTAGGCCATAAAACCGAGCATGCCATTATTGATGATGTCTTGATCGACAGTCATGTTGGACTTGAGCACGGCAATCTGCTGCTCAAGGTTGTCCACCTCTGCGCTAGCGGCATCGCTGGCAGCCTCCGCAGCGTCTGCGGCATCGCATGCCGCCTTGTACTCGGCTCGTTTGTCGTCCCTATCCTTTACGGCCTGATCGTAGGCAGCCTTCTTGTCTGCCTCGGTCTGCTGGGCTTGATCGTACGCGGCCTTAGCGGTGTTGTACTTGTTCGTCAGGTCGCCGAGTTTGCCGCTGACTTCGTCGTATGCGGTCTGCGCGGACGAAACGGCAGCGTTGGCGGCGTTGGCTTTCTCTTGCGCGGCAGTGACAGCAGCCTGGGCGGTCTGCAGATTCGCCTGTGCGGTGGCGTCGGCAGCCGTCGCGGCATTGAGCTCCGCCTGCGCGTCCTTGAACTCACCGGCAGCAACGTTCTTGGCGGCCTCGAGCGCTTTCAGGTCGACGCCCGTGCCAGAAGTAGCGGCATCGAGCGCAGCCTGTGCCTGGTCCAGCTTCTTCTGGGCGTTGGCCTGTGCGGTGGTTGCGGTGGCGAGGGCAGCGGCAGTCTCCTGCTTCTTGGCCTGGGCGGACGTCAGAGCAGACTCGGCATCGCTCTTTGCCTGCTCGGCATTGGAGACAGCCGTCTTAGCGGCATCGAGCTCACCCTTGGCCGTCTTCACATCGGCATTCGCCGCATCAAGCTTTGCCTGCGCGTCCTCGACGTCCTTCTTGGCGGCCTCGTACTTGTCCATACCCATGGCATCGAGCTTAGCCTGGGCATCCTTGAGTGCCTTCTCGGCCTCGCCCTGCTTGGCCTTGGCATCCTTGAGTGCCTGGGTCTTATTCTCGACACTCTTGTTGGCCTGATCGAGCTGATCGTTCAGGTCGCCCAGCTTCTTCTGCTGCTGCTCGGTCTTTTCGACGGCTGCCTTAAGCTCGTCGATCTTCTCCTGAAGCGCGGCTACCTCGGCCTCGTTCTGCTCGGCGGCGTTATCGGTCACGGCCTGCGAGGCCTGATTCTTTTGCTGCTGCGCCTGCTTTTGAGACTGGCCCGCCGCGTCGGCCTTTTTCTGGGCGGCATCGTAGGCGGCCTGAGCGTCCTTGAGCTGCTTTGCCGACTCCTCGGCCAGCTGGGCAGCCGTCTTTACGACCGCTTGGTTACCGGCGGCAACGGTATTCTCTACAGAACTACCCCATTACAGTCTGAAATAGGCCATCGATAAAATTCGATGGCGAGCATTCGGCG
>CALGZY010000255.1 GCA_937934355.1 uncultured Collinsella sp. | reverse complement strand
TGGCGCGACTACCGTTGGGACCCGCCCGAGCATCCTACCAAGGCGTCGCTCGATGCGGCATTCCCCGATCGTCCCTGCGCTATGTATTCGGGCGACGGGCACACGCTTTGGCTCAACAGCCGCGCACTCGAGGCGCTCGGCGTCACGCGCGACAGCGAGCCGCCAGCGGGCGGCAGCTACGACAAAGATGCAAATGGCGAGCTCACGGGCATTGCTCACGAGGCAGCTGCTATGCAGCTGCTGCCGCGCTGTCTTGAGTGGCTGGGCGAGGACCGCATCGCGAGCGCTTACGCCGACCAGATGAAGCGTATGGCCGAGCAAGGCATCACCTCAATCTGCGATATGTCGCTCATGCCCATGCCGGGCTGCGATTTTATCCGCGACGATGTCTACGACAAACTGCAGACGGCCGGCAAGCTGGGCATTCGTGCCCATCTGTTCCCCACGCTGCTGGATGACCAGTCGCGTCTAGAAGAGCTCCAGGCACGTTACGCGAACAACGCGCTGCTTTCGGCGCCGGGCTTTAAGCAGTTCTTCGACGGCGTGTCGAGCGAACACACGGCGTATCTCACCGAGTCCTATACCAATCCGCGTTTCCCGGGCGACCGAGGCCGTCTGACAGTTCCTGCCGATCGCATGCGTAAGCTGGTTCTGGCGGCCGCGGAGCGCGGTCACACCGTGCGCATCCACGTCATCGGCGACGGTGCCATCCATGCCGCGCTCGAAATCTTTGAGGAGGCCGCCGAACTGTACGGCCTGCCCCAGCACGGTCATAACACGCTCGAGCATCTGGAGAACCTCTTGCCCGAGGACATCGATCGTCTACGCAAGCTTAACGTCGTTGCCTCGAGCCAGCCCTGTCACATTACACTCGACCCGGGCGGCCCCGAGCGCGATCTGGGCCTGGAGCGCAGCCGCATCATGTGGCCGTTTGCGACCTATAAGCAGCGCGGCATTCGCCAAGCCTTCGGTACCGACAGCCCTATCACAGCTGTTACCAGCATGAACGTGCTCTACACGGCTATCACGCGCCAGGACCCCAAAAGCCACTGGCCCGAGGGCGGCTGGCTGCCGAGCGAGCGCATCGATGCAGCAACAGCCCTGCGCAACTACACCCTGGGCAGCGCCTATGCAGCGGGCGACGAGCAAAACCTCGGCAGCTTGGAGCCCGGCAAGTATGCCGACCTGGTAGTCCTGGACCAAAACCCGCTCACCATCGACCCCCAAGAGCTCCAAGCCACCAAAGTCCAAGCCACCTACCTAGCCGGCAACTTAATCTACGAGCGCTAACCCCACATCCCACCCCTCAGTTGCGGTGAAATAGTCCCTAAAA
>CALGZY010000254.1 GCA_937934355.1 uncultured Collinsella sp. | reverse complement strand
ACGCAAAGAAGGCCACTTAATGTGGCCTTCGTCTTGCGCAGGACTGTAGAGCAGGGAACTTCGTGCCCGCCGCCCGGGAGGGCGTTGCGTTTAGAAGATGGACCTGACGCTTATCCCTCCGGGATAAAAGCAGCGCGGCCATGAAAGCGATGATTGCAAGCGTCAGCAACACCAAGAGCAATGCGAGCGTGCTGTCGCCGGTTGCCGCCAGGCCAAACAGACCGGGGCTCTTACTGCCAGCAGGTTGTACGGGAATCTTCTCGCCATCGTCCTCGGCGGTGATTTCCCAGCGAATGGTCTTGCTTGCGTCGGCAAGCTCGTTGCCCACCGACGTCGGGACACTTAGTTGCAGATTGAGCACCGTGCTGCCATCGCTCGTGAACGTGGCGACCTGCGTGGGATAGGCGAACACGCTGCCCGGCGTTCCCGTCTGGAGCCAACCGTCAGACGCATCGCCAGCCGACGCCGTTAAGGTAATGGGCGACAGCAGGTGTGCCGTCTCGTGATTGACAACGGCCCGCACAAACACGCGTACCTGGGACTTTACGCCCGTGGCACGAACCTCGATCTGCTGCTCGCGCGCATCGCCGGGCATTAGATCTTTAAAGGCGGGAAACAGATCGGGCTCCCCCGAGGAGCCCGTCGCCCCCGTTACCGTCAGCTGGCGCGCATTTCCGTCATAGGCAATCGCGGGAGTATCGGCAAACGCACGGGCGGGAACAGCGAGCGCGACCACGCAGAAAATGGCCGCGACCATGCAACGCAAGGAGCGCGCAACACCTTTGCGAATTGGGAATGCCATACTTACGCACCTCCATGCGGCGGCACCAGCACGCCATCATTGACCGTGCAACCCCATGCCTCTTTAACTGCATCGTCGGGCGTAGACTGAATCGCCTGGGTCGAAATGTCGACGACTAGGTTTTTACCGTCTGCCTTCTTCTCGGACACGCTCTTGATGAGCACGCCCGTCTTGTCGAGCGGCTTAACAGAAGACGTCCAGTAGTAGAACCCGTCGCTCGCAAGAACCCAAGACGAAGGTCTGTTAGTGGCGGAGGCATCGCCTTTATCGCCCCACTCAATGGTGTAGTCGGTGCCGGCAACCGGCTCATCCCACAGGCGCGCGCCATCCTTATCCTGCCAGTAGATATCCACCGCGACACGCAGGTATGCCGGAGCCGAGCCCGTGTTTTTTACCGAGACATCCCTTTTCACGTTGTCCTTGAGCGTCTCGTCCACCGAAGGCGCCACCGAGCCAAAGCCAAACTCGTTGACCAGCACGCCCGTAACCGAAAGCCACGCAAAGGTGCCGACGACGCCGGCCAAAAGGAGGATGCCGACAAGGAGGGCAACGATCCGCTTGCGCTTAGTCATCCTTGTCCTCCCTCCCCAGCATGCCGTTTTCCCAAACATTCTTGGCACGCGAGCCTCCATCGACCCATTTGTCCTTCGCGCGCGTGTTGACGCACGTCACCACCGCATCGCCCGCGCTCGAAGCAGACGAAATCGTCAGCTCGGCAGATTTACCGGACGCCTTGCCCGGCGTGCTCAGCTCGCCCTCGTAGCGCCATGCCCAATTCGTGTCTTCCTCGACGGTATAGATGCCCGCCGGAGCGGCGAACTGCACGCTGCCGACATACCAGGTCTCACCGTTTTCCGGCTGCTGCTTATCGACCTTCACCTCGACCACGCGCGTCTCGGGAGAGGCTCCCTCCGCCGTCTTCGTCACCTTAAAGCGGAACGTCTGTCCCATGGCACTAGCATCGGTAGTCTTTTTAACGATCGTCAGCGCATGAGTCTGGTCAAAGTTGAACACGGCATTGCCGTCGCCTTGGCCGTCTTCACCCGTCTTTTTATACTCCAGACGGTTGGCCAGGTCGAACGAACCATTACCCGAACCCAGGCTGTAGAGCGAGACAAACTTGCCGTTCACAGGCTCTTCCGCCGCAGAAACGCCCTCTGCACCAGGGCCGTAGCTTGCCTGCGTTACCGTAACAGTCAGTTGCGTCCCCATAAACGGCTCGGCAAAGCAGACCTTAAACGGCGCCTTGTCGGCACCGTCATCGACGGTGTTGGCGGCGGCGGGATCGAGCAGCCATTTAAGCTGCGCGGTCATAGTTACGGGGCTCGCGGGATCAGACGTATCGTTGGCAACCACGCGATACGTCACGGGATACAGGTCCATGTCACCCTTGACTGGCTCACTCTTAAACTCATCCCAAGACTTCGCATTGCCATCCGCACCCACATATCGCCACTCCAAGAAGAGCTCACGCTTATCGCCATTGGCAGCAGCCTGTTCATCGAGCAGCGCGACGATCTTGGAGTGGGCGTCCGGATCGTACGCCACGGATTTTTGCTCCATCACAGGATTGCCGTCGTTGTCGTAGACAGGGTTGCCGCTCTCGTCCATTTTGGGAACATCGACCGTGTAGACAAAGCCAGGCTTACCGTCCTGCGCACGCTCGTCGCCCGAGTCGACCGTCGCCGTAAAGATGACCGCCCCGTCGACGCTGTGATAGCGCACCTTATACGGCGTGACCTTGTACACCGCGGTATACGTCGCGCCCTTAAAGGGTTCACTACCCTCGAGGGGATACTTATCGCCTTCGGTCATCAGAGTGTATTTACTATCGGATTCATAGTCACGCGACCAGCCGACAAAGTCGTACTTGGTGCCATCCCTGCCGACAACCTCAGCTGTAGCTCTTACTTCCAGCGTAATTTGATCGCCAGAGTCGGTGCGCGAAAGAAAACGCACGGAATCGGGGTTATCCAGATTGGCATCGATATTCGATTGGACAATTACCGCGCTGGCACGGTAGACCGGGTACAGCTCCATGGGGGCGTTAACCACAGTGTTTGTATTCACCATGGGGAGGCCGTCCGACCAAATGACATAACCGTTGCCGGATGCCGGTTTAGTTTCCGTCCAGCCTACGAAGGCATTGTATGCGTTCGTTGCAGCATCGATGTCGCCAACGTTATACGTCGGCAGTGGCATGCCATCCTTAAGGCTGCCGAGCGTATTGCCCTCCTGCGCGAGCTTGCCATCGATATCGGTGTCGTTCAGGTGATACACCACCGCAATGGGCGTGTAGTAGGCCACAAACGTATAGGGTTTACCCGGCTCCACGGTATAGGAATAGGTATTGCCGCCTTCGCCCGTCGGATCGAGCTTCTTTACCGTTCCGTCGGGAAGCTCGATCTCGAGCTTCTTAAGCTGATAGGCGCCACCAGTACCGTCGGCATACACCGTCGTCGTAATGTCGGGGCTCACCGTAGCCACCACGTCACCGTTCTGCTGAGGATCAAGTTTAGGCGTAATGTCGAATCGCGGAACATTGATGCCCGACGTTCCATCAAAGCCCTTGCGGTGCAGGTTGGTGGTGTAGTTAACGTTATATTTTACGTATACGGGATAGGCATCCTGCCACTGGGTAACCTTGGACGCGTCGGTCGCCAAGTATGGCGTCGCCTTCTCCGGATCGCTCGTCACATAGGGGTCGTTGGCGACATCATAGATATATTTCCAGACGGCAGAATCCTTCTTGACCTCGGCGGTCGAAATCCAGCCCAGGAACTTATAGCCCGGCACGGCCATGTCGGCATCGGTCGGGGAAGCTTCGAGGGTCAGGGGGCTCTCATACGATCCTTTCTCACCATCTTCTGGTTTTTCGGCCACTTTAACCGACTTATTAACATGCGGGTAGTAATACGTGAACGTCGGATCCGCCCCGTTCACCTTGGTCTGCAGCAAGTTACTCTCATAGCGCCGCGTGGCAGTCCTCACGACATTATCGCCCTTGTTGTAGAAATTAACGTCCGTGGTAATCATCGCGCGAACGTAGTACTTCTTATCTGTACGCACTATGCTCTCGATGGGATTTTTCACATATGTCCAATATTCACCATCGCGCTCAAGCGTCCAGAAATTCAGGCGATAGCGATCATTCACCAGTTTGGCCGTTACGTTCAGCGAAGCCGAAGTCCAAGTATCGCTTAGAGTTGCAGCGCCTGGAAAATCAGTATCGGCATAGAGGTTTTTTAGAGTATCGGCTCCCATATCGTTTTTAACGTTGTGCGAGTACGCGTTAAGGGGACTCACGACAAGGGTTTCCTTCGTGAAGCGCGTGCCACACGTTTCGTCATACCTATTCTTTATACCGTGGTCAACATGCTCCGGACCCCAGTGGACGACGTTTTCACGCACGAAGGTACTACCGACGTTTTCCTCAAAGGGCGTTTGATAGCGATTCCAAACGGAACAAAGTAGCTTGCTGTCCGTAAACTCATGGTTGGTATAAGCCCGAACGTAATAATCCACTCGGTACTCAAAGCGGGCGATGTAGGTATGCGGCGCGGTTAAATCGACATCTGCGGGGAGCGTATAGCTGGGATCGCGGCTTACGCGCACCTCGAGCGGAGCATCCTCGGTTCCCTTGTTTTCGTACCAACCCAAGAAGCGATAGCCATCGGGCAGCTTGCCGCCATTGGACAGGGGCGTACCTTCCGTGTTGCACACCTGTACCGTGTAGACGCTGGTGCCGTCCTCGGTAGTCTGGGCGTCGACATTGGTTTTGCCCACACCGTCGCGCAGAGTCTTATCGTCGGTTGTGTCCTGCTCATTGCCCTCGAACACCGTTATGATGTTCGACACGTAGTCGCTGTACACCGGGTAGAAGTCAGTAGGACGGACAACCGTGATCTCGCAACCCGCAGGATAAAAAGCTCCCTGATTTTTAAGCTCGGCTAACTGAGTCGAGGTGATGGCGGCATAGCCACCATTCATCCCCGCCTCGCTGCTAGGCTGCGTGGTCCAGCCGATAAATGTCGCGGTAGGCTTCAAGTTGCCGCGATCCGCGGGGGCAGCGGGCGTCAAACCCACGCCATAGCGGTACCAATCAGTTGACTTGCCGTGCGCAGCACCGGTTTTCCAATCAAGCGTCTCGCCCTTAACGTTATAGAACAGCACCTGTGCCTCGTACGAAGCGATAAACAGGTCATTGCCCTCAAAAGCCTTGGCCCCTTTCGCGTTATCGGCAGTATAGGTTGACGTTTCGTCGTGCAACTCGCCCTTCTGGACCTGCTTGCCAGCAGCCACAGCATCGGCATCGGTCTTGCCGTCAAACCAGCTGTTGTCTTGTCCAATTCGATTCACTTGCACATCGGGCTCGCGGAACCAGCCCATAAAACGGTAGCCGCCGTTCTCCCCGCTCAGCCCCTCAGGCTTTGCGGAGGTATCCTGCTTAAACGTTACCGACGTATCGCCCTGGGCCAAGCCCTGGGCCGTTCCCGCCAGCACGGCACTCACGGCAAAGGTATACGGATCAGAGGTCGCCTGATCAATACCGAGTTTGGTTGCCTCGATGGTCGCGATGCCTGCACCGGGAAAATCAATCGTCGCCTTAACGCTCTGGCCATGCACGGGAATATTCAGTTTGTAGTCCATCGCCCACTCATTGGGGTGTGAGTCATTCAGATACGCATCGTTAGCAGTCGAGCGCATGGTGCCGGCACAGAAGTCGTAATCATGCTGCTCCCACAGCTCACGTGTGACGCAGCGTTCGTCGTCCCAGGGACCGAATCCGGCACCGGATACCGTGCCATCACCCGCAAGGGCGTAAATCTTCTTCTTGGCTGCCGTACCCTGACTAAACCCGGATAGGCTGACACTGGGCTTGAAGTAGCAATCAGTGATAGTCGCATCACCCGCATTAGCGCGTGCAGCAATACCGCCCAGGTTCACGTCGTTTTGAATAATGGGGATCACGGCGATGGGGTTGTACTGGCGCGAGCTCAAATCGCCGGCGAAATGGCTGCGAGTGATTTCATTACCGCTCTTAGACAAGATGCGGCCTGCAAGACCGCCCGTCCAAGCGCGCGTTACGGAGACAACGCCCACGTAAGAAGCAGCATAGCTATAGCATTTCGCCGTTGAAAAGCAGTCAATGACTTTAGCGCCTTCTGCCATGCAGCCCACAAAACCCGAGGCGTACACGTTGTTGCCGCCCAGGGCGCCAATGGCCACATCGTATTTATTGGTAACGTCGGTCATGCCCTTCTCGGCAATCGAGCCATCCTCGTTGCGCGTAGGCGTCACGCGGCAATACTCGATGGTCGAGTTCTTAACGTAGCCGGCAAACGCCGCCATATACAGGCCCTCGCCACCGATTGCCTGTACGCCCGAAGTCGTGTTGTTAACGGCGCGGCCACCACGGACCTCGCAGTTGTAGAGGGTGCAACCATCGAGCTCGCCGGCAATCAGCCCCCCCTCAAAACCCGCATTGGTAATCACATTGAGCATGTTGTTGGCACACGTAACGTGCAGGGTGCTCTCCATAACCATAACGTTTTCGAAGTGGGTGTTGATCGCCCTGCCCACGATAATGCCGCCGCGGAAGTCAGCCCAAATGTTGGCATCCTTGACCAAGAAGTTCTTGATGGTGGCGCCATCGGTCTCGGCAAAAAAGCCCGTGTCGCGCTCGGGATCCAAGACCTTATTCTCGTAGTTCAGGCCCTTCACGGTATGGTTTTGACCGTCAAAGACGCCCTTAAAGGGATGTTCTTTGTTGCCAAAGGAGAGGTGCTTGACCGTATCCGCAACAATGGCGTTCATATCATCATCGTTAAGAACGATATCGTTATCGAGATAGACGCGCCACTGCGACGTGTCGCGCTGTCGCGACAGCGCGACACACGCCAGGAAGTCGTTCCTGTTTGTGATATGGAATTCGGTCTTGTCCTCGGGCACATCCTCGGCATACGCTGCCGCCGGCAGCGCTACAACGCAGCAAAGGGCGATTGCCACCACAGCGATCAGCCTGCCGAGCACGCCTCGGTTCATGTTCTTAATCTCCATGGGCTAGTTCGCCTCCGGCCAGCCCACGACGTCGAGCACGTCGAGGACGGTATCGTTTGCCTGCTGGTTTTTGGCCTGCACGGCCTGGACGTCGATATCGAGCCTGTATGAGCCGCCGCGCGCGGCATCGTGGTAGTCGCCCACAAATCGCAGCGAGTCCATGAGGCTCTCCGTCATGGCACCGGAATCGAGCACGCCCCCGCGTCCGGCCAATCCGCGGTAGTAGTACCACCCATCGCCGCCATCGATCCACGGGGACCCCTCGCCCGCGTTCACGTGAAAGGCGACGTTGCCCGAGGCGTCCGCACTCGAACCGTCGGGCGCCACCGACGTCATGCGCAGACGAGCGCGAACGTACTCAGGCTGCGCGCCGGCGTTCTCCACGCGCACAATGCGGCTGATGTCAGAGCCCCCGGCCTTGGTATCGGGATAGTCGCCGCGCTCGTCGGCCTCAAACGGAATCTCCTCGCCCTGCTCGTTTAGGGTGTATTCGCAGACTCGTACCTTCACGCTGCCAAACGATAGGACGTTGTTCGCCGGAACCATATCAACGGTAAAAGCCAGCGTGCCACACAGGCACGCCAGGGCCAACAGCGCCATCGCGGCAAGCGCCAAGGTGCGTTTCTGATTGTCGGAAAGATTGTTGAGCATTACGTTCGCCAATCGTCGATCAAAAGGGGACCGAGATCCCGGCCCGAAAATGGGGATGGGGAGCGGGCTGGGATCTCAGTGGGGGTGGGGCTACTACTGGTTCTTAATGGTATTAGCCCAAGTCTTGGCCTGAGTGACGGCGTTGTCAGCAGCGCTGGTGTTGCCGTCCGTCTGGTCGGCTCCGAAGATGTAGGCGGAAACCTTCATCGTGGGGTTCGTGGCGACCATGGAGCCCTCCAGGGTGCCCGGGAACACAACCTTGCTAAAGAGCTCGCCGGTGTAGACGTCCTCAGTAGCGCTCTTGGCGGGGAGGGCAACAGGTTTGTCATCGGTAGCACCCTTGGCGTACATGAACAGACCGCTCAGGTACCGGCCGTCGGCAGAGGAGGTCACCTGTCCATCAACCGGCTTCCAGTTGTCGTTGAGGGCGAAGTACGGGGTGTTCTTGGCAGCGGTGTCATCCTTGACCATGGCGTTCTTCACGTAGATGAACACGTAGGCGTTGTCTGAGCCCTTCGCGATGCCAACGTTCGGGTTCTTATCGGTGCTGGAGCCAGGAACAATCTTGGAGTTGTCTTTCCACTTGGTCTCGAACAGATAGGCTTTGTCGGTATTATTATCGGTGCCAGGCTTATCGGGCTGGTCGGGATCGGGCTTCTTTTCGGGAATGTTGATGCTGCCCACCGTAAACACGTTGTTCAGCGTCTGCGTGGCTGTCAGCCATGCATAGGTGCCCACGCCGGCAGCCAGCACCAGCAGCAGCAGGGCGGCAACGATGCCGTAGCGTTTTTTCTTCTTGTTTTCCATCGTTCTCTTCCTTTCGAAAACCGACTTCCCCGGCAACGGCCCTTGCCGCCGCCGACACCTCTCCCTGCTGCTATGAACGCCGCTCTCTCACATGCGCGCGGGTATGCTTGCCCGCAGGCTCGTCGGGAACCATCCGATCGAGCACTATCGACGCCGCGACCAGCAGCGCCAGAACGGCCACCACAACAAGCAAACCGGGCATCGTCGTGCAATATGCGTTAACGAAGCCCAGGTAAGGGACACAAAAAGAAACGACGCCGATCACGCGTGAAAAAGGCGTCTGCTCGGCGTCGTGCATGATGCTTCCATCTGCATTTTTGTTTGCGATTCCCTGCGTGCTGATCGTCTGCGCCACAGGGTCGACCTCGTACACCTGGTGGGTCACTACGGCGCCGTCCGATCGGTAAAAAGTTGCATTGTCGCCCACGGCAATATCCGATGGCTCAACCTGGCGAACAAACACCATGGAGCCAACGGGAAGCTTGGGCTCCATAGAGCCCGAAAGCACTGCAAAAGGCGTGTATCCAAATGCGCGGGGAGCAAAAGAAACAACGGCAAGGGCTATGACAAGCGCAAGCGCCAGACTGCTAAGAAGTGCAATAAAACGTTTGAGTCCGCGAGTCATCAAAACGATTAATCCATCCCCATCGAGGCCTTATTCGATCCCCTGAAGGGGCAGTCGCTTTCCTCGGGCACCGCAAGGCACTAAAAAGTGAGTTCGAAAAAAAGTCAATTTGAATTCTTTTCGTAACAAAAACGTTAGCGATGTCCTGCATTTTTATCAAGCTCTCAGCGCCAAACGCTACCAATTTAGGCGTAAGCGGTCATTTATCCCCATACCGGACTGCCATATCCAATATCTACTACTAACCCCTTACGCATCTTCTTCATAGGGGGTCTGTTTTTTGAATATCTAAAAGAATGCGCCCCCCCCCGACATTAAAACATACTGCCCTATGTCTTATTTATTTTTAACCCCCCTGCGGGTTTAAGGCAGCCCATTGTAGTTCGCAGCCCATACCTTCTGGAAGGCGTGTCCCAATCTTCAGGTCCGGAGTGGGATGCGGTTTCCGCTTGTGACACCGATGGGAAAGCGCGTCCCACTCCGATCACAAATTCCGGGTCACATTTTCCGCCAAGGCTTCAACCGGAAACCGTGTCCCATTTCTCAGCCGAATACTGGGGTGCATTTTCCACTGAGCCCCTCAACCGGAAAGTGCATCCCATTCCAAGCCTTGATTCCGGGACATACTTTCCAAGACCCCGCCCATTCGGAAAGCCCGTCCCGCTCTGAATACATCCGGACATGGAATATCCGCTTATAAGGCCTTCCATCAATAAAGGGGCGCCCGCCCGGCGGCGAAATATAAGGTTTATCGCGAGTTCCGCACGAGCCGGAGAGCACTTAATGTGCTCTCCGTGCGAGCAGGACTGTAGAGCAGGAAACCTTGTATACGCCCGCCCGCTCCCGAGGGACATCTCTCATGCAAAAACTGTCGTGGGGTAAAGTCCGAGGTCAGTGGCGTTTTATACCGAGAAATTCAAAAAAAGTTGAAAATTCATTACATATTTGCGTTGACTTTAGGTAACTAAAGTTTCATACTCCTTTTCAACCACTGGGGGATGTGAACACGCACGGATCGTTCACATCATGATTGAAGAGGATTTCTCAGACATGTTCACGCATCAGCTAAACATTATCAGCGTAGTAATTATCTGATGCGGGTTAGCACATACAGCTAGCCCGTACGATAACGGGCGGCTGATGAAGATGAGGGCCGTCGAGCGCAACCGACGGCCCTCATTTTTTATGTCTGAGTAGTTCTTTTTAGAGGAGGAAATGTAATGAACGGAGTTTTGCTCATGGTTGTGGCCGCGGCGGTGCTCGCCTGCGGCTATCTGGGCTATGGCCGATGGCTGGCCAACAAGTGGGGCATTGACAAAGAGGCCCTCACGCCGGCCAAGCGCATGAAGGACGGCAACAGCTTCTCGCCCGTCTCCGCCTTCACCGCGTTCTCGCACCAGTTCAGCTCGATCTGCGGTGCCGGCCCTGTCACGGGTACGATCGTCGCCATGGCCTTTGGCTGGCTGCCCGTCGTGCTCTGGGTCCTCGTCGGCGGCATCTTCTTTGGCGCCGTCCACGACTTTGGCGCCCTGTACGCCTCGATGAAGAACAACGGCAAGTCGCTCGCTCAGCTCATCGAGAAGTACATCGGCAAGACCGGCCGTCGTCTGTTCCTGCTGTTCTGCTGGCTGTTCTGCATCATCGTCATCGCCGCCTTCACCGACATGGTCTGCAAGACGTTCATGTTTACCCCGGCCGTTGACGCTTCTGGCGCTGCTACCGGTGCCATCGACTTCACCAAGTCCTATGCCGCCGGCTGCGCTGGTACCATCTCCATCCTGTTCACTTTCGTCGCTATCGCCTTTGGTTGGGCCCAGAAGAAGTTCAACCTCACCGGCGCTGCCGAGTTCGTCACCGGCGTGGTCCTCATGGTTCTCATGTTCGCCGTCGGTATGCAGTTCCCGGTCTACCTGGATAAGTTCCAGTGGTTCGCCGTCGTCATGGTCTACCTGGTCTTCGCTGGCGCTATGCCCATCCAGATGCTCAAGACCCCGCGTGACTACCTCACTTCCATCATGATGATCGTCATGATCGCCTGCGCTGTCCTCGGCATCGTCGTCCTGGGTGTTCACGGCCAGGCTACGATGACCGCTCCGGTCTTCACTGGCTTCTCTGGTGCCTCCGGCATGATGTTCCCGGTCCTGTTCGTTTCCGTTGCTTGCGGCGCTCTCTCCGGTTTCCACAGCCTCGTTTCTTCCGGTACTTCCTCTAAGCAGGTCGAGAAGGAGCAGGACGCCGTCAAGGTCGGTTACGGCGCTATGGTCGTCGAGTCCTTCGTTGGCATCCTTGCCATCATCGTTGCCGGCATCATGTTCTCCGACATGAACACCGCCGGTACCGGCGCCCTTAACGCCGGCGTCGCTTCCACCCCGTTCCAGATCTTCGCCGCTGGTATCTCCCGCGGTATGCAGGCCTTCGGTGTTGACGGCACGCTTGCTACCGTCTTCATGACCATGAACGTCTCCGCTCTGGCCCTGACCTCGCTCGACGCCGTCGCCCGCATCGCCCGCACCTCGTTCTCCGAGTTCTTTGCCCAGACCAACGACGCCCTGGCCATCGAGTCCAAGGCCGGCTACATGAAGGTCCTCGGCAACCCCTGGTTCGCCACGGTTGTCACCCTGCTTCCTGGTCTCGCCCTTGCTTTTGGTGGCTATGCCAACATCTGGCCGCTCTTTGGTGCTTCCAACCAGCTGCTCGGCGGTATGACCATGATCACCCTCGCCGTGTTCTGCAAGTGCACCGGCCGCAAGGGCTGGATGCTCTACGTGCCCGTCGCCTTCCTGCTCTGCTGCACCTTCACCTCGCTGGTCCAGAGCGCCATGGGCTGCATGACCGCTGTCCAGGCTTACGGCTTCTTCGGTACCATCCCGGCCACCGCTACCACGGCTGCCGTCTCCGTCGCCGCCACCAAGGGCCTGCAGCTCGTCTTCGCCGTCCTGCTGATGGTCCTGGGCCTCATCGTTGCCGTCAACTGCCTCAAGGAGTTCTTCGGCAAGGAGGCCGGCTCCATGCCCGACGAGGAGCCCGAGTGGTCCGAGATGGGCAAGGCCGAGTATGGTCGCGCCGCTGCTGCTGAGGCTCCTGCCGACGCTGAGGCCGCCAAGGCCTAGCCGATCGGACGGATTGAATCCTCCATCTCTATGACTCGGAAAGACCGGGTCCGCAACAATGCGGACTCGGTCTTTTTCTTGCGAGAACGGGTGATGCAAGGGCGTCCTCGCAGATGTTTTGCGTGTATAGGCTCACGCGTTGTACCATATAGACGTATATGTGTGCATATGAAAGGGGCCCCGTGGCCAAGACGGTATATTCCGATAACCAACAAAATGTCGATGCACTGGCTGAGCGTCTGAGCGGACAAACGTCGCTTTCTGCCGAGCGGGCAAAGCTGGTTGCCTACGACCTGCTCTGCCGCAAGGCGCTCAAGATCAAGTCGAGCGCGCTGGCGCAAATCTTCCGCTCCGTGGATAAGGAGTGCGATACCAAGGCGATGCGCGACGAGCTTATCGCGGCAAAGATTGTGACTAAGATCGAGGGCAGCGGCATTAACGGCCGCCCGGCGTTCTATACCATCAATGCCGAGATTCATGATGCCCAGGAGCAGCCTGTCGAGGGTTCCGTTGAGGTGCCTGCTGCGGAAGAAGTTGCCCCGCGTGAGCATATCGATACTGACGAGCTGCTCGATGAAAACGTCGTTCGCGCTTTTACCGCCAAGGCGGGTCGCGGCGGCTTTGGCGGGGGTGGCAAGCGCGATGCGCAACGCCGTGCTCAGCAGGAGCGCTTCCGTCGCGCCGTTGCTCAAAAGGATGGGGCCGTTACCGAGGTTGTCGAGAACGAGCCTGTCGTCGAGCCGCAGGAGCCTGTGAAGGAGCAAAAGCCTGTGGAGGCCCAAGAGCCCAAGCGTCGCCGCGGTGCTCACTTTAAGGCTGCGCAGCAGGACGCTGTGCGCGATGCCGAAGAGGCTGCCGAGGTTGCGGACGATTCCGAGAAGCCGGCCAAGAAGGCCTCAGACTCGTGTCGTCCCGGTCGCGGCTTCGCAGGTCGCGCGTACCCTGTAAAGCGTCAGGAGAAGGTCAATCAGGTTCCGGAGGCGCGGGCCGAGAAGGCCGTGGAGCCTGCCGAGCCGGAAGTCCGTGAACAGAAGCCTGTTGATGAGCAGACTGCTTCCGATACGGAGACTCAGGGCCAGCAACCTGCGGCTGAACAGACGGGGGAGGGTACTTCGAGTAGGCCTCACCGCCGCCGTCATCGTGGCGGTCGCAGCTCTAACGCTCAGGATGCTGCCGAGAATGTAGCGCCGCGCGACGAAGATGCGAAGGTGGATGCTCCGACGGGGCAGCCCAAGCGTCAGCCGGCGAAGGAGGGCAAGCCCGAGCGTTCGCAGAAGCAGACGTCTACTTCGAAACGTGAGTGCAATGCCCAAGGAGATTCTAGGCGCAAGTCTCAGAAGAAGCCCGAGTTTGCCGCAGCAGATGCGGCTGCCCAGCAGACTGAGTCGACTACCCATGGCGAGGTTTCGGCGTTTGCCCTGGCCCGCGTTCTGGGCAGGCAGCTGCTCAAGGTTGTCCCCACGCCCACGGCGCTCTCCAAAATTAAGGAGCAGCAGACCCAGATTGTAAGGGTTGAAGGCAAGGACGGTAAAAAGACGCCGCAGCGCGCTCAGCACAACGAGATGTCCAATCGCAAGATTGCCGAGGAAATCGCGATCATTCAGGCTTGGGTCGAGCAAAACCGCGGTGCCGATACGCCGGTTGCCTCGCGCCGCCAGCGCGCCTACCAGATCTTCAATGACGAAAAAGCTTTTGACGGCAAGCATGGCGAGCGCCTGATCAGGCGTATGACCGAAAAGGGCATCAGCATGCAGGCGATCAAGGTCGCCCCCAACCGTCCGGTGCACTTTACGGGCTTCTTTACGCTGGGCGCCGACAAGCCGTTCATTATGGTCGAGAACCTGGATACCTACGACGAAATCGTCAAGCTTCTGCGTGGCCGCAAACATGCCAAGCTTTTTGGCACTAAGGTGGGCGGCGTGATCTTTGGCGGCGGCTGCAAGGCGAGCGTCTCGCACGCACTGGATGATTATCTGGCCGAGATCGGCTATCGCTTTACCTATGTCTACTACGTGGGCGATATCGATCGAGAGGGTGCACGCATCGTCGAGCAGGCCCGCAACGCCAACGTTGTTGAGATTCGCCTGCATGCCGGCATGTATCGCGCCATGCTTGCCGAGCATAAGCGTCGCGTGAAGGCCGGTGGCGAGTGCGAGCCCGCGGCTGCCAACCAGGGCGTGCCGCAGAATCTGGCCGCCACGATCAAGGACCTGCCCATGGTCACGCGCGTGCAATTCCGCAACGTGCTGCGTGAGGGCGGACGAATTCCGCAGGAGATTCTGATGACCGCCGACTATCGGGATGGCGACTCGGGAAGCTTCGACCGCATGCTGAACAATTAGATTCCGCCGGCCCCGGGAGAGCGGGGACACCGGCTTAGGTTTCCTGCTCTACAGTCCTGCGCAAGACGAAGGCCACATTAAGTGGCCTTCTTTGCGT
>CALGZY010000253.1 GCA_937934355.1 uncultured Collinsella sp. | reverse complement strand
GGATTGGTCAATCTCGGCCGACTATATTTGGCTAAAATAATCCGACGCTAACACCGTCCTTCGAGTTCCTGGGGCCAACCGGTTCGGCTCTCAGGGTAACGGGTTCCCACATTCATCCGTACATGTGCGGATGAATGTGGGAAGTGTTCGGATTAAGTTGATAATCAAGGGTGCACCATTCGTTGTGTCTATTTAACCATTTGTATATCTCTCGCTATAATAATGAGAAAAACTAGAGATCGGTTTATGTGTATATGACACCCAAAACTCTTATCGCTATTCCTGCTTATAATGAGGAGGAATGCATAGAAAAGACGATATGCGAGCTCAGGCAAATTGCACCTGAGTTTGATTTTGTTGTTATCAATGATGGGTCTCGAGATCGAACGCTAGCTATCTGCAAGGATCTTGGTTGTGACATCATTGATATGCCCATTAACTGTGGTTTGACCGTTGGGTTTCAGACGGCTGCGCGTTATGCGGTTGATCATGGATATGACTATATGGTTCAGTTTGATGCTGATGGCCAGCATCGTCCAGAATATATAAAAGACCTTGTTGAAGAGGCCCAATCCGATGGATCGGATATCGTCATTGGCTCTCGGTTTGTAAGCGTGCGCAAAGACAAGACGCTTCGCATGATCGGCTCGCGTATGATTACGGTGCTAATAAAGATTCTGACAGGCAAGAGGATCAGTGACCCCACGTCTGGATTTAGGCTATTTGGGCGGGATATTCTTAAGAAATACTATTACGACAATACCTTAAATCCGGAACCAGAATCTCTCGCTCTCTTTTTGAAGCAAGGGTATTCCATTTCGGAGGTACAGGTTAAGATGCGCGAGCGTCAAGGTGGCGAGAGCTATCTTAACCCTGTTAGGTCTATGCAGTATATGGTTCGTGTTTTCGTTACGCTCCTTGTCGTTCAGTGGTTTAGGTGATCCATTTGCCGGTCTCTCTTCGTATTTTGCTTCTTGTTTGCGCTGTTTTGGTATTCGTGTTCGTATTGCGCAAATTAAAAAAATCCCAAATGCAAGTTTTGGATTCTCTGTTTTGGCTGCTATTCAGCGTCAGTTTTGTAATTTTGGGCGTTTTTCCACAAGTTGCAATGTGGCTTTCAAGTCTATTTGGTTTCATGTCGGCTTCTAACTTCGTGTTCCTTTACGTTATTGCCGTTCTTGTGGTCCGTGATTTCTGTAATTCTCTTCGTCTCTCTCGACAGGAAGAGCGTTTAAACTCACTTGTTCAGGCTGTTGCGTTAAGTAGGGAGAAGGAAAAGTAGGCTATGCGTTTCGCTTTAGCGTATAAATCATCTCGATGTGAATGTTCCTACTTATATTACTTTCAACAGTTGTGAACAGTGCTTGGTGCCCATACTTGTCATCCAGACGACTGGGAACGATTCTTCTAGGGCCCTTGCAGCTTGATTTGGATAAAGGTGAATTAGCTCCGTGTTGTCTCGATGCGTAAACCAAAAGCAAATAATGAAAGCCGTCTTCGTTGCTCTTCTCTTTATTGTCGAGCTTCTGTGCATGAAGCACTTTTATGTGAACCACTCTGTCTCACAGCTGTTTGTTTTAGCGCTCTATTGCGTCGTTGTAGATGTTGCCATTTGGCAATCATATTGTGTCTTCCTTTCCTCAGATGATGAAAAAAAGCGTGACAACTGTTCTGGTCGCTGCGCTCAATTATTAGTCCTGTTGCTTGCGGCATTTGCTGTGGCGGTCATCTGGGAGGGCTGTACCGTTCTTGGCTCGCCGGCTTCTCATTTCTCGAATATTGCTGACTGGAATAAAAAGCGGCTCATATTCTTTTTTCTGATTTCCTATTGCGCAATACTCTATTTATTCCAAAGTGGCTTTTCTCTGAAAGCGTTGTTCCATTCTGCTTCGGCGAGGGTCAAGGCTACCGACTACGTTTCCCTGCTGATTATCGCATTCTTTATTGTTTTTGGCTGCTCTACGATTGCATTCGTGAATGGGTTCATTAATGCTGTTGTTTATTTCCTGCTGGTAATCATAACTTCGGTTTTCACGGCTTGCTCGGGCATTCGAAAGAGAAACTCTGCCCTTCCTGTTGCTTTCTTTATCGCTGCATTCTCAATTGGTGTTTTCCTTGTGGTGAGCACTCCGATAACGACGGGTATTTCATGGGATGATCAAATTCACTATTCCAATGCCCTTTCGACATCTTATTTATTTGAAACTCAAAAAACTGATACGGATATTAAATTTACTGACGAAGCGGTCCGTCGTGCACAGGGCTATGAAGAGCCCTCTCTTTCCCATTTTGATCGAGCGGAAATTATTGAGCATGCTAGGCAGTTGAATGGCTCCTATAGATCTGATATCGCTTCTGGTCATGTGCAAGTTAACAAGCATGAAGAATTCGTTTATACGCTTAGCAGCATTGGGTATATTCCATCGGCAATTGGCCTTTGGCTCGCTCGCCTTCTGCATTTCGATTTTTCTTCTATGATTCAATTCGCTCGGATTTGCAATTTATTTAGTTACTGTCTTGCAATTGCCATTGCAATCAAGGTCACGCCCTCAAAAAAGGGACTATTTGCTTTTGTGGGAATGCTGCCAACTTCGATCTTTCTTGCGTCATGTTTCTCATATGATGCATGGCTCATTTCGTTTATCATTCTCGGTTTTGCTTATTTTTTGAGGTATGCATGGGGTGATTTAAATGAATTTACAGTTCGCAATATAGCACTCGCATTTTTATTTACCTTTTTAGGACTCGCAGTCAAAGCTGTGTATTTTCCGATAATCGGTCTTTTCTTTATGGTTCCGCGTAATCGTTTTGCGGGCTCGAAGCAACGAGTTCATTACTATGCCGCCGTGTTTGTTTTGGGCTTGATTGCTTTTGCCTCCTTTGCGCTTCCGTTCTTGTTTTCAACGGCCAGCGGATCTAACGTTGGCGATATGCGAGGCGGCTCCGATGTTAACTCTGGTCAGCAAATCGCTTTCATTCTCGCCGATCCATTGCGCTACGCGGAAATACTCGCCAATTATTTTTCAACTTATTATTTAAATCCGATAACCTCTTCTGGATATGCATTGAACTTTGCATACCTTGGATCGCTTGCTGCTCAGATTTCTGTAAATGCAATCCGTGGGTTGGTTCAGGTACTTCCAGCTGTTTGCCTATTGTTGTTTGGGCTTTTTTCGGCCGATTCGATTAGCGTTAATCATATTGGTCTCGCACAATTTCTTTGGGCCTCATTTGTGTTTTTGTTTACGGTGATTTTGGTGGCAACTGCACTTTATGTGTCTTTTACTCCCGTTGGATTGGGGACAGTTAATGGTTGCCAGAGTCGCTACCTTTTGCCGCTTCTGGTTCCGTGCCTATCGTTTATTCTTAACCAGAGCCGCTTGGTCTTTGGGGACAGCAAACGATTCATATTGATATGCCTCGTATTCCCGTTTACTTTGGCTACGATTTGCGAGTTTGTTTTAGTTGTTGGAAAGTGTTGCTGATATGGGCATAGTTTTTAATACCGAATTTAACAATAAGCTAAATTGCCGTGGCGACGGCAAGCTATATCTACTGTATGAAGCCGTATCCGTTTTTCCTGATGCTGTTGAGTCGCTATCACCTAATGGGCAAATTCTGCCCGCAAGAATCATCCCTTTTTCAGAGACTGAATTTGTTGTTGTCCTTGTCGATTTTGGTGTCGACCAATCTCTTTCTTTCTTTAGCGGAGATAATGTAATTTACCAGCGCCGCATCAATCCTGGCAAGTTTTCGATTGAGTCGAAAGTTAACGGCTTGCTGCACGCGGAGCATTGTGGACGATTTCGCAATATTGACCGTTCTGGCGTGCATGCGCTCGCTTCTATCCAAATTGAGAGCTTTATTCCCTGCGTTGATGGCGTAATCGTTAGAGGTGTTCTATCGGGTACTGATTGCCTTGAGGGTGATCGTATTATCGCTTTTAATGAAGAAGCCTGCGTTGTTGGGGAATCTTTGTTATTTAATAACTTAATAGCCGATGCGAATCCTGGTCTAATAAATTTCTCTCTTCATATTCCTGAGGTCGGGGATAGCCTGTGCATTTGCATACACAGGGCTTCTGGTCATCTAGATACGTTTATCAATCTAAAGAAAGATATGCTTAAAGAGCTTTTGGATGAGGCCGATCGGAATCATGCGTGTGCATTCGATCAACCCCGTTATTTGTCCTGGTTTTCTGGGCGCAGATTGACTGGATCCGATTCGCGGGTACAAGCGCAAATAAAATTTGCATACCAGCCCTTGTTTTCAATCATCGTTCCTCTATATAAGACTCCCTTGAATTTCTTCAGGGATATGGCTGATTCTGTCATTGCTCAGACGTATTCGAATTGGGAACTCATCCTGGTTAACTCTACGCCAGATTACGATGGACTTAGCGACTTGGTTTCCGAGTACGTGACTGCAGACTCTAGAATTAAAGTGACTAATCTTGAGGGCAATCTAGGTATCACTGAGAACACCAATGTCGGAATCAAGATGGCCAAGGGAGACTACCTTTGCTTTTTCGATCATGATGATGTTCTCGAACCGAATATCTTGTTTGAGTATGCACACGCTCTAAATCAAAATTCGGATATTAATCTTCTCTACTGTGATGAAGATAAGCTATTGCCTGATGGGTCCTTGGCTCATCCTACTTTTAAGCCGGATTTTAGTCTTGATATGGCTCGAGACAATAATTATATTTGCCACCTTCTTACTATTAAGAGGGCATGTTTAGACAGAATTGACCTTTCTAACAGCGAGTTGGATGGCGCCCAAGACCATGCCATGGTGCTGAAGATTGCCGAACTTGGTGGGACGATCCATCACGTTCCTAAAATCTTGTATCACTGGAGAATAAGCGAGAATTCGACTGCGGGTAATTCCGATAGTAAGCCCTATGCAACCCTTGCTGGAATAAAAGCGGTTCAGGAGCACCTTGATAGATGCGGTATCAAGGCGACTGTGGTCAATTCTCATAATCGTGCTTTTCGTTATAGCCCCATTTATGATGTTCCTTCATCTGAGTCCTGTTCATTAATCGTTACCACCCGCGGCAATTCTTCGGTTCTTTCGACTCTTGTATCTTCAATCAATGACACCGATTTTGATGATCTTGAAGTTGTTTTCGTGTGCTCGCAGGATGCGGAAGCCGCTGTTCAACAATCGGTCTCTGGACTTCGTTGTCGCTATATCGTTCACGCGCTTGATGACCCCTTTAATATATCTGTGTGGAGAAATGCCGGTGCTCTCGCCGTGCGTGGCGAGCAACTCGTCTTTATTCATGACGATATTCAGGCACTAGACTCCTCGTGGCTAAAGACTCTCGTCGGTTTTTCTCAACGAGAGGATGTTGGCGTCGTTGGAACAATGACGTGCGATCTTGACGGCATTGTGCAGCAGGCAGGCCTGTCTTATGTTGGAGAATCAATCGTCAACCTGTCGCAAGGCATTCATCGCTCTTCTCCGGGCTATATCTATTTGCCATTGACCGTGAGGGATGTATCGGCGGTGAGTGGTGTCTGTTTAGCTATTTCACGCGAACATTTTAATCGTCTGGGTGGTTTTGATGAGTCGTATCTTCTTGACTATTCGGATGTTGATATTTGCTTCAAGTCTTCTCAAGCTGGGTTAAAAGTGATCTATACACCAGAGGCATGTCTCTACCATATGGCATGTGTTGACAAATCCCTTGATAGTAAATCTCGCTCTCATAAGCATTTTGAGGATAAGGCACGATTATTGCATAACTGGTCCGAGCGTTTCTCTGAGGGAGATCCATGGTTCTCCGTTAACTTTTCTCGAGATCCCAAGCGCGCAGCGTTATATAAGTTCGATCCTTTTGACTACGAAGCGATTTGAGTGCTTTAAATGAAACAAATTGCCTGGATAATATCTCCGCCGGCAAAGGGTTCTGGCGGCTTTCGAACCATCTGCAGCAAGGCTTCCTTTCTAGATTCTCGCGGATATGAGAAATACTTTTACATTATGCCGGGCTGTGAAGCATACAAAAGTGCTCATAGAGTTCAGACCGAAATAAAGGATTGGTTTGGTTATTCGCCTAAAGAAGTTCGTGTGGCTCCGAGTGTGCCCGAGGATTTTTTTGCAGTAATCGCCACCGCTTGGAATACGGCGCACTTTGCATCTATGCAGATGTGCGCCCATAAGTTCTACTTCATTCAGGATTTTGAACCTTGGTTCTATCCGATGGGGGAGATGTATCTAAATGCCGAAGCAAGTTATCGTTATGAACTAAACCCCATAACAATAGGCAGATGGCTTTCTAAAAAAGTTGAACCCTATTATTCGCATGAAGTCCCATATTGTGATTTTGGCGTTAGCGATATATATACTGCACAGGAACAAAATCTAAGCAGAGAGTATGCCGTCTGTGCTATTTATCAATCCAATAAGGATCGGCGTTTGTCTGGCATGTTGCTTGATGCAATTAAATTGCTTCTCAAGCTCGACGATGCAGTTGTCGTATATTTATACGGCGAAGACGCAATGCCTCCCATTCGTGATCCACGTGTACGCAGCCTCGGCATCTTGACCGCTGATGAATGCGCCTCGCTTTATGCCAAGTGTGTTGCCGGCGTATCGTTGAGCGTGACTAATCCCTCTCGCCTGCCTTTCGAAATGCTTGCATCGAAGCTCTCGGTAATTGAAATAAACCGTGAGAATAATCTACTCGACTTTCCGGAGGGCACCATCCACCTCGCTGAGCCCTCTGCTTGCGGCATTGCTTCTTCTATTCTTGAGGCTCTTTCAGGCTCAAAATGCGATTCGCCTAATCGATTTAGCTGCACGTCGATTGAGCGTGAAAATGAAATGTTCTTCGAGGCCTTTACACGTTATCTGAATGAAGAGCCATCCTTGGTTAGCGGGAAGTCCGCCTTCGGGAATGTGCTAAAAACCGAAGAACTAAGTAAGGTCTTCTTGCTCAGCGATCATCTCGCTGATGCTCGATTGCGATCGTCTGCCATGTCTCAAACGCTCATTCAAGCTTCTTCTGTTGATTTGACTGTGCGTTTTGAGTCGGCTTTGATGCCTGTGAATGTTCGCGCGGCTGTTTGGCGTGCCGATGATCAGTCTGATATTCGCTGGATTAGTCTTGAATCTAGGGACGGCCATTTTGCGGGGCATGTTCCGCTGTTTTTAAATGATGATGAAGAGGCCTATCTTCGCATTCATATATACTCTTTTGCGGAAGACGGCAAGAATCCGCTTTGTGTCGCCGAGCTAAGCCAACTAGTCTGTCTTTCGCCTTCTCGCAACGCTCATCCTGTTGTTCGTTCGGTTGAAAGTGGCGCATGCAGCGTGTCTGCCGTTTTTAACCTATCTGATGATTATTGTGAACCGTTTCAGCCTTCTGCTTCGACGGGCGTCGAAGGCGGTCACGGTGCTCTACTCAAACGTTTATTTCGGAGAAACTAATGGCGCGCTTTAACCAATGGACTCAGCTACTTAAAGCCTCTGCGACATCGCGCAGGCACGATGAAAAATCCGATGGTGTTAAGCAAGAACGCTATCTCCTTTTGGATACGGCTATGGGAAGCGAGAACTCTGGTGACCATGTGATCATGGATGCCTGCGGCTGTATCGCGGATCAAATCTTTGGCGGTGCGTTGCCCCATGTGGCAACGCACTATTATTCCAAAGAGCTTGAAATGTATCCTGAATACGTAAAGCTGTTGTGCGGCACCAATATTCTGTATACGCATATGGCTGATCAGCAGCAATGGGCGCTTGCCAAGCGGTTGGGCAATAATAGAAATGTTGTTTTGTTCGGCGTGGGCATGTCTGATATTGGGGTGGACGATGCTATCGACGCCTATACAAAGAAGTTCTATAAAACCTTGCTATCTGATGAATATCTTCATAGTGTTCGAGATGAAATGACTAAGAAGAGGCTTAACTCTATTGGCATAGAGAATGTTCTTAATACCGCATGTCCGACCATGTGGTCGTTAACCCCATCTAGGCAACTCGAGATATCCTCTAAGCGTTCTAAAAACCTTGTTACGTCAATTACCGATTATTGTTTCGATGCGGAACGTGACCGTAAGATGCTGGAATTGCTGTCGTCGGAATACGAAAATGTAACGATTTGGATTCAAGGAAGCCATGATGTTGATTGGTGTCTTGATCAAATAGTCGATCTGAAGCAATTTAATGTCATAGCCCCCAATATCGAAGAGCTTAATCGTGTAATTGAAACCGAGGAGTTTGATTATGTGGGGACGCGTCTCCATGCGGGCATCCGCTGTTTAAATGGAGGACATCGCTCTCTAATTATTGCAATTGATAATCGAGCCCGCCAGATCGGTGAAGACACGGGACTTCCCGTTCTTGAACGCGAGGACGGCTATCTCCATAAATTAGCTGATTGGGTAAACCATCCCGTTAAAACTGAGATTAATCTTCCCTGGACGAGCATCGATAAATGGAAGAAACAGTTTAATTAGCTGTATTCCTTGGCTATTGCTTTCCCTATTTCTTATCGTGTGGTGCCTTTGGCGTTTCTCCGATTATCCAACCCATATTTGTGGCTCGAATTAGATTCGTCAACATATAGGCGACTGATCCAAATCCAATCAGGTTAATTGCTGCCATCGCCATTGGGGCTATGTTGGGCCAGTAGGTAAAAGAAATGTAAACCAGTGGAGAATGAAAAAGATATATTCCCATACTGTTTTTGCTAATCTTTTCGGTTAGTAGGTTTGCCTTTTGGGGGATGACACAATAAATTGATGCAAGCGCCATGCAAGTAAGGGCGGTGGAAGCAATGGGGGGCACCACTTGTTTTAGTAAGTTTACAAGGAATAATAGTATTAGGACTATTGATATGCTTTTACGCCTTTTATAGCTCTCGAACCATTTGTTTGCTTCCAAGTAGTGGATTGTTAGGCCAAGCGCAAACCATATTGCATTTGCTTCTGCCAAATTGATATATCTGTTCGCTGATGGTATTCCAAAATGGTAAAGATAAATTGAAGCGCCGAAAACTATCGGAACCTTAAAACTTGTTAGAGGGCTCTTTTCGAGTATTTGAAAGATGCACGACGTGGCTGCTGTAATGAAAAAAAGAGTCGGGAGAAACCAAAGGTGACCGTTGTCTTCGCCCAACAGAATTGATTTAAAGATGATGTGCGGTACAGTTAGGCCATTGTAATAGGGATACTTAACGAGCATCCTGATGGGGAAGAGCCAACATATTCCAATCATGATATAGGGGATAATTAAGCGTTGGGCTTTTTTAATGATCTGACTGATAAAATCGCTTGATCGATTCCAGCTCCATAAAAAACAAAAGCCAGACAACGAAAAGAACAAGGGCATCTGGATTCCGTTTATTAAGAATTTGAGATTATCCAACAGAATTGATTTTTGTTCAGTTGGATAATATCCCCACGCACTTGAATACAGAATAATGCTGTGGCCTAGGACTACAAGGAATATTGCAAGGGCCCTCACGTTCGTTATGTCGTCTCTACGGGTTGTGTCCTTGCGGTTGTTCATCAATTGCTTCTTTCGTTAATATTGAGAAGGATTAACTTAATAGAATATCAAACTCTTACTAACCGCTCGATTTATAACTATTTTCGATTGTAGAGGACGGATTATATGAAAGGCATCATCCTCGCCGGCGGGTC
>CALGZY010000252.1 GCA_937934355.1 uncultured Collinsella sp. | reverse complement strand
TTGCGGTAGCGGTTCTTCCAGCCCTCGTGGTACTGGGGCTGGCTTGCATACTTGGTCGCCACGTTATTGACCACACTATTGGAGAGCGCCGTCACAAACTCGCGGTCGGACGTATCGTTGGAAAGATTCGCCCAGCGGAAAAAGTCCCTGCAGCCACCAGTGCCGCACATGTTGGTGATGCTCCACACCATGCCCTTGACGCAATCGGCGCGGCCCGAAATATCAATACCCAGGCCGCTCTTGAGCCACGCCTCGGTCACCGCATAGTACGAGTTGTACGCATAGGCATCCTGCAGAGCCGAAAACTCAGCAGGGTCGATGTTATAAGCGCCCTAGAAGGCCTCCTGCGCAATACGGCCCAGCTCGGTGAGCTGGCCGTTCTCGTACATGGCATTGCTCGTGTTGGAAATCTCGCTGCCGCGATCAATCGTATCCTTGAGCATGCAGTATTTTTCGGGGTTGTAGTTGTAGGCCTGCTTCATAAACGGGATGAGCGACCAACGACGGTCGAACTGGTAGTAGCCCAGTGCGTTATAGCCGTCACCATACGAAAATCCCTGGTTGTAATTACCATGGCTCTCGTACTTGGTAAAGTACTTCATCTCAGGAGTCACGTTGACAAACGAGACACCCTGGACCGACCTCAGCACGCCCGAGAAAGACTGCTGGGTGTAGAGACCCTTATCGATATCGGTGGCATCCGAGGCAACGCCTGGCGTGGGCTCCTCGGCAGCGGCGGGTGCCGGCGCGGAAACGGCGCCAAACGAAAGCGCCAGCGTCAGGCCCGCGACAATCGCAGAATGCTTGGGCTGCATAAGATCCTCCCTGCATTGGTGTAGTTAAAGTTCAGTTTGCAAAGATAAAAATAAGTATTGCAGCTCGCCCGTTGTTGCGCAACAACCCCTCGGTAAACGGCAACAACCCTCCGCGAAATCTTAAGGAATTAGACAAACTGGTCGTCGGGCGCCAACAGAAGCTCGCCGTAACGTTTCGTCAGCCCGTCTCTCAACTGACAGAAAGCGGGAATATAGACGTTCAAGATGCGCTGAATCAAATCTTGAGCGAGCTTGTTGTCGTAGATATGGACGTTCGTATTGCGGTCTCTGAGCATATCCAGCCAGGCTGCCTCATCAATAAAGTCGTAGAATCGGTAGGACTCCTTCAAGATGGCACGAGGAGACCCCGACGCGGCAAGCGTGGCGCCCTCATACTCGAGCAGACGCTTAAGGAGCTTCCAGCTCAGTTCAAATTGAAGATTGAACTTATTAATCAATCCACTCTGAACAAAATCATTGTTGAGATCCTGATTGGGCGCATCCTCAAGATTCGCCAAGGCGCTAACAAAGTTCTCATATTTTTTCATACAGAATCACACCATCCTTGGCAATCTCATCGAGCAATTGCTGCGATAGGGACTCGTCGAGATTGACGACATCTACATCTAAAAGAGTATCAAGATGTTCCTCGATCAAATATGAGAAACGGCCGAAATCCCGGCAACCTGCTACGGCGATGTCAATATCGCTCTTGGGCAAGTTGTCGCCTCGAGCACGAGAACCAAACAACACGACCTTCTCGGCGTCACATTCCCGAGCAAAAACTTCGATTTGCTTGTACACCTTGTCGAGAGATGCCATTTGCACCCCTACAGCTTAATGTCAAAGTTGATTTCGGGGACGGCGGCCAGGTCGGCCAACGTCACGCCGTCGACGTACTTTTCGATCACGTCGTCCAGGCCGCGCCAGAACTTAACGGTGGAGCACAGATCACTGCGGGTGCAGCTGTTGTCGATGCCATCGCACGCCACCGGAGCCGTGCTGCCCTCGACGGCACGCAAGATGTCGCCGGCACGCACTTCGGCCGGGTCTTTGGCCATCATGTAGCCGCCGCCCTTGCCGCGCACGCTCTTAAGCAGGCCCGCCTTCATAAGCGGACGGACCAGCTGCTCCAGATACTTCTGCGAAATGCGCTCGCGGTCGGCAACCTCGCGCAGGGCAATCTTGCCCTCGGCGTCACCGAGCGCTGCAATATAAATCATCAAACGGAGGGCATAGCGGCCCTTAGAAGAAATGAGCATACCTAGCCTTCCATAGCGCTGGGGACAAGTACTTCCGATGAATTTGTCCCACAATCTGAAAAGTCGAGTGGATTAGTCGGGTTTTCCCTTGACTAACGCCGAACCCATAGTAACTTTATTCCGAGAAGATTCCTAGGGTTTAGTACACCTATGAGTACACCATATACAGAGAGGAACAGCATGAGCGCAAATCCGCTGCTTTCCATCGAAGGTCTGACAGCCTCCGTGGACGAGAAGACCATCCTCCACAACGTTAACCTCAACGTCGCCGCCGGCGAGACCCACGTGCTGATGGGCCCAAACGGCGCCGGCAAGTCCACCCTCGGCCACCTGGTCATGGGCGACCCCGTCTACACGGTCAACGACGGCCGCATCGTCTTTGACGGCCAGGACATCACCGAGCTCACCACCGACAAGCGCTCCCGTGCCGGCCTGTTCCTGAGCTTCCAGGCCCCGGTCGAGATCCCGGGCGTGCCGCTGTCGAGCTTTTTGCGCGCCAGCATCGCCGGCCGCCCCGGCCTGGAGATGAAGGGCAAGGAGTTCCGCCGTCGCGTCAAGGAGCTCGCGGCCGAGCTCAACATGGATACCGCCTACCTCAACCGCGAGCTGGGCGTGGGCTTCTCGGGCGGCGAGAAAAAGAAGGTCGAGATGCTCCAACTTCTGCTGCTGCAGCCCAAGCTCGCCATCCTGGACGAGACTGACTCCGGCCTGGACGTCGACGCCCTTTCCACCGTCAGCCACGGCATGGACGCCTACCGCAAGAGCTGCGACGGCTCTATGCTCATCATCACGCACAACACGCGTATCCTGGAGCACCTGGATGTCGACCGCGTCCACGTTATGGTCAAGGGCCACATCGTGCGCGAGGACGACGCCTCGCTGATCCCCTGGATCGACAAGAACGGCTTTGAGACCTTCGAGCGCGAGGCCGCCGAGCAGCGCGCCCAGGCCGAGGCCGCCGCTGCCGAGCAGCAGGCGTAAAGGGGCGACGCAATGACCAAGAACCGCACCGAGGTCGCGGACATCGACCGCAGCCTCTACGACTTCACCTATGGCGAGGAGGGATTCGAGCGCCTCGACGCCGGCATCACGCCCGACATCGTGCGCGAGATCAGCGCCAAGAAGGACGAGCCGCAGTGGATGCTCGACCTGCGCCTCAAGTCCCTCGAGATCTTCAACCGCTTCCCCGACCCGACGTGGGGTCCCTCCATCGAGGGCCTGGACATGGACAACATCGTCACCTACGTCAAGCCCAACACCGACCAAAAGCACGACTGGGAGTCGGTGCCCGACGACATCAAGAACACCTTTGAGCGCCTGGGTATCCCCGAGGCCGAGCGCAGCTACCTAGCGGGTGTCGGCGCGCAGTACGACTCCGAGCTGGTCTACCACAACATGCAGGACACGGCGTCCAAGATGGGCATCGTCTACTCCGGTATAGAGGAAGCCCTGCATGACCCGCAGTGGGAGCCGCTCATCCACGAGAAGTTTATGACGCTCATCCCGCCCACCGACCACAAGTTTGCGGCCCTGCACGGCGCCGTGTGGTCGGGCGGCTCGTTTGTCTACGTGCCCAAGGGCACCAAGTTGGACTTCCCGCTGCAGAGCTACTTCCGCCTTAACGCCAAGGGCGCCGGCCAGTTTGAGCACACGCTCATCATCGTCGAGGACGATGCCGACCTGCACTTCATTGAGGGTTGCTCCGCGCCCAAGTACAACGTGGCCAACCTCCACGCCGGCGCCGTCGAGCTCTTTGTGGGCAAGCGTGCGCACCTGCGCTACTCGACCATCGAGAACTGGTCCAAGAACATGTACAACCTCAACACCAAGCGTGCGCGCGTGGACGAGGACGGCGACATCGAGTGGATCAGCGGCTCCTTCGGCAGCCACGTGGGCTACCTCTACCCCATGAGCGTGCTCAACGGCCGTCGCGCCCGCTCGAGCTTTACCGGCATCACCTTTGCCGGCGCCGGGCAGAACCTCGACACCGGCTGCAAGGTCGTGCTCAACGCGCCCGAGACCTCGGCAACCGTCGAAACCAAGGGCATCTCCAAGAGCGGCGGCATCCAGACCTTCCGCAGCTCTATCGTGGCCACGCCCAAGGCCGAGGGCTCCAAGGCAACCGTGAGCTGCCAGTCACTGATGCTCGACGACCAGAGCCGCTCCGACACCATCCCGGCCATGGACATCCGCGCCAAGAACGTCGACATCGGCCATGAGGCCACCATCGGCCGCATCGGCGACGACAAGGTGTTCTACCTGATGAGCCGCGGTATCTCGGAGGAAGAGGCCCGTACCATGATCGTCAACGGCTTTGCCAACCCGGTCTCCAAGGAGCTGCCGTTGGAGTACGCCGTCGAGATGAACAACCTGATCAAGCTCGAGATGGAAGGAGCGATCGGATAATGAAACAGACCACGAACACCGCTGCTACCACCCTTGAGCAGGTCAATGCGATGCCGGCCGCCACATGGGGTTGGCTCAAGATGAACCAGACCAAGCTTGAGCTTTCGGACGAGCTTGCCACCGCTCCCGCCGAAGCCATTGAGGTCGAGGGCCTGGACGAGCAGTTCTCCGGCGCTGCCGACGCCTTCGACACCGCCATGGACGCCATGGCCGAGCGCTTCCCCGAGCGCCGTGCCTCCGCCCCCGGCGACGCCGCCGACCGCGCCCGCATCACGCTCGAGACTGAGCTCGACGTGCCCGCCACCTCTGTCTACCAGGCCGGCGCCATCAAGCTCGAGGAGGAGCTCTCCCCTGCCGAGGCCTTCGAGACCGGCATGGGCGAGGCTGCCTACACCTACCTGGCCGACCACGCCACCAAGCGCGTCGTCATCGATGTGCCCGCATACAAGCACGCCACGGTTACCGTACGTGTGAGCGGTGTCGATGCCGCCGCGGCCATCGCCGCCATCGACGTCGTCGCCCGTCCCCAGTCGACGCTCGATCTGCTTATTGCCCTGGACTCCCCCGTTGCCGGCGAGGGCGTCGTGGGATCCGTGCTGCGCGTGTGCGCCCACGAGTACGCCACCGTCAACGTGGCCTGCACGCAGACGCTCGACGATAGCTGGATCGCACTCGACGACACCGGCCTGTTCCTGGACGAGGGCGCGCGCGTCAACGTGCAGCACACCGTCCTGGGTGCTGGCGCCAGCGCCACCGGCCTTGCCGGCGACCTGCTGGGCGATACCGCCAAGGTCACCATCGATACTGACTACCTGGGCGCCCGAGAGCAGGTGCGCGACTTTAACTACGAGCTGCGCCACCGCGGTCGCAAGACCGAGTGCGAGATCGACGCCAACGGCGTGCTGACCGGCACGTCCAAGAAGGTCTACCGCGGCACCATCGACCTCGTGCACGGCTGCAAGGGCGCAACCGGCACCGAGCGCGAAACCGTGCTGCTCGCCAACAAGGGCGTCGACAACAAGACCGTCCCCGTCATCCTCTGCGACGAGGACGACGTTGCCGGCAACCACGGCGCTACGATCGGCCACGTCCGCGACGAGCAGCTGTTCTACCTCGCCTGCCGCGGCCTTGACCAAAACGCCGCCGAGGACTTGTTCATCCGCGCCAAGCTGGAGGACGCCGCGCTTTCCGCCACCGACGAGCGCACCCGCGCAGCCGTCGTCCGCCTGGGCAACAACCTGATCGACAACTTTGAAGAGGAGCTCGCATGATCGACACCGAGCACGTTAAATGCGACACCTGTACCGCACCGGAGCCTATGGAGCTCGACGCCAGCGACGAGGCCTTGCGCGGCTGGCCTACCGTCGACATCGAGACCAATCCCTACAAGGCGCAGTTCCCGCTCTTCCAGCAGCACCCCGAGATCGCCTTCCTCGATAGCGCCGCCACCGCGCAGCGCCCTGCCTGCGTGCTCGACGCCGAACGCGACTTCTATCAGCGCATGAACGCCAACCCCCTGCGTGGCCTGTACTCGCTGTCCGTCGAGGCCACCGATGCCATCGCGAAGGTGCGCCAGCAGATCGCTGACGTCATCGGCGCTCCCCAGGCCAACGAGGTCGTCTTCACCCGCAACACGAGCGAGTCGCTCAACCTAGTCGCCAAGAGCTTTGCGCCCACGGTGCTCGAGCCCGGTGACGAGGTCGTCATCACCATCATGGAGCACCACTCCAACCTAATCCCGTGGCAGCAGGTCTGCCGCGAAACCGGCGCCAAGCTCGTCTACCTCTACCCCACTAAGACCGGCCAGCTCACCACCGAGGAGGTTCTTGCCAAGGTAGGTCCCAAGACCAAGATTCTGGCCGTGGGTCAGGTTTCTAACGTGCTGGGCGTCGAGAACCCGGTCAAGAACCTCGGCAAGCTCGTCCACAAGTACGGCGGCTATCTGGTCGTCGACGGCGCGCAGTCGCTGCCGCACATGCCGGTCGATGTGGCCGACCTGGGAGCCGACTTCTTTGCCTTTAGCGCACACAAGGCCATGGGCCCCATGGGCATCGGCGTGCT
>CALGZY010000251.1 GCA_937934355.1 uncultured Collinsella sp. | reverse complement strand
AAGCGCTGGAGCAGCTTGATGAGCGTCGTCTTGCCGGCGCCCGTGGGACCCACGATGGCCACGGTCTGGCCAGGCTCGGCCACGCAGGAGAAGTCGTGGATGATCGTCTTGTCCGGCGTGTAGCCAAAGCGCACGTGCTCGAACTCGACGAGGCCATCGCGCTTCTCGGGCACCTGGGGGTTCTCGACCTGCTGCTCCTCCGGGGCGGCGAGGAACTCGAAGACGCGCTCGGTGGCCGCGGCCATGGACTGCAGCGTGTTGCTCACGTTGCCGAGCTGTTGCACCGGCTGGGTGAAGTTGCGGACGTACTGGATGAAGGACTGGATGTCGCCGGGAGTGGCGTTTCCGGTGAGGGCAAGCTGGGCGCCCACGACGACCACGCCAACGTAGCCCATGTTACCCACGAGGCTCATGAGCGGCATCATGAGGCCGGAGAGGAACTGCGAGCGCCAGCCGGAGATGAACAGGCGTTCGTTCTTCTCGTCGAACTGCTGAACGGCGGCGTCGGCGCGGTCGAAGACCTGGATGACGTTCTGGCCGGCGAAGTCCTCCTCGATGATGCCGTTCACGGCGCCGAGGACCTGCTGCTGCTCGCGGAAGTAAGGCTGCGAGAAGTGGATCATCACGATCATGATGAGGGCGGCCGCCGGCAGCGTGAGCACGGTGACGCCCGTGAGCGGCAGGCTGATGGACAGCATCATGACGAGCACGCCGATAATCTGCGTCACCGACGTGATGAGCTGCGTCACGCTCTGGTTGAGCGACTGACCCAGCGTATCGACGTCGTTGGTGATGCGGCTGAGTACGTCTCCCTTGCTGTGGCCGTTGAAGTAACTCATCGGCACGACGGCAATCTTGGCGGCGATTTCCTTGCGCATGCGGTAGCAGATCTTTTGCGTGACGCCGGTCATGAGCCAGCCCTGGACCAGGCTGCAGACAGAGCTCGCCAGATACAGGCAGAGCAAAAAGCCGAGCGTCTTGGCGATCCAGTCAAAGTCAACGTCGCCGGTGCCGTTGACCTTGGCGACCAGGCCTTCGAACAGCTTGGTCGTAACCTGGCCGAGCACCTTGGGTCCCACAATGTTAAAGATGACCGAGCACACGGCAAAGGCGACGGCGGCAAACACGGCAATCTTGTGCTGGCCGATATAGCCGAGCAGCTGCCTCATGGTGCCCTTAAAGTCCTTGGCCTTTTCGCCGCGACGCATGCCGCCCATGCGGCCCATGGGACCACGCTGGCGGGTGGGCTTGGGAATCTGAGTCTTGGTCTCGTCTGCCATTAGCGCTCGCCTCCTTCCATGACGGCTGCAATTTCTTCTTGGGTAAGCCCCAGCTCCTCGGCGGAAAGCTGCGACTGTGCGATCTCCAGGTACGCCGGGCAGCTGCGCAGCAGCTCCTCGTGCGTGCCGGTGCCCACTACGTGGCCGTCGTCGAGCACGATGATCTGGTCGGCGTGCATGATGGTCGCGATGCGCTGGGCCACGACCACGAGCGCGGCGTCGGTGACGTTTTTGGCCAACTCCTCGCGTAGGCGCGCGTCGGTCTTGTAGTCGAGGGCGCTAAACGAGTCATCGAACACCACGACCTCGGGCTTTTTGGCCAACGCGCGGGCGATGGCCAGGCGTTGGCGCTGACCGCCCGAGACATTGGAGCCGCCCTGGCTGATGGGGGAGTCGTAGCCGCCCTCGCGCTCGGCGATAAAGTCTTCCGCCTGGGCGACGCGTGCTGCCTGGCGCATATCCTCGTCACTCACCATGTCGCCGGCAAACTTGAGGTTGCTCTCGACGGTACCCGAGAACAGACGACCCTGCTGCGGAATATAACCGATGCGGCGGCGCAGCTCGGAAAGGGTCATGTCGCGCACGTCGATGCCGTCGAGCGAAATGCTGCCGCCCGTGACGTCGTACAGGCGCGGGATGAGCTGCACAAGCGTGGACTTGCCCGAGCCCGTGGAGCCAATGATGCCGAGCATCTGACCGGCGTGCGTGGTGAAGTTTACGCCGCTGATGACGTCGGCGCGGGCATCGGGATACTGGAAACTCACGTCACGGAAGGTGAGCTCGCCGCGCGGCGCGCTGGCAGCGGGCAGTTTGGGCGAGGTGGGGTCGTTGATGCTCGTGGGGCAGGTGATGACCTCTTCCACGCGCTCGGCTGCGACCTCGGCGCGGGGCAGGATGACCGAAACCATGGTGAGGATCATAAACGCCATGACGATTTGCATGGTGTAGGAGATAAACGCCATCATGTTGCCGACCTGCATCACGCCGTCGGACACACCCTGCGCGCCAAACCAGACGATAAGCACGGTGATGCAGTTCATGACGAGCATCATGAGCGGCATCATAAAGCTCATGGCGCGGTTGGTGTAGAGCTGCGTGGTCATCAGGTCGAGCGAAGCCTTGTCAAAACGCTCGAGCTCATGCTCCTCACGGTTGAACGAGCGGATGGGCATAAGGCCGTCGAGCAGCTCGCGGGCGGTCAGGTTCACGCGGTCCACAAAGCTCTGCATCTTTTTGAACTTGGGCATGGTGAGGCCCATGAGCACGCCGACGACGGCCGAGACCGCGATGATGGCCACGGCGATGGTCCACTCCAGGCCGGTGTGGTTGGCCAGGACACGCATGACAGCGACGATGCCCATGACGGGGGCCATAAGACACATGCGGATAAACAGGGTTGCGGCCATCTGAATCTGCTGAATGTCGTTGGTGCAGCGGGTGATGAGCGAGGCCTGGCTAAACTTGCCCACCTCGGCCGGCGAGAAGTGCATAACCTTGTTGAAGGTCTCGCGGCGCAGGTCGCGGGCGATGGAGCAGGCGGTGCGCGACGCCACGGCGCCGGTCAGGATGGTGGCGACGAGCGATACCAGGCACAGCCCAAACATCGTGGTCGCCATGCGGCTCAGGTAGGCGTTCTGCACGTCGGCGGGGTCGATGCCCTGTGCCTTGTACTCGTCCTGTACATAGCTCACGGCGCGCTGGGTGACGATGGAGCCTGACATGGAGCCCATTTTGTCTGCCATTTGGTTGGCGCCCTCGACGAGCTTGCTTTGGTCTACCAGACCGCCCTCGACACCCAGGCGCAGGCTCTTCATGGTGATCTTACCGCCGTCGGCATCAATCTGCTTTTGCATGTTCTGCGCCGCCGCGGCTTTCTGCTGCATCTCGGCGAGCTGCTCGGGCGTCATCGCTGCCATTTGCTCGGGGGTGGGCATGGCCTGGGTGGTGCTGGCGTCGGATTCGCTGGACGAGCCCATCATGTCGCCCATGGAGTCGGCGTCAATGCCCTGGTTGAGCGAAAGAACGACGGTCTCGGGCAGGCTCATAATGTCGGCAATCTTGCCTCCATCGGCGCGCTCCTCCTCGGTGCCTTTGTACGTGCGAATGCCGTTTTTGTTTGCCTTGCCAAACGCAGCTTCTACTGTCTTGGCATCTTTGGCGTTCATAAAGAGCTCAAGGTCATCGAGTGATTCGGAGCGAATGGTGTCGGGCACGGGCGAGGCGATGCCGCCTTGCTGCACGCCCACGTCGACGATATCGCTCATGTAGGTAGGCAGTGCCAGATCGGCGTTGCAACTGATTACGATAAGTACGATAGCTGCGAACAGCGCCAGGATATGCTTTTTAAAGAGCTTGAGAATCCTCACTCGGCATCTCTCCTTTCTTGATTGCGGTCGATAATTTCGTTGGCACGTCTTAGAAGGCGCACCATCTCTTGGGTATCTGTTTCGCCAAGCTGTTCGAGGAAAGCCGCGGTGCGGTCCTCGAATTCCCGACGTTTGATTTCGATGACCTGGAATCCCTTGTCGGTCACCGTGACGTGTACGCGACGACGGTCGGTCTTTGAGTGCTCGCGCTCGACCCAGCCCTTGGCCTCGAGGGCGCGCAGGATATTGGCGATACGGGCGCTCGAGACCCACGCACGATCGGCGAGTTCGCTCGGCGTGAGCGAGCCGCCGGCGCGCATGAGGGCGCGCATGACGGCCATCTCGCCGCCGAGAGCTTTGTCCGCAAAGCGCGAAATACGCTGATGCATGCTGCCGAACTCAGTTAAGAGCTGACGCCCAAGCTCATGGAAATCGGTATCTTCCACCGAAAACCCCTAACACTAGAAACTATTTTCGGTGAAAGATGATACCCCAATACGCGAGCCTCATACAGTGGGCAATATTAAGAGCTTATAAAGACTTAAAATCATTCAATTGCTGAAGCGTTTCAAAGAACTATCATGCCCGCGGTTAGGCGAGGGGTTGTCACCACCATGACGACTGGGACTCATATAAGCGCCACGTGCGATGCTCCAACTTCCCGCAAGGAGACACCTTACATAAGGGGGAATGGAGTCATGGCATTTGACTTCACGGGCAAGACCGCGATTGTCACGGGCGGCACTCAGGGCATTGGCCTCGAGATCGCCAAGGGCATCGTCGCGGGCGGCGGACATGTCGCGCTCATCGCAAGGAACGCTGCTAAGGGCGAGGCCGCTGTGGCCGAGCTTGGCGAGGGCAACAAGTTCTATCAGCTCGATGTCGCCGATGCGCCCAAGGCGCGCGAGACCGTCGAGCAGATTTTTACGGACCTGCCGCAAACCAACATCCTGATCAACTGCGCTGGCGTCATCAGCACCAAGAAGTTTGACGAGATCGATGACACCGAGTGGCGTCGCACCATCGACATCAACCTCAACGGTACCTTCACTATGATGAACGCCGTGTACCCGCACTTTAAGGCGGCCCATGCCGGCACTATCGTCAACGTGAGCTCTGTTGCGGGCAAGATCGGCGGCGGCCTGCTCGGCACCGCTGCCTACGCTAGCTCCAAGGCCGGTGTTAACGGTCTAACCAAGGCAGTCGCCAAGGAAGGCGGCAAGTTCGGCGTTCGCTGCAACGCCGTGTGCCCGTCGCTCACGTTGACCGATATGACCTCGATTCTCTCTGACGAGAACTCTCAGCGCATCATCAACGGTATCCCTCTGGGCCGCGCCGCCCAGGCCAGCGAGCCTGCGCAGATGGTGCTGTTCTTCGCTTCCGACCTCGCCAGCTTCGTGAACGGCGAGATCGGTGACTGCGACGGCGGCATCGTCCTGGACGGGTAATACCCCGCGATGATTATTCGGCGACGGCTCCTGCGACTCGGGACCGTCGCCTTCTTTCTGACATAGGCGCGTGCGGCTACGATTCGCATGCATCCAAAGGAGATATATATGAGTGAATCGACTGCGGTGGAGGCGCCGGCGGCAAAGGAGCCGTTCTTTAAGATGTCCTCCATCCCGGGTGCCAATATTTTGGTGCCGCTTTTGCTGGGCTGCCTGCTCAACACGCTATTCCCCGACCTGTTCAAAACGCTCGGCAGCTTTACGCTTGGCATGACCCAGCAGGGCGCGGGCCCGCTCGTGGGCGCTTTTTTGCTCATCGTCGGTACGACGATTTCGTTTAAGAGCGCTCCTGCCGCCGCTGCCCGCGGTGCCATTATCATCGCCGTCAAGCAGATCGTGGTCGTTGCCGTGTCGCTGCTCATTCTTTATGTGTTCAACGACAACCTGTTTGGCATCTCTGCCATGGTGATGCTGGCGGCTTGCACCGGCGCCAACAACGCTATGTACGCTGGGCTGATGGGTACCATGGGCAACGAGGCTGAGCGTGGCGCTGTCGCCATCACCACGCTGGTTGTCGGCCCTCCGGTCACGATGATCGTGCTCGGCGCTGCCGGCCAGGCCCCGATCGGCTGGTCGCTCGTGGGCGCCATTCTGCCGATCGTCGTCGGCATTATTCTGGGTAACCTGTTCCCCAGCTTTAAGAAGATGATGGCACCGGCACTTTCCGCCATCATCGTGCTCGTCTTCTTTGCCATGGGCTCGACCATGACTTTTGGCCAGCTTATCAACGGCGGTCTTCCCGGCATCCTGCTCGGCGTGATCTGCTCGGTGATCTTTGCAATTCCCGTCATCGCGGTCGATAAGCTCACGGGTGGTACGGGTGTCGCAGGTGCGGCCATTTCGAGCTGCGCCGGAGCCAATGTGGCCACGCCTGCTGCCATGGCAAGCGTCAACGGGGCCATGTACGGCGGTGCGGTGCTCGCGACGGCTACGGCACAGGTTGCTGCCTGCGCAATCGTTACGGCTATTTTGACCCCGCTGGTCACCAGCTGGTGCTACAAGCATTTTGAGGGCCAGGGCAACGGCGATAGCAAGGCAACGGCCGACAAGGCCGCCGCAGCCGCCTAATGCCAAGCGGCAATCAAAGCTAAAAACTAGCCATACCACAGGGCGGCCACGGGGGATTCCGTGGCCGCCCTGCAGTTTCTGTAGGGTCTCTGGGACACTTTACCCTGATAAAGCTGGCATAACAGCTAGAGTGAACGTCGTACAAAGGCAAGGAAAAAACCAAACAAATCGGTGAACGGTAGTTGTTCGCGCTCGCATTTCCTGCGGGTTTGTAAAAAACGCCCTTATGATATAAAAAAAGAAACATATAACAGCCCAGATGGAGAGGGTCGCTATGTTATCCTTCTCAAACGGGTGAAATCTTGGGTTTTGGGTTGTAGTTCCAA
>CALGZY010000250.1 GCA_937934355.1 uncultured Collinsella sp. | reverse complement strand
CGCGCACCAGGCGCTCGGCCGCCACATGGACCTTCTTCACGTAGGGGCAGGTGGCGTCGACCACGGTAAGGCCGCGCTCGCGAGCGGCGTCGATCACATGCGGCACCACACCGTGGGCGCGGATGATTACGGTGCCCGACGCGGCGTCGTCCAAGGTGTCTGCCAGACCGACGCCCGCCTCGGCGAGCTCGCGTACCACGATGGGGTTATGGATGAGCGGACCCAGCGTGTGGACCTGAGTGCTCTCCCCTACCTGCGGGGCGGCCGCCAATGCCATATCGAGCGCACGCTGCACGCCGTAGCAGGTGCCGGCATGCGCGGCGATTTCTATGGTGGGGACGACCTTATCAGCGGCGCCCGCGGCGGTATTCATGACGTTCTCACCCATGGCTAGAACCTGCCCGGGTGCTCGGCGCACAGGTCGTCGCGCATGGCGTAGACGCGGCTCATGGCCTCGGACTCAAACCATGCCAGGCGCTCTTTGCGCTTGAGCTCAGCCGGTGCATCGGAAAGCGAAATGGCCTTGCCAGCGCGGATCCAGCACTTTTTGGGGCGCATGAGCTTTTTGCCCTTAGGCGTAATGTCGGACCAGCCACAAATGGCGAGTGGGTTGACGGGCGCCTTGCCCATCTGGGCGATGAGCGCAAAGCCACCGTGGACCTCGGGCTTGATCTCGCGCGAGCGGATGCGCGTGCCCTCGGGGAAGATCAGGACGTCCTCGCCGCGCTGCAGTGCATGCTGGGCGGCGCGCAGGCACTTCATGTCGGCGGTGCCGCGCTCGACGGGAATACCACCCACGCGGCTAAAGGCCCAGCGTACGATCTTGCTCTTGGCGAACTCGGACTTAAAAATGGGGCGGATGCGGCGGCCGCCAAAAAACAGCGCCGTCTCCACCGCCAGGAGCTCGGCCATCGAGGTGTGGTTGCAGATGACTACGCTGCCGCGGCCTTCCTGGCGCTCAAACAGCAGGTCGGCGTCCTCGACCTTCCAGCGCCACATGAGCTTGGAGAAGACCCACAGGATGCCCATGACCACGACGACGGTGCCGCGGATGAGCGCCGGGAACTCGGCGTAGGGCGCGTTGTAGTAATCCTCGGGCGTCTGCTTAAACAGGCGCATGGGCTACCTCCTTTGGTTGATGAGGCCCTCGATTATCGAGACGACCTCGTCGATGGTGTGGGCGGTGGAGTCGACGTGCACGGCGTCCTCGGCGGGCACGAGTGGCGCGACCTCGCGGCTGCTGTCGAGCTTGTCGCGCTGCTTGAGGGCGTCGAGGGTCTCGTCGACCTCGGCCTCGAGCTGCTCGGCAGTAAGCGGCTGGGCGTCGTTTTGGTGGCGCTGCAGCACGCGGCGACGGGCGCGCTCGCGCGGGTCGGCGGTCAGGAACACCTTGACCTGCGCGTTGGGGAACACGACGGTGCCGATGTCGCGACCTTCGGCCACGATATCGCGGTCTTCGGCTGCGCGGCGCTGATGGATGAGCATGGCGGCGCGCACGCCCGGGTAGGCCGAGACCTTGGAGACGTTGGCGTCCACCTGCGGGGTGCGGATGGCAGCCGAGGCGTCCGCACCGTCGATGGTCAGGCGCGTGTCCTCGCCGGTGCCGTTGGTAAAACGAATTTCGATTTGCTCGGCGAGGGCGTTGATGGCCGCCTCGTCGTCCAGATCGATGCCGCGGTCAAGGGCGGCAAAGGTGACGGCGCGATACATGGCGCCCGTGTCGAGCTTGTTAAAGCCCAGCTGGCGGGCAATCTCCTTGGCAATGGTGGACTTGCCGGAACCGGCGGGGCCGTCGATGGCGACGATCATGCAATGCTTCCTTTCGGTGGTTAACGTGCTGGTATGGGACGCGGGCGCTACGGATTGGCGGGCTGGCTAGCCCGTGTAGCGCTCGCGGTAGGTGTTGCGCTTGGGCGCGGAGCCGTGGCTGCCGTGGTGACGCGTGCGGCTGGCGGGGGTTTCCTGGGGCTTGCCTCCGCGCATGGCGCTGGCCTGCTTGGGAGGGATGCCACCGCTTTTGAGGATCTGCACCTCGCGGTCGGTGAGCTCGCGCCACGAGCCTTTGGCCACGCCCTCGAGCTCAAGGCCGGCAAAGTTGCAGCGATGCAGACGGATTACCGGGTGGTGAATCTTGCTCAGCATGCGCTTAACCTGATTCTTGCGACCCTCGCGGATGATGACCTCGACGGCGGTGGTGCCGGGCTTGACGCCCTGTGGCGCTACGGCCTCGGCCTCGCGTGCGGTGATGACGCGGCAGATTGCCGGCTGGCATAGGCCGTCGTCGAGCTCGATGCCATGGCGGAGCGGGTCTAGATCGCGTTCGGTCAGCTGCCCGTCAACGAGTGCCTGGTAGGTCTTATAGACATGCTTGCTGGGGTGCAGCAGGTCCTGCGACAGGTCGCCGTCGGTGGTAAAGAGCAAAAGGCCCGTGGTGTCGCGGTCCAGACGACCCACCGGGAAGAGTCCCGGAAAGCGGTCGCGCGGGACCAAATCGGCCACGCAAGGGCGTTCCTGCGGATCGCTCATGGTGGTGAGGTAGCCGGTCGGCTTGTAGAGCATCAAGTATACGGCGCCCTGGTTGAGCTTGACGGGCATGCCGTCGACCTCGATATGGTCGCGG
>CALGZY010000249.1 GCA_937934355.1 uncultured Collinsella sp. | reverse complement strand
CAGCTTGCCGGCCGAGGATTCGCTGACCCGCGAGCTTCCTGGCCTGGGTTCCGCACCAGCCGTGGACGAGACCATCGCCATGGGCGATATTCCCCTGCCGTCCGTTCCCTCGGCACGCGAGGCCGAGGTTCGCCATCGCAAGATGTCGCCCAAGCGCCGCAATCTGATGGTCGCCGGTGTCGTGGCCGTCGCGCTCGTCGCCGGCGGTGCAGGCTATGCTGCCTGGAACGGATATCAGCAAGAGCAGGCTGCCGCTGTCGCCGCCAATGCCCACACGATGATGTCAGTGCAGATTGGCGTGCATGCCGCGGGCCTCGACTGTTCCACCGGCTCCAAGATTCCCGTACAGGTGAGCGGTCAGGATTCTGACGGCTCCTCCGTGAGCGAAACGCTCTATGTTGACGAGCACGGCCGCGACATCAAACTGCTGCCCGGCGATTACACGCTCTCCATCGCCGCCTCCCCCATCGCGGCCGACGGCACCATCTATACCGTCCCGACCACCAAGACGCAGGTCACCGTTAAGAGCGATGGACAGGATTTAAGTGCCCAGGCCACCTTTAAGCTCAAGGTGCCTTCGGCCGACACGGTGACTGACGACCAGATCGATGCCGCCGCCAAGTATGCCGAAGAGGGCGGTGCGAGCTCCGCCGCGGCTGCCAAGGTGCTCCAGCAGGCAGCAACCGCGCGGCGCGACGCCGCCGTCAATGCCGTGAGCGCGCAAAAGGCACAGGCATCCCGTGATGCTGACGCTCGCCACAAGGCAACCGACCTCTACCAGCTCGATATTCCCGTCGAGTGGTACGGCAAGGTCGCAACTTGGCAAAACGGCAGCACGCTATGCATCTATCTGGGCGACGACGCCAATACGCCGCTCGTGACGCTCGTCGCGGTGCGCGAGGGCGAGAGCTTTACGCCCGATGAAGGCGATACGGTTTTGGGCGCGGCCAATCTAGGCAACGGTTATACCGTCTACGCCAGCGGCCCCGTCTATCCGTACGTGGTGCCCCAGACCATCAACGGACGGACGCAGAACCCCGTGTCAACCTACCCCATGGACACGGCCATTGAGCTTGTCGAGCTTACGACCGGCAACCGCTACACCTATAGCCAGATCAAGAACGTACTGGTCGGCAAAGACGGCAAAGCCGACGCCGCGACCAAACTCGAGACCGACTACCTCGCCCAGATTCTGATGCCGAGCATCAAGGCCCAGGACTAGCCGGGCGCATCACGGTGCTCCCCAACCGTAATGAAGGGGCCAGGAGGTCCTGGCCCCACAGATCCGTAGATGATTAGGCAAGGAGCCACTTCCATGCGGGCACAACGTGTACCGCACCGTGCTCGCATGGAATATCGGCCTGCTCATCCATGGTAACGATTGCCGACTCGCCAAGATCGAACTGGGCCATCGAGGCATCAAGCGCGGCAATTTCGCGCTCGCGCGTTTTCTCACTTGCCATATCCACACTCACCTGAATCAGGCTATAAGCCCGCATGAGAAGTGCGTCCCCAGCCACAAAGTCCACCTCATGGCTTTTGCTCTTCTCTTTGATCAGCAGGCGGCAGACCGATCCGACCCTCACCGCGGGAGTCCTTCTTCTTAGCGCGTTGAACACTGCGGTCTCGAGCCTCTGACCCTGGTCCAATGCCGATGCGGGAGAGAATGCTCCAAACATCGCAGGATCGACAGCGTAGACCTTAGAAGCAGACCGCATGTTATTTGCCAGTGAACGCGTGAACTCCGGCACGGAGAACAGCAGGTAGGCATCCTCATAATACTCAAGTAAGTCGCTGAGCGAATTACGACTGACGGGTATCTGCCTGCTCTTGAACTCGTTGTACACTTTGTTCACCGACAGCTCTCGTCCCGAAGATGCCATACACCGCGTTAGGAACAGCGATGCCAGGCGAGGGTTCTTGACGTCGTAACGCTCAACGACGTCCATGGCGACCGTTCGCGAAGCATATTCCTGTAGCAGCTGAATCGCGTCTGCGGGCGTCTGCTCAAGCGTCGCGATGAATCCCCCTCGTTCAAGATATCCGATCAGATGATGTCGAAGCAGCGCTGCATCGCTTGGGGAAAAGGTCGCATCTGGCTCGAAAACGCTCCCCGTCTTATATCGAACGTATTCCGAAAAACTCAACGGAAAAAGCTCCCGTATAAGAGAACGACCCCTGAACTCGCTCTTAAGCTCTGAGGACAGCATCTTAGAAGAAGATCCCGTCACATAGACGGTCGCTTTCTCCGTATCGACTACACGCCGCAGAAACGCACCCCATTCGGGAATTTCCTGGATCTCGTCAAAGAAAATGTAAGCGCCCTCGGTTCGAGCAGCAGGATACAGCGCATAGAACGTGTCGAGCACGTCCGCCAGCAGCGATGACTCATACGGGCGCAAGCGTTCGTCCTCAAAATTAAAGTAAAGCATCCGGTCAAGCTCGACGCCCCGGCCCTGAAGCCGCTGCATCTCCTGATACAGGCGATACGTCTTTCCACAACGGCGGGCCCCCACAACCACATTTACGATGTTGTCGCGCTTTGGCTCCTGTGGGTTTCCCAGATCAAGGTCTCGCTCAAAGACCTGCGGAACCCCCTGCTGTTCAAAGTCCTTTATTTT
>CALGZY010000248.1 GCA_937934355.1 uncultured Collinsella sp. | reverse complement strand
TGGGTTGTTGCCGGCGCCACGGTCGCTATTGGCAACATCTCCGAGCTTGCCCTGGCCGCCCAGGTTGGCGCCACGGCCGAGATTCGCTCTTGCCTGCCGGTTCACAACGCACCCTGCATGGAGGCGCTTGCCGAGCGCGGAGCCGGTACGTTTTGGCTCTCGCCCGAAATCACGCTCGACGAGATTGTCTCGCTCGGCGCCGCCGCGCCCGCGGCTCTGGGCATCACCGTCTTTGGCCGCCCGCGCGTCATGACAAGCGAGCATTGCATTCTGCAGGTTGCCAACGGCTGCATCCACGATTGCGCCAACTGCCGCCTGCGTGCCCGCAAGCTCTCGCTCAAGAATATCGACGGAAAGGTCATGCCGGTGCGTACCGACATCCACGGCCGCTCACGCCTGTACGACGCCTACCCCATCGACCTCACGCCTCAGGTTCCACAGTTACTCGATGCCGGCGTGCGCCGTCTCATGGTGGACGGAACCCTGCTCGAGGCCGATGAGATTGGCCGTGCCGTCGCTCGCGTCCGTCGCGCCGTCGAGGCGGCTCAAGCCGGCCGTAAGCCCGCCGCCCGTCTGCGCGGGGCGACCTCCGGCTGCATGTTTGTGGGAATTAGCTAACCGAAAGGCTCACACGTGAACGAAGAACCTCAAGTCCTCTACTGCGACGCCTGGCTTATGGCCATCGACAAGCCCGCCGGCATGATCGTCCACGGCGACGGCACCGGCGAGCGCACGCTCACCGACTACGCCAGCGACCTGCTGCTGGCGATGGGCGACGGCTTTGCCGCGACCGACATGCAGCCGCTCAACCGCCTGGACCGTGACACCACCGGCGTGGTGCTGTTCTCGCTCGACAAGCAGACGCAGCCCGCCTTTGACCAGATGATTATCGACCACGCTTTCGAAAAGCACTACCTGGCGCTCGCCGAGGGCAAAATCGACTGGAACGAGAAGCTCATCGACAAGCCGATCGCCCGCGATCGCCACGATAGCCGCAAGATGCGCGTTGGCGCCAGCGGCAAGCCGTCGCAGACGCGCGTGAAGGTGCTCAAGCGCCTTAAGAGCCGCCGTGGCCTGCCCACGCGCTCGTATATCGATGTCGAGCTGCTCACCGGCCGTAAGCATCAAATCCGCGTGCACCTGGCAAGCGAGCGCCATCCCCTGGTTGGCGACGACCTGTACGGCACGCCGCGTCCTTGCGGCCTGATGCTCCACGCCCACAGCGTGTCCTTCACGCATCCCATAACCGGTGAGCACATCCACATCGAAGCCCCCTGCCCCTGGGAGCCCTAAAACCTGCCAAAAAGGGACAGGTTTATTTTGGCAGGTTTTATCTGGTCAAACGTCAAAACCACCACGATGGCTCAGCCGCGGCGCCAAAACGTCTCGATCTGTAACAGTTAGAACCCATTTTCCGGTCTATCTGTTACAGATCGAGACATTCGAATCCCCCTTAAGGGAAAATCTCAATCTGTAACAATTACTCGGTAAAATCGGTCCCAGATGTTACAGATTGAGACAAAGGGACGACGCGGCTCGGAAGTATCTCGATCTGTAACACCTAGCCCACTTTTAACGGTTCAGTTGTTACAGACTTAGACAAAACCGGTAGACAACGAAAGCGGCAACGCCCATGATGGACGTTGCCGCTTTTCTATTGAGAAAACTACTCGGTTTTCGTTACTAACCATCACAATGGGGACAGATACCTTTATGGTGGCTTTGACCTTGTCCTGTCCCCTGTCGCTAGACCGTGATGACGTTATCCATCGTCTGGTATTTGGCTGGCACTTCGCCCGCAGTAATAATCGTTGCATCGCGAAAGTCCGCGAACTTGACGGGTGCCACCATGCCAAATTTGCTGGCGTCTGAGATTACGAAGCGTTTGGCGGTATGGCGCATCGAGATACGCTTTACTTGCGCTTCCTCGATATCGGGCGCCGTGAAGCCCTGCTCGGCGGCAATGCCGTTAGAACCCCAAAAGCCGCAGTTAAAGTTGTAGCGGTCTAGGGTTGCCAGAGCATCGGGGCCAACGAGTGCCTCGGTCTCGGGTTTAAGCTCGCCGCCCAGCACCACGGTGCGCATGCCGCGCACAGCGAGATGCTGAGCATGGAGCACGGAATCAGTCACATAGGTGACACCCTCAAGGCGCGGAAGATGCTCGATGAGCTTGAGCGTCGTCGAGCCCGAGTCGATGTATACAAAGCTCTCGGGCTCCACAAGCGCCGCCGCACGGGCGCAGATACGCTCCTTGTCGTCGTTATGGAGGTCACTGCGCTCATTGAGCGTTAGGTCGCGCGTCACGTGCGCGCGCTCAAGACTCGTCGCTCCACCGTGGACCTTGGCGATGCGGTGCGCTCGGTCGAGCGTCTGCAGGTCGCGTCGAATGGTGGACGCCGTCACGCCCAGGGTATCGGCAAGCTCTGGCACAGTAACCGAGCCAGCCCGCTGCACCATCGACACAATCGCGTTGAGCCTATCCTCCGCAAGCATTGCTTACTCCTCCTCGGGGTACACGACTCCCCAGTCGGCACGAAGCTTGGTCATAAGCTCCATAACGTCAGAAGCATAATCCAGCAGCTCGCGCTTGGAGTCGTCGCCGGCAACGGCCTGCTCAAGATCGGCCATCTCATAGCAAAGGGCGTAAGCCTCGGTGCCGGCGTGGACCTCCTCGCGGTGGCCGTCCGCAGTCCACACGATGGTCGCGTGATCGGCACGCGGATACTCGTTGACCTCGATATAGCACTTGTCAAAGCTGATGACCGAGCGCTTGGGCTGCTTGGAGTGGAG
>CALGZY010000247.1 GCA_937934355.1 uncultured Collinsella sp. | reverse complement strand
GATAGCCGATGGCGAACCAGGTCCACTTCTGGCTGTTCATCTCGCGCTTGATGGCGCCGATGGCGGCGAAGCAAGGCGCGCAGAGCAGATTGAATACCAGGAAGGAGTAGGCGCTGATGCCGGTGAAGGCAGCCGCTATGTTCTGATAGGTGGTGCCGTCGCCGCCGCCGTACAGTATGCCCATGGTACCAACTATGTTTTCCTTAGCAACAAGGCCGGTGATGGAAGCGACGGTAGCCTGCCAGTTGCCCCATCCGAGCGGGGTGAATATCCAGGCGATGGTGTTGCCGATGGCAGCCAGTATGGAGTAGTCTATCTCGTCCTCAGCAAGCATCCTGAACGTGCCGTCCATTACCCCGAAGTAAGTGGTGAACCAAACCAGTATGGTGGAGAGCAGTATTATCGTGCCGGCCTTCTTTATGAAGCTCCAGCCGCGCTCCCACATGCTCCTGAGCACGTTGGAAAGGGTAGGCCAATGGTAAGCAGGCAGCTCCATAACGAAGGGAGCGGGTTCGCCTGCGAACATCTTGGTCTTTTTGAGCATTATGCCGGATACGACTATCGCGGCCATGCCGATGAAGTAAGCGCTGGTGGATACCAGGGCGGAGCCGCCGAACATTGCGCCGGCTATCATGGCTATGAAGGGCACCTTAGCGCCGCAGGGGATAAAGGTGGTGGTCATGATCGTCATGCGGCGGTCACGCTCGTTTTCAATGGTACGGGAAGCCATAACGCCCGGCACGCCGCAGCCGACGCCGATGAGCATCGGGATGAAGGACTTGCCGCTCAGACCGAACTTGCGGAAGATACGGTCGAGCACGAAGGCGATACGGGACATATAGCCGCAGGCCTCCAGGAAGGCCAGCATCAAAAACAGGACAAGCATCTGCGGCACGAAGCCGAGCACCGCGCCGACACCGGCGACAATGCCATCCAGGATCAGACCGCTGAGCCAGTCGGCGCAGCCCGCCTTTTCCAGACCGTTGCCGATCAGGACCGGGATGCCCGGGACCCAGACGCCGTAGTCGGCCGGATCGGGCGCATCAAAGCCGTTTTCTTCGAGGTAAGCGACCGCGTCGACATACGTCATGCCCACGGTGCTGTCCTCGTCGGCGTCATCGGGGATGGCGTCATAGTAAGCGGTCAGTTCGTTCTCGGCCAGGGTCTCCTCGTCCTCGACCGTGACGGTCGCGGTGTCAGAGCTCGGCACGAAGTCTTTCATGTCTGCGAGCGCAGCGTCGGCGTCGAAGTCTTCGGCTTCGGTGTCGAGACCCAGGAACGCGTCGACCGCTTCGGTCGCGGCGGTGTATTCGTCGTTGGCGTCGTTATAGGCGCCCGAGCCGATGCCCAGCAGGTGCCAGCCGTCGCCGAACACGCCGTCATTGGCCCAGTCGGTCGCGGGCGCGCCGACGGCAACCATGGCGACCCAGTAGACGAGGAACATGACCACGGCGAAGATCGGCAGGCCCAGCCAGCGGTTGGTGACGATGCGGTCGATCTTATCGGACGCAGACTGCGTGGCCTTGGATTTCTTGCGGTAGCAGGCGCGGATGACTTCCGCGATGTAGACATAGCGCTCGTTGGTGATGATGGACTCGGCGTCGTCGTCGAGCTCCTCCTCGGCGGCTTTGATGTCCGCCTCGATGTGCGCGTGCACATCCTCGGGGATGTGGAGCTTTGCGAGCACCTTGTCGTCGCGCTCAAAGATCTTGATGGCGTACCAGCGCTGCTGCTCTTCCGGCATCTTGTGCACGGCCGCCTCCTCAATGTGGGCGATCGCGTGCTCGACCGGACCGGAGAACGTGTGCATCGGCACGGTCTTGGTGGACTTGGCGGCCTCGATGGCGGCCTCTGCCGCGGCCATGACGCCGTCACCCTTCAGGGCGGAGATCTCAACGACCTTGCAGCCGAGCTGCTGCGAGAGCTGATTGATGTTGATCTGGTCGCCGCTCTTGCGCACGATGTCCATCATGTTCACGGCCATGACCACCGGGATGCCCAGCTCGGTCAGCTGCGTGGTCAGGTACAGGTTGCGCTCGAGGTTCGTGCCGTCCACGATGTTGAGGATAGCGTCCGGGCGTTCGTCAATCAGATAGTTGCGGGCGACGACCTCTTCGAGCGTGTACGGGCTGAGCGAGTAGATGCCGGGAAGGTCCATGATGACAACATCGTCATGCTTTTTCAGGCGGCCTTCCTTTTTCTCGACCGTAACGCCCGGCCAGTTGCCCACAAACTGATTGGAGCCGGTCAGCGCATTGAACAGCGTCGTCTTGCCGCAGTTCGGGTTACCGGCTAGGGCAATCTTGATTTGCTTTTCCATTCGGATGCTCCTTTGTGATATTCTCCTCTGTTTCGGGGGATCCTACCTTATGTAATAAATATTTTTTGCTTACAGATGTTTACGCCTGAACTTCGATCATCTCGGCGTCGGCCTTGCGCAGACTCAGTTCGTACCCGCGCACAGTGACCTCAACCGGATCACCGAGCGGCGCGACCTTGCGCACGTACACATCCGTGCCCTTCGTGATGCCCATGTCCATGATGCGGCGCTTGATCGCGCCCTCACCGTGCAGCTTCACGACCTTGACCGTTTCGCCGATCTTGGCGTCTCGCAGCGTTTTCATCGTACTTCCTCCCTTAAATCATGATCTTGCGTGCCATCTCATCGCTGATGGCAACGCGGGATTCCTTGACCTTCACGATCAGATTCCCGCCGATCGCCGATACGACCGTAGCCGTCCCGCCGGGGACAAACCCCAGATCGGCCAAATGCTTTCTGATCTCCGGGTTCCCGCCGACTTTCAGAATCAGTGTCTCCTCGCCGACGTTGGCGAGATTCAGCGGCATCATAGATATCCCTCCACTGGTAAACGGTTAGAGCGTGCTAACCTTAGATGAAAAAAGATCGGTTATATTCGTTTAACAGAAGTTAAACTTACTTAACCATGCCAAAGTTTAACGCATCTAACATCGTATGTCAAGAGAAAAATATAAAAAAGCCGCGTCTCTTGCAATTTTGGTTAAAGTGTGCTAACCTAAAAAGGATTTCACGAAAAGGTTGGTGAAAACCGCTATGCAGATACTCAGAGCCGCGGAGGACTATCTGGAGGCAATGCTGATGATGCAGCAGAGGCACGGATACATTCGCTCGATCGACATCGCAGAGCACCTCGGCGTCACGAAGCCGAGCGTGACCTACACGACCAAGCGCCTGCGCGAAAACGGCTACATCACCATGGACCGCGACGGGCTCATCACGCTCACGCCGAGCGGGATGGACATCGCCTCGCGTATGCTCGACCGGCACCACACGCTGACCAAGTTTCTCA
>CALGZY010000246.1 GCA_937934355.1 uncultured Collinsella sp. | reverse complement strand
TACTAGATGGTATCAGCCAAAACGCCCCGTCAAATAATCCGCCGTGCGCGGATCGGTCGGATTCTTGAAGAGTTGCGCGGTGGGCGCGTGCTCCACCAGCTCACCCAGCAAAAAGAATGCGACCGAATCGGAGATACGCGCCGCCTGCTGCATATTGTGCGTAACGACCACGAGCGTGCAGGTCTCTTTGAGCTCGCAGGCCAGCTGCTCCACCACCAGCGTCGACACAGGGTCGAGTGCCGAGGTCGGCTCGTCCATCAGCAGAATGTCGGGCTGCACGGCAAGTGCGCGGGCGATGCACAGACGCTGCTGCTGGCCGCCCGAAAGACCCAGACCCGACTCTTTGAGCTTGTCCTTGGCCTCGTCCCACAGGGCGGCGCGTCGCAGGGAGTCTTCGACCAGCTCGTCGAGCACGACGCGATCGCGCACACCCATACCGCGCGGCCCATAGGCGACGTTGTCGTAGATGCTCATGGGAAACGGGTTGGGGCGCTGGAACACCATGCCCACGCGCTGGCGAAGGCGGCAGATGTCGTAGTCGCCCAGGATATCTTGACCATCGAGCGCAATCTTGCCCTCGATTCGGCAGTCCTTGATGCCGTCGTTCATGCGGTTAAAGCAGCGCAGCAACGTGGACTTTCCGCAGCCCGAAGGCCCGATGAACGAGGTAATCTGCTTGTCGCGGATCTTGATATTCACGTCCTTGAGCGCATGGTGGTCGCCATAGAACAGGTCGAGGCCCTCAACATCGATTCGCGTCGGCGAGGCGGCAAGATCCTCTGCCGTGGGGCGAGTCGCATCCCCAACCTCGCGCTCGTGCGCGGCCTCGGCCTGCGCTTTCATGAGTTCTTCAAGCTCCGTGGGCTCCACAGCCGCAGCAGCCGTCATACCGCATACCTCCACATCGATATCAATTCAGCAGTATCGATAGTAGGAATCGCGGCTCATATGCACGTGAGCGCATTGTCAAGTGTTTGTAAGGGCACACTGGCTATGCGGCGGGCAGCTCGATGGTGAATATCGTGTGTTCGGGCGTCGATTCACATGCAACGGTACCGCCGTGCGCGCATACGATCTCCTTGGCGATGGCAAGCCCCAGTCCAGCGCCGCCGCGATTGGTCGCACGCGCCGCATCCAGGCGATAGAACTTCTCAAAGATCACCTTGAGCTTTGCCTCAGGGATGGGATCGCCCTGATTGATAAAGCGCACGCGCACGCCGCCATCGTCTTGGCGCCCGGCCTCAATCGTGATAGTCGAGCCCTCATAGCTATAGGCGACGGCGTTTTTCATGATGTTGTTAAACACGCGGGCCATCTTGTCGCCATCCACGAGCACCGTCAGGTCCTCGCGAATATCAACTTGGACTTCCTTATGCTGCTCGTTGAGGATGGGATAGAACTCGTCAGTCACCTGAGCCAGCAGCAACCCCAGATCAACATAGCCGCGCGTGAGCACGATATCGTGGAAGTCAAAGCGCGTGATATCGAAGAACTCTTCGATGAGCGTATCGAGCCGGTGCGCCTTGTCGAGCGCCACGCCCGTAAAGTGCGCACGTTGCTCAACCGGCAGCTCGGGAGCCTCTTGCAGCAGCGAAAGATAGCCCACCACACTGGCAAGCGGGGTGCGTAGGTCATGTGCCAAGTACGTGACCAGATCGTCCTTGCGATGCGACTCGTCACGCAAGGCCTGTTGCACCTTGCGCTCACGGTCACGCACGCGGTTAAGGGCGCCCTCGACCTCCAAGAAGTCGCCGTCGATGTTGTCCCAGGTGTCGGGGTGATCGATCAGGCGATCTTGAATACGAGCAGCCAGCACACAATCGGCATGCTGCTCGCCCTGCTCGTAGCCCTGGTAGTACAGGGCGCGGCCGCACAAGAACAGCACGCACGCGGCAAGCGCCAGCACAAAGCCAAGCATGTTGAATACAAAGCCGGCATCGAACAGCACCGGCCCTTCGATGCCGCCGAGCGCCATGGCGCCAATCGCCAACGTCATGGCCCACGCGGCGCCGCCAATCACCACGCAGCGGCACACGATCTCAAATCGATCGATCAGCAAAAAGCCAACAAGCAGCACCGCCAAGATTCCAGCGATGTTATCGATGCCAATCAGCAGCAGGCTCAGCAAAAAGAGCAGCACCGTTGCAAGCGCGCGGTTGTCGACGACTGACCTCACGTATTCAAAGAGTCGATCGGGCACCTCGAACGCTTGCCTATCGTCTTTTGTCATATCAAGATCCTCACAAGCGAAAAGCGTTATTCGATGATGTAGCCGACGCCCCAGACGTTTTTGATAAAGCGCGGCTTTTGTGCGTCGTCGCCGATCTTTTCGCGCAAGTGGCGAATGTGCACCATCACCGTATTGTTGGAGCCGGACATAAAGTCCTCGTTCCATACCGCGCGGAACAGGTCCTCCACGGCCACCACGCTGCCGCGATACTCGACCAGATACAGCAAGATTGAATACTCGGTGGGTGTGAGGCGTACCGGTGAACCGTCCACCGTTACGGAACGAGCATCGCGGTTGATCTCCAAGCCGTCGAGCTGAATGGTCGGCGACTCGGCCGCCTGCGCACGGCTACCGTAGCTGGTGTAGCGGCGAAGCTGAGCGTGCACACGCGCGATGAGCTCCAGCGGGCGGAACGGCTTAACCACGTAATCGTCCGCACCAAGCGAAAGGCCCTCGATCTTGTCTTGCTGGGCATCGCGCGCCGTCAGCATGATCACAGGATAGGTATGGCTGGAACGGATCGTACGCAGCAGCACAAATCCATCGATATCGGGCAGCATGACATCCAGCAGCGCCAAATCGAACTCCTGCTCCAAGATTGCCTTGGCAGCATCGGCCCCGCTATAGGCAATCTGGACATCAAAGCCCTCTTTTGTAAGGTAGATACCAACCAAGTCGGCGATGGCCTTCTCGTCATCAACTACCAGTATGCACTCGTTCATGCGTGCTCCTCTCGCGCTCCATTATGCCCGAGGCGACGCACGCCACACACAACAAGCGTGGGTGATTAAGTCGGCCTTAAGCACCCTTGTGCCCGTTCGGGCGCGGATGTGGGCCACGCACGCACGCGATGATCGTCGACGCCGGCAAACGATATACTCTAGTTTCAGAAGAGACCATCCCGTCGAAAGCGAAATCTGTGAAGTCCCTCACCTCTTTTGCAAAGCGCTCAGCCCAGCTTGCCGCCGGCTTTGTCTGCGCTATCGCCCTTGCCGCTGGCGCGCCCACCGTCGCCGGCGCCCAAGTGCTCACGACCGACAATGTTTGCGGCAAAACCGCCGATGCGCGCGGCATCACGGCCGAAAACCTGCCCGATATCGATGCGACCAATGCCCTCGTCATGGGCAAAGACGGCACCGTCTACTATGGGCGCGGCGCCGATGAGCAGGTCAAGATTGCCTCGATCACCAAGGTCATGACCGCAATCCTAACCGTCGAGAATTGCAAGATGGACGAGAAGGTCACGGTGAGCAACGCCGCAGCCACCGTGGGTAATTCGACCGCCGGCTTGCTCGAAGGCGACGAGCTTACCGTGGAGCAGGCGCTGCGCGGCCTGATGATTCCCTCGGGCAACGACGCCGCCATCGTGCTCGCCGAATATGTGGGCAAGAAGATCGACCCTAAGACCAAAGACGCCGAGGCCACATTTGTGAAGGCCATGAACGAGCGCGCTAAGAAGCTCGGCTGCACCGGTACGCTTTTTGAAAACCCGCATGGTCTGGACTTTGATGAGTGGGCTGGCAATATGCACTCAACCGCACATGACGTGGCGCTGATGATGCAGGAGGCCATGAAAAACGACACGATCCGCGAGGTCGTAGCGAGCGAGGATTCCTGGATCGAGGTCACGGGCGCCGACGGCACCGACCATTCGCATTCCATGGACACGCATAACTATTTGCTGGGCCAAGATGGCAACATCGGTGGCAAGACTGGCACCACCGACGATGCAGGCTATTGCTTTACGAGCGCCTACAACCGCGACGGCGACGAGATCTACACCGTTATTTTGAACTCCACCACCACCGATCAGCGCTTTACCGATACCGCCGCCCTTGCCAATTGGTACTACGGTCACAAGGTGACGGTCGCAATCGCCAACACGCAGGAAAAGACCGCCAACGGCAACCCGCTTATGGCACGCATTAGCCAGACAGATTGGACGGACAAGACGATCGACGCCACGCTCGCCGACCCCGCCGCACAGGCAACGGTGTTCTCACTCGCCGGCGAAGTGACCGAAAAAGTTAGCTACGATGACCTTTCGGGCACGGTGCATGTTGGCGACAAGGTAGGCAGCGTTACGCTCAAGCAGGACGGCACCAAGGTCGCCGTCATGGACCTGGTTGCCGACGAGGAAGGCACAGGGCCGAATCCCATTGAATGGCTCCTCGTGAAGCTCGACCGCTTGGGCCGCCGCATCGACAACCGCCCACTTGCGGCAGAGAGCGAGACCGTAGCCAAGGCTCCTGAGATGTAGGGCTGGGGGAACATTACATTTGAGATTGGAGAGGCGTCCAACGGGCGCCTCTTTTTGAATACCTCTTAAACGGGATGCGTCAGAATCACCAAAGCGACATTGCTAGCCGTTTACCTTCGCTGTGTCTTTTCGGACCTTGAAAACGGGTCCACCGGGCATGCTAGTAGATCCTTTCGACCTCCTTGGTCAAGGCCCTGAAAAGATCCCCAGCTGAGGGGTCTGCCCCAGGACACAGCGATTGCCAGGCACCCGTTTCTCCGATGGTGCCCGCACTCGTCATAACAAGATCGTCGCTCCGCCTGCGAATGGAGACACTAACGGAGCGGCCATTATGGAACCCATGGATATCGACTTTATTTATGCGCCCATCAGCTAGATAACTAATCATGACATTGATGCTGTCACCATACTCCGGCAATTCGAAGCCGTGGGAATCCATCAATAGCTTCACGTCCTGATGGTAAATGCGGGCCTCGACGACATTCTTGGGCATCTTCCCCGTCTTTGTTGGAGAGCAAAAGCTGATGCTTGGCTCCTCTTCGCTCATGCCTCGGTCAAACCTAAGCATGCACGGGCATACCGACTCAATGGTTCGCAAGGCGTCCGCCGCGACCTTTTCCTCGGTAAACATCTCCACGTCGATGCCGTTTTCTTCCATATAGGCACGGTTTTTACGTTGAAGCTCTAGCCGAGCCGCAGCCTCCCCATCTCCACGCTGTTCCCAATTTCCGGAGTCGGCGACATTTCGATCGAATGTAGAATCAACGGAACATGGCGCTTGCTGTTGAGTCTGATCACTGTCGCCGAGACGCCTTAGCTCGGAGCGTCTCATCAGTAGTGTCACAATATCAAACAGCCAACCAAATCCAAAAAGGCCAAAGGTAAAGAGATATAGAAAGAAGCTACCCCACATCCGTGCATACGCCCTATGAGCGCCCGACCACCCAAAAAGGAAGCATAGCAAAAGCGCCTTGTTTGCCCTGTCAACCGACGTAATCTCTCGAGTGAGAGATTTCTGTTCAGGCTTCGCCAAAGGTGTAATTTCATGCGATGAAACAGTAATTGAGGACGTCCTTGACGCCGAGCTCCGAGCGCCTGATTTAGCAACGGCGCGAGCGACATCCCCAACTCCGACGGTCGTTCTGCTGTATACGGCATTGTAAGCAGCCTTCTTCGGATTTTTGATCCACCCCATGCCCTTCTTACCATAGCCGGGGATTATCGCCCGCTTTACCGCGCGCTTCGCTCTGCCGGTCGTTCTTGCCTTGAGTGATGTCTTTAGATTCGGCTTACGCAGCCCGACCTTTACCATATTTCTACTCCATCCCCTCGGAACCCCACACCGGGGTGCACGAGCACGCCTGGGTCTCCCCGTTTTCAAGCGCCCCGTGTTTGCCTAATGTTCACGCCCTTTCGGACTCTAATCCCCAGCTGCCATTCTTGATAATAAAAAAGGGCCCCAAATGGGACCCTTCTTCAAAGTCATACTGGCGGAGAGCTGGGGATTCGAACCCCAGATGCCCTTTTGGGGCATACTCGCT
>CALGZY010000245.1 GCA_937934355.1 uncultured Collinsella sp. | reverse complement strand
CCGAGCATGCGCTCAAGTTGGTTGAGCATGACGCGTCCAATCTGGTCGTCGTCGACCCCGAGGCCGAGGAAAAGGCCGCTCAGAAGGCCAAGGCCCACGAGGAGGCCGAGAAGGTCAAGGCCGAGGCAAAGGAAAAGCTCAACAAGATGCTCGACCAAGTGGAAAAGCTCGCGGACTAGCTAAAAGAGCGTAAATGATGGCCGGTGGGACAGGTACTGCCCCACCGGCCAAAAAAGTTGCGGTGGAATAGTTCCTGTTTTGCCCTTAAGCTGGCCATTCTAGGAACTATCCCACCGCAACTAATAGATGGTTAGCTCATACTGCTCTGATGGGTCTCGCTGCCGTTATTGCGGCGGGTGACCGTTTCGTGGAGTAAAAAGAAGCTGGGAACCTGCTTTGTCTCGGTGTATTCCATAAGGATGCCGTCGGCGTTGTAGGTCTGTCCGCGTACAACGGCGAGTGCGTTAAAGTCGTCGAGATCGAGCACGCGTGCATCCTCGGGCGTGGGATGCTCAATCGTTACATCGCGTTTGCCCGTGGCAATCTTAATGCCAAGGCCTTCTTCGAGGTAACGATAAATCGAATCGTTGACAATCTCGGGTGTCAGCCCCGGTACCTGTGAGCTTAGGTAATAGGAGTCGTCGGAGCACACGGCCCGTCCGTCTGCATAACGGATGCGTTTGGCACGCGTGAGCTCACAGCCTTCAGGAAACCCGGTAATCTTGGAGAGCGCCTTGTTACAGACGAGGAGCTCAAAGACAGTGGTAACCGTTTTGAGCTCAAAGCCTCGACTGGCTGCGATTTCCTTAAAGGTCTCGAGTCCGCCGCCGCCACGACTCGTCTCGTCACTGATGTTGCGAATGACGCGCATGCCTTTGCCTTGCTGGGGGAGCACGTAGCCATCTGCCGCAAGCATCGAGATGGCGCGACGGACCGTCATGCGCGAGCAGTCAAACAGCTGCGTGAGCTCAGTCTCCGAAGGCAGATAGCTCTGATAGGCGTATGTGCCGTCGTCAATCGACTGCTTCACGTTGTCATAAATAGTTTGGAAGATGGCTCGCGCCATGACGATCTCCTAGAGCTGAGTGCGCGAGCGGTGGATGAGGGCCGCCCACGCAGGTGTCGATCGATTTACTTGCTGGGGTCGATTATATATTTACCCATGGCACGCAGGGCTGGGTCTGACAGGATGGCACCGAGCTCGTCGAGGGAAGCCACCTTGGCGACCATCGAGGATACGTCGAGCCTGCCAGAGTCGATGAGCTCGAGCGCACGACGCTGCGTATAAGGGTTAATGTAGGACGAGGTAAGCACAAGCTCCTTCTGGAAGACCTCGAAGGGCTTGACGGTGATTGTCTCATCGGGCTTGGTGAGGCCGAACATCATGACCGTAGCCTTGTGGCCGGCGATCTGGATGGCCTGCTCGATGGTGACGGGCTTGCCAACACACTCGATAACGACATCGACGTTGCCGACGCCCTCCTGCTTCAGGCGGGCCGGGACGTCCTCGTGGATGGAATCAATTGCCAGGTCGGCGCCGAGTTTGAGCGCAACCTCGCGCTTGCCTTCGACAGGCTCGAGCAAGACAACCTTGGTGGCGCCGGCGTTTTTAGCAAGCTGCATCATGAGCAGACCGATCATGCCGCCGCCGATAACGACAACTGTGCTGCCGGGCTTGATATTGCACATATCGATGCCGTGCAGGCAGCAGGCGACGGGCTCGGTCATAGCACCCTGCTCAAAGCTGGTGTGATCGCCCAACTTGTAGACTTGCTGCATATCGACGGAGCAGTACTCGGCAAAGCCGCCGTTAACGGTGGTGCCGTAACCGGTCATATGCTCGCAGTAGTGGTTGATTCCGTCGCGGCAGGGTTCGCAGCAGCCGCAGGGATGGTTTGGGTCGATGCACACGCGATCGCCCGGTTTAAAGCCGGCGACGTCGCTGCCCACGGCCTCGACAACGCCCGCAAACTCATGACCAAGGATCGTGGGCGGGGTAACGTCGGCTGCACCCTTGTCGCCTTCATAGATATGAACGTCGGTACCGCAGACGCCGCAAGCTTTGACGTTGATTAGAACGTCGCGCCTGCCCACGGCCGGCTTTGCCGATTCCTCGACTCTGAGGTCGTGCTTTCCATAGAAGACCGCGCTTTTCATGGTGACTCCTTAACGTGGCGGTGAATGTTGTAATGAAGTATAGGCATGTATATAGATATAGACAAGCACATCTAGACAAGTAGAAAAGAAATTTTAAATGCAGCCATCAGCTATGTCAGATTTAGCAGGCGAAATACTGGACATATACCGTTTACGGCCAATAATCAACCGTTTATCGACCGTAGTCTTTATGCTAACTTGTCTAGATAAGTGATGTGATAAAACGTAAGTGCAAGAAGTCAGGGACACGGGCCCACCCGTCCTATTGCACGAGGTACACGCAAACGGCGCGTCTGCGGTCTCGAGTGAAGCCAAAACCGCAGCGCTCCGAATGAAGAGAGGGGGATTCCCCGTCATGATGCAAAAGATACAACGTTTCGGCGGTGCAATGTACACGCCTGCAATTCTTTTCGCATTTTCCGGAATCGTCGTCGGCCTGGGTACGTTGTTTACCACCGAGGCGATCTTTGGCGAGATGGCCACAGCGGGTCATCTTTGGTTTGATTGCTGGAATGTGCTGCTCCAGGGTGGTTGGACGCTCTTTAACCAGATGCCGTTGCTGTTTTGCGTAGCGTTGCCAATCTCGCTCGCGAACAAGCAGAACGCTCGCTGCTGCATGGAGGCTTTGGCCATCTACCTTACCTTCAACTACTTTGTAAGCACAATCTTGGGGCAGTGGGGCCCTGTCTTTGGGGTCGACTACTCTGTCGAGGCGGGCAGCGGTACTGGTCTTGCCACTATCGCAAGCATCAAAACGCTTGATATGGGCATCATGGGCGCGCTTATCATTTCGGGTATTGCCACGATGCTTCACAACAAGTACTTCGACACCGAACTTCCTGAGTGGTTGGGCGTGTTCTCGGGCTCCGTGTTCATCTATATGATCGGTTTCTTCGTTATGGTTCCGGTCGCTATTATCGCCTGTCTGGTATGGCCGCATGTTCAGGCTGCTATCGCCGCCTTCCGGGGATTCATCCTTTCCGCCGGTACGTTTGGCGTGGGCGTCTTTGCTTTCTTCGAGCGCGTGCTGATTCCTACAGGCCTGCACCACTTTATCTATACGCCGTTCTATTACGACAACGCGGCGGTCAACGGCGGCATCTTTGCTGCTTGGGCCAACATCCTGCCCCAACTGGCTGCCGATCCGAGCATTGCTCTTAAGGATGCCGCACCCTGGGCTGCCTATACCTGCCCTGGTTGGACTAAGGTCTTCGGCTCGCTTGGCGTCGCCATTGCGTTTTATATGACCGCCAAACCCGAGCGCAAGCAGCGCGTCAAGGCTCTGCTCATTCCCGTCACCCTTACCGCTATGCTTTGCGGTATCACCGAGCCGCTTGACTTCACCTTCCTGTTCATCGCGCCCGGCCTGTTCGTCGTCCACTGCGTGCTCGGAGCGCTCGGCTGCATGGCTCAAAACCTCCTTGGCGTCGTGGGCATCTTCGACGGCGGCATCATCTCGATGCTCTCGTGGGACTGGCTGCCCCTTTGGGCCGCACACGGTCTGCAGTACGCCATCTCCATCCTTGTCGGTCTGTGCTTTACCGCTCTTTGGGTCGTGGTCTTCCGTTTCCTGATCGTCAAGTTCGACTTTAAGACCCCCGGTCGCGAGGATGACGATGTTGAGGTCGAGCTCAAGTCCAAGGCCGACTACAAGCAAAAGCAGGGCGGTGCTGCTGCTGGCAAATCGGTCGCCCAGAGTAAAGATGATGAGCGCTTGGTGCTTGCCGAGAACATCCTCGATCTGCTCGGTGGCACGGATAACATCATCGATGTAACTAACTGCGCTACCCGTCTGCGCGTTAACGTCAAGGACAAGAGCGTCGTTGCACCCGAGGCTTCCTTCAAGGCGATCGGTACGCATGGCTTGGTGGTCCAAGGTCAGTCGATCCAGGTCATCATCGGCCTTACCGTCCCGCAGGTTCGCGAGAAGTTCGAGAGTCTTCTGAAGTTCGAGAGTCTTCTGTAAACCATCGTCCATCGAAACAATCGGCCTTGCAGAGCCGGTATGCACCGCAAGGCCGATTCTAGAGATAAAAAACTCCACTTCTAGGTAACAATTCCAAACCGTACAGGCCGCGTGCGGGGATGGATTGAGCAAGCGGCCAGAATGAGGAGGACATCATGTCCAAGAAAAACTATGCCGTGACCATTGCCGGCGGTGGCTCTACCTTCACTCCGGGCATTGCCCTGATGCTGCTTGAGGAGCGCGACCGCTTCCCGGTCAACAAGGTGACCTTCTACGACAACAACGCCGAGCGCCAGGAGACCGTGGCCAAGGCCTGCGAGATCTACTTCCACGAGAACGCTCCCGAGGTTGAGTTCAACTACACCACCGACCCCGAAACCGCTTTTACCGGTACTGACTTCGTCCTTGCTCACATCCGCGTGGGTCTCTACGCTATGCGCGAGCTCGACGAGAAGATCCCCCTCAAGTACGGCTGCGTTGGTCAGGAGACCTGCGGCGCTGGCGGCATCGCCTACGGTATGCGCTCCATCGGCGGTGTCATCGAGATCCTCGACTACATGGAGAAGTACAGCCCCAACGCTTGGATGCTCAACTACTCCAGCCCCGCGGCCATCGTCGCCGAGGCCTGCCGCGTGCTGCGCCCCAACAGCCGCATCATCAACATCTGCGACATGCCGATCGACCTCATGGATAAGATGAGCCGTATGTGCGGCATCAAGGATCGTCGCGAGCTGCAGTATAGCTACTACGGCCTCAACCACTTTGGTTGGTGGAGCAAAATCTACGACAAGGACGGCAACGACCTCATGCCGCAGATCAAGGAGCACATGGCTAAGAACGGCTACCTGGACGGCATCGAGCACGAGGCCGGTAAGGAGCAGCATGTCGAGGAGAGCTGGATTCACACCTTCGGCAAGGCCAAGGATGTCTATGCTGTCGATCCCGAGACGATTCCCAATACCTACCTCAAGTATTACCTGTACCCGGACTATGTCGTCGAGACGTCTGACCCCAACTACACTCGCGCCAATGAGGTTATGGACGGCCGCGAGAAGAAGGTCTTTGGCGCTTGCCGCGACATCATCGCCAAGGGTACGGCTAAAGACGGCGGCTTTGAGCCAGATGTACATGCCAACTACATCGTCGACCTTGCCTGCGCACTGGCCGAGAATACGCTCGAGCGCTTCCTGCTGATCGTCCCCAACGATGGCGCTGTGCCCAACTTCGACCCGACGGCCATGGTCGAGGTGCCTTGCATCGTCGGTTCCAACGGCTTTGAGAAGATTTGCCAGGGCCCGATTCCGCAGTTCCAGAAGGGCCTGATGGAGCAGCAGGTTTCCGTCGAGAAGCTCGTTGTCCAGGCTTGGGTCGAGGGCAGCTACCAGAAGCTCTGGCAGGCACTCACGCTCTCCAAGACCATTCCTTCGGCGAGCGTTGCCAAGCAGATTCTGGACGAGCTCATCGAGGCCAACAAGGATTTCTGGCCCGAGCTTAAGTAAGGACTGCTGTCTCGAACTCTCACGCATCTCTGCTTCATTTGCGCCGCCGCGGTGTCCGGATTCGCCCGGATGCTGCGGCGGCGCTATACTTATGCAGTTTGAAGTACCTGTACCAAAAGGAGCTGTCGTGTCCCTTTCCATCGGTATCGTGGGCCTGCCCAATGTGGGCAAGTCGACGCTGTTCACCGCGCTTACCAAAAAGACCGGCCTTGCCGCTAACTACCCGTTTGCCACGATCGACCCCAACGTGGGCATCGTCGATGTGCCCGATAGCCGCCTGCAAAAGCTCGCCGACATCGTCAACCCCGGCCGCATTGTGCCGGCGACGGTCGAGTTTGTCGACATCGCAGGTCTGGTGAAGGGCGCTAACGAGGGCGAGGGCCTGGGCAACCAGTTCTTGGCAAACATCCGCGAGACCGATGCCATCTGCGAGGTCGTGCGCTACTTTAAGGACCCCAACGTCATGCGTGAGGTGGGCCGCACGGGCGAGTTCGTCGATCCCGCCGGCGATGCCGACACCATCATGACCGAGCTCATCCTGGCCGACATGGGCACGCTCGAGAAGCAGCTGCCCAAGCTCGAGAAGGAGGCCAAGCGCGACAAGGAGCTCATGCCCAAGTTCGAGGTGGCCAAGCGCCTGCTTGCCTGGCTCAACGAGGGCAAGCGCGCCGCATCCATGGAGATGACCGACGAGGAGCGTGCCGCCGCCAAGGGCCTGTTCCTGCTCACCATGAAGCCCATCCTGTATGTGGCCAACGTGGACGAGGATATGCTCAACGACGATCTGGCGCCCATCGATGGTGTCAAGCCGCTGCCCATCTGCGCCAAGATCGAGGCAGAGCTTTCCGAGCTCGATTCCGAGGACGCCGCCGACTACCTGGAGAGCCTGGGCCTGGAGCAGCCCGGCCTGGACGTGCTCGCTCAGGCTGCCTACAAGCTGCTCGGCCTGCAGTCGTTCTTTACGGCCGGCGAGATGGAGGTCAAGGCCTGGACGGTTCGTCAGGGCGCGACCGCCCCGCAGGCCGCCGGCGTCATCCACACCGATTTTGAGCGCGGCTTTATTAAGGCCGAGGTCATTGGCTACGACGACTACATCGAGCTCGGCGGCGAGCAGGGCGCCAAGGCCGCCGGCAAACTGCGTATTGAGGGCAAGGACTATGTCATGGCCGATGGCGACGTCGTGCACTTCCGCTTTAACGTGTAAGGGCGACGCATATGTTTAAATACGGCAAAAAAGCTGGCTACATGGGTATTGCTCTGCTCGTACTTGCGGTGATTCCGCTGGTGGTCGCAGCGTGCGTTATCCCCAACATTGGTCCCGAGGTGGCAACGAAGTTTAACGCCGCCGGCGAGGTGACGCGCTGGGGCAAGAGCTACGAGTTGCTGGCGCTGCCGGTGCTCAACCTGCTGCTGAGCGTGGCGACATACTTTACGGCGGGACGTCAAGCTAAAAACAATGATGACTCCGCCGCCATGGCGCGCATCGTGTGCGAACGCTACCTGCGCAACGGTTGCATCACGGGTGTGTTCCTCAACGTGATCAACGTTTACTTTATGTACTCGGCGATTACCGGAACGGGCTTTGGCTTTGGTTTCTAGCTTGTCCTTTTAGGCAACGAGTCTGCACACATATTCGATAGCTGCTGCGAGGCCGCCGCTCGATCGTGGTTTAAAGACCATGTCGGCGGCGGCCTCGTTTTCGTATCCGGCGCCGCGAAGGGCGAGTGCGATACCGGCTTCCAGGAGAAGGGGCAGACCGCGTTGGCTGGTTGCGATCACGGCAGCCTGATTGAGCGAGCAGCTGTGCGCCTGGCATTGGATAGCAAGTTCACCTTGCGCCGGGCAAGGGACCAGAACGGCGGCGACGCGACTTGATAGCAATGCAAATGCTGTGCGCTCATCGGGCGAAAGGCATTCTGATTCAACGACGACGAGCTTGGGCGGCGCGCTGTTTGTGCGAGGCGTGGCTCGGTACATGCGGACCGAAGAACCCGACATAGAAAACTCCTGTGTATTCGGCAAAACGTAAACTATAGTTTACGTTTATGTTCGGCTCCATTTCAAACTCGGCTGCATGGACGAACGTGCGAAACAGATTCTTGGTAGGCGGGTCGAAGAGACACGCAGAGACCTTGGTATCTCCAAGGTTGATTTTTGTGTGGCGACAGGAATCAGCCGACCCTACCTCGACCGAATCGAAGATGGGACGGCAAATTTCACGCTCAAGGTTCTATTTAAGATCGCACCCGCACTCGGTATGACGGTGTCAGAGCTTCTTGAGGGTATCGAATAGGGGATACCCGCCGACAGCTGAATTACGCCATCGGGATGCGGTCGTGGTTGACTTGGCTGTAGAACAGACGCTGAATCTCAGCCGCATCGCGTGACTGGCCGAGCGCCCACATGGTTTTGGCCACGAGCGTCTCGGTGGTCATGTCATCGCCGCGCAGAATGCCCGGATGATCGGCGTAAGCACGGCCAACCTCATAAACGCCCAGATCGAGGCCCTCTTCGGGGACCTGCGTGGTCATAACGACGGTGCGGCCCGAATCGACCCAGCGGAAAATTGCCTCTTGGAACGACTCGCCCGACTCACCAAACTCGGGGATACCGCCAATGCCAAAGGTCTCTAGAATCACGGCGTCGTAGCTATCGGCTAGGGCGTCGAGGATGCCCGGGTTTACGCCGGGCGTAAGCTTGAGTACAAATACGCGCGGGTCGATGCTGTCGTAGAAATGCACCGGGTTTTCGCCCTGATGCGTACCGTGAAGCCCGTTGCGCACGATGCGGCCGTTGCGGATATAGGCGATGGGCGGATAGTTGACGCTAATGAACGCGTTAAAGCTCATGGTGCGCTGCTTGCGGGCGCGCGTGCCGGCAATGGCGACGCCGCCAAACACGATCGAGACGTCGTGCGAGTGCTCATCGAGTGCATAGAGCAGGCTTTGGTACAGGTTGAGCTTGGCGTCGGTGAAGGGGTTGCCCATGGGCTTTTGCGAGCCAGTGAGCACGATGGGCTTGAGGCTGTCCTGAATCAGGTAGGAAAGCGCTGCCGCGGTGTAACTCATGGTGTCGGTGCCGTGCAGAATCACGAAGCCGTCGTGGTCGGCATAGCCCTCGACGATGACGTCGCGGATCCGCATCCAGTCACTCGGGCGCATATTGGTGCTGTCGATGTTCATGGGCTGCACGACGTCGAGCTCGCAGAGCCCCGAGATCTCGGGGACGCTCTGGGCGAGCTCCTCACCGGTCAGGGCGGGGGAGAGGCCGTTGCCGTCCTCGGTCGATGCGATGGTGCCGCCCGTGGCGATGAGAAGGATGCGCTTCATGCTGATATTCCTATCGTATTTGCCGCCGCGGAGGCGGAGTCGTTCGGCAGTATTGTGGCACAGGGCGTCCAATGTTCAAACGTATTACATCATCTGTAACGTTTGAAAACACTTCAATTGTCGTCAAATAGGGGCCCAGGTCGTGCGTTTGCCGTGCGCTGATGGCTGCGAGGGGCGAGAAACCCCATATAACGTGTACACTATGGAGGTTATTTTCGTTCATTCACGCGGGTGGGCACCGGCTCCCCGCCAACAAGAGGGGGAACCATGGATCAAAAGGCTTCCGCAAAGGTCCTCGTACTCGACTTTGGTGCGCAGTACGGTCAGCTCATTGCCCGTCGCGTCCGCGACCTCAACGTGTATTCCGAGATCGTCCCCTGCGACATCTCGGCCGACGAGATTCGCGAGATGAACGCCTCTGCGCTCATCCTTTCCGGCGGCCCGGCCTCCGTGTATGCCGAGGACGCTCCGTCCATCGATCCCGCCATCTTTGACCTGGGCCTTCCCGTCCTGGGCTTCTGCTACGGCCATCAGATCACGGCCGTGACGCTCGGCGGCAAGGTTGGCCACTCCGAGGTGGGCGAGTACGGCCGCGCCACTATCACGCGCACGGCCGGCGCCAAGCTCTTTAACTCCACGCCCATGGAGCAGACCGTGTGGATGAGCCATCGCGACGCCGTCTCCGAGGTGCCCGAGGGCTTTACCGTTACCGCCAGCACCGACGTGTGCCCGGTTGCCGCCATGGAGTGCGCCGAGCGCAAGATTTTCACCACTCAGTTCCACCCCGAGGTCAAGCACTCCGAGTACGGTCAGCAGCTGCTGAGCAACTTCCTGTTTGAGATCTGCGGCCTGGAGCCCAACTGGAGCATGGACAACCTGGTCGAGACCATGACGGCCGAGTTCCGCGAGAAGGTCGGCAACGACCGCGTGATTCTGGCCCTGTCCGGCGGCGTCGACTCCTCCGTCGTGGCTGCGCTGGGTGCTCGTGCCGTAGGTAAGCAGATGACCTGCGTGTTCATCAACCACGGTCTGCTTCGTAAGGGCGAGCCCGAGCAGGTGGAGGAGGTCTTCACCAAGCAGTTTGACGTCGACTTTATCCACGTCCACGCCGAGGACCGTTATGCCGAGCTTCTGGCCGGCGTGACCGAGCCCGAGGAGAAGCGCCGCATCATCGGTACGCAGTTCTGGAAAGAGTTCTTCGCCGTGGCGCAGCAGCTCGAGACCGATGGCAAGCCGGTCAAGTATCTGGCTCAGGGCACCATCTACCCCGACATCATCGAGTCCGGCGCTCGCAAGACGGGCGGCAAGACGGCCACCATCAAGAGCCATCACAACCTGATCCCGTTCCCCGAGGGCGTGCACTTCGACCTTATTGAGCCGCTCGACCACTTCTTTAAGGACGAGGTCCGCGCACTTGGTCTGGCGCTGGGCCTGCCGGGCCACATCGTGTTCCGCCAGCCTTTCCCGGGCCCGGGTCTTGCCATCCGCATCATTGGTGCGGTCGACAAGGAGAAGCTCGAAATCCTCAAGAACGCCGACGCCATCGTGCGCGAGGAGCTCGACGCCTACAACCAGCGTCTGTTTGAGCAGACCGGCGAGCGCAACTCCGAGCACAGCTGCTGGCAGTACTTTGCGGTCCTGCCCGACATTAAGTCCGTCGGTGTTATGGGCGACGAGCGCACCTACCAGCGCCCGATCATCCTGCGTGCCGTTGAGTCCAGCGATGCCATGACCGCCGACTGGGCCAAGCTGCCCTACGACGTGCTTGCCCGCATCTCCGGCCGCATCGTTGCCGAGGTCCCCGGCGCCAACCGCGTCTGCTACGACATCACGTCCAAGCCGCCCGCGACCATCGAGTGGGAGTAAACGATATTCGTTGATTTCAAGCCTCTGACCTGCGAAAACAGGTCGGGGGCTTCTTATTTTGCAACCTCTGTGCAACCTTTGCGGTTTCGCGCCCCGTGAACAGGGGACGTAGCACTGTTCACGTCT
>CALGZY010000244.1 GCA_937934355.1 uncultured Collinsella sp. | reverse complement strand
ACTCCCCCGCTACTGCCGAGATGGTCGAGCACATCACCAACATCGCCGACATCCCCGTCATCGCCACAGTCGTACGTTGCGACGATGATGCGCATGCCAAAGTGCGCGCCGGAGCCAAGATCCTCAACATCGCGGCCGGCAAGAACACGCCCCAGGTCCTGCGCGAGCTGCGCGAGCACTATCCCAACCTGCCGCTCATCGCACCGGGCGGCAAGACGCCCGAGAGCATCCGCGAAACCATCGCCGCCGGCGCCAACGCCATCATCTGGACGCCGCCTTCGGCCCAGCAGCTTCAGACCGACATGATGCAGCGCTACCGCAAGATGAAAGAAGACGCCACGCCCGTCATCTCGCGCGACGATGTGCCCATTATCGACCAGGTCGCCGCCGCCGAGGTTAGCCAGGTCGAGAACATGAATCCCGACGTCCCGATCCCCGACGAAGTCATCGAACGCGTCGCTTCGATCCACGATCATATCGAGGAGCGTCGCGCCAACCGCGGACTCAAACCCTCGCTGCACGGCTTCTTCTTCCGCGGAAAGAAACGCTAGCTGCAACAGCAAGGCCCGTCCCGCAAACAACGGGACGGGCCTTTTTCTGTTATCAAATGTCGGAAGGACAGGCGTAGCCGTTAAAACCGTCAGCCAGCCCACGAACGTTAGTCCACGCGCTTGTCGCCCATAAAGAAGACGGCTACCGTGCCGGGGCCGGTATGCGAGCCAATCAGAGCACCGATGCTATTGATCTCAATCTTGCCTTTGAGCTGCGGAACCTGTTCCACTATCAGCGCGGCAACAGCCTCGGCGTCCTCGCGGCACGCCGAGTGCGACATGATGCACTTGCCCGAATAGTTCGGCCCGTCCTGCACATGCGCCATCACGGTCTTGGCCATTTCGGAGATCGCGCGCTTCTTGGTGCGAATCTTCTCACGCGGTGCCAGTTTACCGTCGCAATCGACCGTCATAAGCGGGCAAATCTTGAGCGCCGTGCCGATGATCGCGCTCGCGGCCGAAATGCGACCGCCGCGCAGGTAGCTCGACAGATCGGTCGAAAAGAACCAGTGGTGCAGGTTGAGTTTATGCTCCTCAATCCAAGCGGCCGTCTCGTCGAGCGAAGCGCCGCTATCGCGAACGTCGGCGGCACATTCCGCCAGCAGGCCAAAGCCCGAAGACGCCGCCAGCGAATCGATGACGCGCACCTTGCCGCCCTGGGGATAGCGATCCGCGAGCATCTGCGCCGCAACGCAGGCCGATCCATACGTGCCCGAAATACCCGACGACAACGTCAGATGCAGCACGTCTTTACCCTCGGCAACAAACGGCTCCCAAAACTCCTCGTACTCACCCACGCTCACCTGAGACGTCTTGGGCATGGCGCCCGCGGCAATCTGGGCAAAAAACTCGTCCGGCGCAATCGACTGATACAGATCGTCCGTATAGACAACATCGTCGATCTCGTAATGAAAACACACGACAGGGATATTGCGCGACGCAAAGAACTCACGGGTTCGGTCGGCGGCGGATTCACAGGTCAGGACAAAATCACTCATATGAGGCTCCTAACTCATTGCTGCGCAAATTATCGCACAGCAAGCGTGAATACGGTACAAATGTCCACTATTTACCAAATTGAACCAAAGGTAGTGAACATCTTTACCGTCATCATCTCTATCGAACCCGAAGGCATGCGTCTGCAAAAACGACCTTGCGTCTCCATTCAACCGCCATATCTACCTCAACTAAATCGATTTACCAAACCGTTCGGCCAACAATTTGACCTCCCATCTCCAATCGAAACAAAAGCGGCGCATACTGATAAACGCTTGACGCTGTTTTATCAGTTTTATCAACCACATCGGAAGGTGCCTAATGGTCGCATTCGATCGCAATCCGCAAAACTTCAAGTATCTGCGCCTGCTGTCGAGACAGTTCCCCACCGAGCAATCCGCATTCACCGAGATCATCAACCTCTCGGCCATCCTCAACCTGCCCAAGGGCACCGAGCATTTTATGAGCGATGTGCATGGCGAGTACGAAGCCTTTATGCACATCCTCAACAACTGCTCGGGTGTTGTGCGCGAGCATGTCGACGAGATCTTTGGCGACACGCTCTCCTTTGACGAAAAGGGCGAGCTGTGCACGCTCATCTACTATCCGCGCGAGAAGATCGATCTTGTCCGCAGCCGGCGCGAGGACTCGCCCACCTGGTACAAGACCATGCTCGACCAGCTCATTGTGGTTGCCCGCTCGCTTTCGAGCCGTTATACCCGCTCCAAGGTGCGTAAGGCCATCCCGCGCGATTACGCCTACATCATCGACGAGTTGCTGCACACGCATCCGGACGAGAACAACTATCGTGTGCGTTATCACGAGCGCATCGTGGAGTCCATCCTAGAGACCGCCAGCGCCGACGACTTTATCGAGTCGCTTGCTTCACTCATCAAGCGCCTCGCCGTCGACCACCTGCACTTGGTGGGCGACATCTTCGACCGTGGCGGCGGCGCGGCCAAAATTATGGACCGCCTGCTCACCTATCATTCGCTCGATATTCAATGGGGCAACCACGACCTGCTGTGGATGGGCGCCGCTGCCGGCGAGCCCGCCTGCATCGCCACGGTATTGCGCAACAACTTACGCTACGACAACTACGAGATCCTCGAGAACGACTACGGCATCTCGCTGCGTGAGCTTGTTGCCTTTGCCGATGCCACCTACACCGCCGGTGAGTCCATCACCCCGCTGATCAAGGCCATCAACGTGCTGCTCTTTAAGCTCGAGGGCCAGATTATCCAGCGCCACCCCGAGTTCGACATGACCGACCGCCTGTTACTCGACAAGATCGAACACGACACCGGCACGGTCACGCTCGCCGACGGCAGCGTGTGGCCGCTCACGACCAACGACTTCCCCACCGTCGATCCGGCGGACCCCTATACGCTCACGCCCCAGGAGCAGCACATCATCGACAAGCTCGTGTCCGAGTTTGTCACCGCCGATCACCTGCATCGCCGTATCGATTTCCTCTATTCCCACGGCTCGATGTACAAGGTCGCCAACGGCAACCTGCTCTTCCACGGCTGCGTTCCGCTCAACGAAGACGGCACCTTTAGCAGCATGAACTGTCTGGGCACCTGGCACGCCGGGCGCGATTATCTTGATTTTTGCGACCACATCGCCCGCCGCGCCTGGCGCGTGGGCGACCGCGACGCCCTCGACTGGATGTGGTACCTGTGGATTGGCTTTAACTCGCCCGCCAGCGGACGCCTGGTGCGTACCTTTGAGCGCGCCTATATCGCCGATAAGAGCACCTGGGTCGAGCCGATGGACCCGTACTTTACGCTTACCAAGTCGCCCTCGGTCTGCGATGACATCATGCGCGAGTTTGGCGTCGCGCCCATGGCATGCTCGCCGACCGGCCACATCATCAACGGCCACACGCCCGTTAAAACCACCAAGGGCGAGCAGCCCATCCGCGCCGAGGGCAAGCTGCTGGTCATCGATGGCGGCTTCTGCCGCGCTTACCATCCCAAGACGGGTATCGCCGGCTATACGCTCATCTCGAGCTCGCGCGGCTGCCGCCTCAAGTCGCACCGGGCCTTTACGACGGTTGCCGAGGCACTCACGCGCAACGTGGACATCGAAAGCGAGACCAACCGTTTTGACCAAGCAGACCGTCGCCGCATGGTGAGCGACACCGATACTGGCGCCAAGATCCGCAGCCAGATCCAGGACCTGCGTCAGCTGCTCGATGCATATAGAAACGGTGCTATCGAGGAGCGCGCCTAGCACCACCCGCGGGGATTGGCTAAACTTGCTGAGTTTGTCATCCCCGCGGCGCTTCGGCGCCAGCTTAAGGCAGGTACCATGCAAAAGCTCCTTGCGCAGATCATGAAATTTGGCGTCGTCGGTGTCATTGCCACGGTTATCGACTTTGGCATTATGAATCTGCTCCACTACGGTCTGGGCCTCAACATCCTAATTGCCAACACCAGCGGCTTTATCATCTCACTCATCTTTAACTACCTCGCAAGCATGAAGTACGTGTTTGCGCACAAGGAAGGCATGAGCCGCCGCCGCGAGTTCATCATCTTTGTCGTGCTTTCCGTGATCGGTTTGGTGCTCAACGACGGCATCGTGCTGGCGCTCAACACCGGCCTGGGATTCGAGGCCAATATCGCCAAGATCTGCGCCACCGCGCTTGTCATGGTCTACAACTTTGTGACCCGAAAGATCTTCCTGGAGGGCGACGAGACCAAATAGCTCGACACCCCCGCAGCATTACGGCGCCCACGGACGATGCGCACTCAGCGCAGTATCGTCCGTGGGCGCCGCTCGTTTACGGGAAGATTTGCAACGTTTGCGGATTGTCTCTTGCAAATTTGACGAGTTCGTATAGTTCTTGGCAAAGCCCTTACGTTTCCCATGCAAAAGCTCTAAAGTATCCTCTGCTCGATTCGTCAATGCATTGGATGTGATTACGTGCGCAAGGCACTGGCACAACCTCATACCAAGCAGTTCCTCAAGTTCGCTGTCGTGGGACTTATCTCCTTTGGCATCGACTGGGGCATGCTCATTGCGCTCGTCGAGCTGTTCCACCTCGACTTTTTGATGAGCACCACGATCTCGTTTATCACGTCCGTCGTGGTTAACTACTGGCTCAGCATGAAGTACGTGTTCGACCACCGCGAGGGCATGAGCCGCAAGCGCGAGTTTACGATCTTCACCATCCTGTCGGTGATTGGATTGGGCCTCAACGACCTATACATGTTTGTGGGCGTCACGTTTTTGAGCATCGGCTACCAGGCCATGAAGGCCATCGCAACGTTCCTCGTCACCTGGTACAACTACTTCAGCCGCCGCTTCTTCCTCGAGGGTGCACGGTCGTAGTCGATCACTATTTGCCTGAATGTATAACCGGTTGGAATTCCCATTCCAACCGGTTTTTTGTTTGCTGAGAGACCCGGCGGCCCAGTCCCATTCGCATGAAAAACGGGCGGCCCGGATGTTTGTCCGGACCGCCCGTCTGGCGCGCTATGTCGAGGCCTCTAGCCTGTCACGTAATACCAGACTACGTTGTCACCGTTTGAGAGAACGTAGTTGCTGCACGCCGTCATGGGCGATGTGCCGTTGACGGAGTACATCCAGCCACTCGTGCCGCCGTACTGTTTCTCGGCCAAACCACCAATCGCGGAAACATACGTGCCGTACGAAGAGCCATGCGCGTTGACAGAAAGGCCCAGCGCGCACAGGGCATCGTAGACGGTAGCGCCTTCGTTAAAGGTAAAGGTGCCACCAGAGGACACAGGATTGCCCACAGCGCTCGATGTGACCGAAACCGTCACCGTTACGTAGTTGGACTCCTGCGAGCCACCCTGTCCGCCCGAGGAGGCGTTTCCACCATTAGAGGATGAGGCTCCATTAGACGACTGGCCACCGCCCGAAGAAGCACCACCAGACACATTGAAAGTATCGCCGGCTCCCATATTCTGGGCAGCGGATTTATCTCCAGACTTCTTGCCGTTCTGACCATCGGACTTCTTGCTATCCGAGCTTTTATCCGATTCCTTGTTTGAAGACTCGGAATCATCCTTGCCGTCGTTCGAACCCTTGGACTCGTCTTTTGCATCATTCGATGACTTGAAGCCCTCGGAACTGGCCTCGCCCGAAGCCGTAGTCGAGCCAGACGCCTTGGTGTCCTTGGTGACGACGCTCTCCCCCGTCACGGTCTGGACGATCCAATCAATGGACCAGGCGCCGCTCTCTGAGGGATGGACAAAGCCCAGAGAGACCACGATCAGAACGACGCACGCGGCAGTCAAAACGCCAAGAAGCGCCTTGCGGCGAGGGGCGGACGCCGCCGAAGCGGCGCCCCTTTGCTTTACATCGTCAAGCTGGATAAACGAGGAGTCGGGCTGTTGCTCGTTGGTCTCCCTGAGCTTATCGGGCATTACCGTCACCCTTGCCGCGCTTGGTCAGCACGAAGACGGCGATGAGCGCAAGGCCAATCACGCCGGCGGCGATGCCAACGATGGCGAGAGGGTTGGTGCCAGTCTCCTGCTCGGAAGCACTAGAGGACTTCTTAGCAGTGGTCGTAGAAGCAGCACCCGTATCGGACTTGGAATCGGACTTCTTGTCGGACTTCTTGTCGGACTTGCTGTCCTTCTTGTCAGACTTCTTGTCAGACTTCTTCTCGTCCTTCTTATCGGACTTATCGGAGTCCTTCTTGTCGGAATTGTTGTCCTTGGTCTCGGTCTTGGTCGACACCGTCGTCTTGGTCGTCGGCTTATGACCCGGGGCGACAGCGCCGCCCTTCGAGCCGGAGCCGGAACCCGTGCCAGTGCCAGCGCCAGTGCCGGAACCAGTACCGGTACTAGAACCGCCGCCGCCATTCGAACCAACGCCACCGTTGCCACCATTAGTGCCAGAACCGCCATTACCGCCAGGGTTAACGGCATTCTTGGTCCACTTGGCATACAACGTCAGGTCGGCCGTCACCGGCGTGCTAAAGTCATACGCCTGCGCGCAAGCCTCATCGGTGAACCAACCGCCGAAAGTGTAGCCATCGCGCGTCGGATCGGCCGGCTTAACCAGCTTGCCATCGGCCGTAGCAACAAACTTAGTATCGCAAGCAGACCCGCCGTTGGAATTAAAGGCAACCGTCCAAGACTCAACGGCCCCAAGCTTGAACAGCGTGCCCGAGTCATTGATGTAGTACAGGTTGCCAGATGCATCGGCAATGACCGGAGAGTCACAGTACTGGTAATGGCCAGCCGCATCATAAATCTGCGTCGCCTCTGCATCGCCGAGCGTATAGCGATACACGCCACCACCAGCAGAGTAGTTGACGTAATCCTTGCTATCCGCGCCGTTAACGGTGAAGTACACATAGGTCTTGCCGCCCTGAACACTCACCAGCGGAGTAGCAGCAATACCGTTGAGGCCAGCCGGCAGCGCCTTGCCGTCGGCAGCAGCGACCATCGTGGTCTTACCCGTCTTCAGGTTATAGAGAACCAGAGCAGAGCCCGTAGCCGTCTGTCCGCCGACAATCAGATTGTCACCAGACACCGCAGGGGCGCTCAGATTATTCGTAAGGCCCAGATCAACCGTCTTCTGTTCACTCAGCACGCCCTTCGCCGAAAGCGAAATCACATGGAGCTTTCCGTCGTGCGTCATCTGATAGAAGGTCGAACCATTGGACGGATCGGCAATGCAATCGGCATTTGCGACAGCGCCGAGCTTCATGGTCGAAACGACATCGCCCGTCGTCTTATCAATGCACTTAAGCGTACCCGCGCTCGTAGGAACGATGGCATACTTATCCGTCAAAGCCGCACCAGTCCAGTAATAGCCCTCGGCAGGGTCGATGTTCTGCCAAGAAACTTCGCCCGTGGCAATCTTAATGCGCGCAAAGGAGCCGTTGCCGTAGGTCGCGTTGTAATTCTCGTCATACGAAATATCGACCGAGCCTACGTAGACGTACTCGCCGTCCGAAACGACGGTGCAGGAGCTCTGCGTCAAGTCCGTCAAACCAGGCGTCAGCCACTTGCAGATCAGCTTGTCTGCAGTAATCGCCTGGACCGCACCGCCGTTGAGCGGAACGATGATAAGGCCATTGGTATAGATCGGACGAGAGGTATAGCTCACCTTGGAGGCAAGCGGCGCAGAGGCAACCTTTTTGCCCGTGGACGAATCGATCTTAATGAGCTCGTTCTCGGTCGCGATGTACACAAAGCCGTTAGCAATGACAGGCTCGCTGCAGTTGGCATACTGCTGACCAGACTCGGCCTTCCAATCGAAGGCCCACTTAAGACCGGCGGCCTGCGCAGGCGTCTTGGCATCCGTTACGGTCGAACCGTTGCCACTGTTGCCGTAGCCGGCCCACTCGGCATCCCAATCAGGAGTCGTCGCGCTCGGATCCACGACAATCTTGTCGGGATCGGGCATGGGCGAATTATCGGTGGTATAGGCAAGCGTGACCTTATCGCCGCTCTTGAGCGTAATCTGATTGGCGCAGAGTAAGGAGGGCTCTCCGTTGATATACAGATGCCAATGTTTATTGGTCGCAGCATCCCAACCATACGGCTTGTGATCGAACGGCGAAGTAATGGAATTCAGGAACCAGTACTCACCACTCTGGGAGCCGTTGTACGCAACGCCCTTGGCCTTCAGAACTGCCTCAATAAGGTTCTGGGCAGTAGAGCCTTCGGGCAGAGAAACGTTGCTTGCCGAGCCCCAGCGAGCATTGTTGCCGTTGACATCGGGACCGATAACATCGACAGACCCAAGAACCTGGCCAGGAAGGGCATCGGCGTCAGCACCATACATAAAGGTGACGGCATCGCCCTCATGGAGCTCGTAGGCACCGGCGCCAACGTCGGCGAACTTGCCATTTACGTAGAAGCGCCAATAGCTATTGGTCGCAGCATCCCAGCCATAGGACTTACCATCGAACGGCGAATAAATGCCGTTGAGGAACCAGCCCCAAGACGATTCGCTAGCATCGAGCTTAAGGCCGGTCTGCTCAAGGAGATCCTTGGCAGTAGAGCCCGCCTTGAGACTCGTCTGACCCGTCGAAGCCCAAACCTGCTGCTTGCCGTCCTTGTCCTTGCCAAGCACCTGAACGGAAGCATGGACAGAATCGGACGGCAACTGGTCGCCCCAGCCACCGTAGAACCACGTGACGGTATCGCCGGCATGGATGGTGACATTGTCCGCCGTATAGTCACTCGACTTGCCGTTGATAAACAGCTGCCAATAGGTCGAATAATCTTGGGGCGTACCCAGCTCAACACCGTTGTACTTAAGGCTCAGAATGAAGGAGCCAGCAGCAACGGCGTCGATGTCATTCGCCTCAAGCGCGACCTTCGTAAGGTCAAGTGCGCTCGAACCGGACGTCACCACATACTGCGCACTATCGACCCAAGTCTGAGTCTTGCCCTGGGCATCGCGACCAATGACGGTCACATTCGCAGCAAGCTGGTCCTTAACGACGGGGGATGCGCTACCACCCGTAAAGGCAAACTCAATCTTCTGCCCCGGGGCGAGCTTAACGCTGCTCGCGCCAACCGAGGAAGACACGCCGTCGACGAACAGCTGCCAGAAGGCATTAGTCGTCGGATCGTAGGCAAGCGTGCGGCCATCGCTCGGAGACGTGATGCTCTTGAGGTAGAAGCCGTATGCCGTGTTCGGTTCGTAATCCGCTTTAAAGCCCGTCTTCTGCTGCAGCTTAACGAAGGCATCCGCAGCCGTCGCGCCCTCGTCGAGCTTGAGCTGCGTAGGTGCCACCCAGGTCTGAGCCTTGCCGTCGGCGTCGGTGCCGATAATCGAGAACGAGACCTCGACTTGCTTCTTGGCGACATCGCCGGTTTCTGTCGGGTTCTCTGTCTGGACGGCAGTCGCGGCGGCAGATCCTGCTTGGCCAGTGGATGCCGTCGAAGACTGCACGCTCGTGGCAGGGCTCTCCCCCGTCGCCGAGCCTTCGTCGCCAGTTGCTGCCTCTGTTGTGGCGGCACTAGCTGCAGGCGCGCTCCCGGAATCCGAAACCTCGGCGCCGCTCTGCTCAGCGGCACCGCCCGCAAGCGCTGCGTCCTCGCCCGGCGTCGTAGCCTGAGCCACAGCATCGGCAATGCCCTCGGCGCCCTCGGCCCACAGCTGAGCCGGCGTGGTGCCAAAGGCCATCGCGAAGGCCAGGAATGCCACTAGGCCGCGCTTGGCTACACCGCGTGCAATCGCGCCACGGCGATGCATCGAGGCGCGCTCGCGCTCGTCCTCAAACATATCCATTTGTCCCCCATTGTCTGTACTTGGAGCGATGCCTTGAGGCTGCCCCACGTCATCGCGCATGTTGCGTTCGAGTTCCCCCATCGGGGTCCCCCTTCCCTCCAGAGCCCTATGCACACCGGCGGCATACGCCGCAGCCGCATGCAAGATGGGAGGCGATCCGACTTAACCTTAACGGCTCAGGCGCGCCGTCCGATCTGCGACGCGAACATCCCGAGCCAAGAGGAATTACGGTTACTGGTACAGCCGGGGACTTGCACCCCGATTCTCCCAAACGCGCAGGAAAACCGCGCGTTCGTGCGTCTCCGCACCACCATCTAGGCCATCGATTATTACCGTCAAAATGGTATCACGCAAAAGGGCCCCGCACACAGGCGAAGCCCAAGGTAAAAGCTATTGTTTGCGATAGGAAATTGCGGTGACGGTCGCAGCCTCTAGTGTTTGCCGCCGTGGCTGTTGAGCCAGATATTGCGGCCCAGCATAAGCGCCAGCACCAGCGCGCTCACGTAGCCCATAAAGCCAATGACCGGGATACCAAACACAACCGGCTCGATGCGTGCGTAGTACACCACCGACGAACCGATAAACAGGCCGGCGATAACGATAGCCATCGACATGCGGTCGATAATTCCGCCCAGCTGTCGCAGTGCCTTATCGCTGCTCATGATCTGCGTGTTCACCTTAAGCTGGCCGCGCGTAAGCATGCGCGAAGCCAGCCCCAGGTACTCAGCCGCCTCGAGTGAGCCCTTCGCCGCGCGATAGCTGCTCGCGGCAAGATCGCGCCCCATGTCGCGCACGCGCGCATAGGTGCTTTTCTCGTTTTTAATGTGGGTTTGGATGATCTGGATCATGTTGACGTTGGGCATGTACTCGGTCAGCAAACCCTCGAGCGTCACCATGCCGCGCGCGAACATCGTCACCACGCTCGGCAGCTCAACATCGTTTTTGCGCGCCAGGTTTAGCAGCGAGGTCAAAAACTCGCCGATATCCAGGTCTTTAAGGTCGAGGCCCGCAAAGTCAGCCACGATAAAGTCAAGATCGGACAAAAAGGCCGAATGATCGAGCTCAGCCGAGTCGCCACGCGTCACGGCGAAGCGCATGAGCGAATCCTTGAGCTTGGGCACGTCACCCTCGGCCACGGCGAAAATCATGTCCTTTACGATACTGCGATCGTGACTCGACATGCGTCCGACCATGCCCAAGTCGATAAAGTAAACGATACCGTCTTTGAGGATGATGTTTCCCGCATGCGGGTCGGCATGGAAAAAGCCGTCGTCGAGCACCTGCGTCGAGTAGTCCTCGACAATCGCGGCACCGATCTTTTCCAAGTCATAGCCCTCGGCCACCAAGCGTTCAGGATCGGCGATCGAAATGCCGTCGACGTAATCCATAACCACCACGTGCTCGGTGCACAGGTCCAGATAGGATTTAGGGCACGTCACGCCATGAACGCTCTTATGGAACTCGTAGAAGTCGTTGAGGTTTTTGGCCTCGGCCAAAAAGTTGGTCTCCTCGCGAAACGAGGTCCACAACTCCTCGACTACGCCGTGCAGGTCAACGAATTGATCGGTGTTGACGAACTTGGAAACGATACGCACCACCGAGCGGATGATATCGATGTCCTGTGCCATAACCTGCTGCGCACCGGGGCGCTGCACCTTGACAGCCACGTCCTCGCCCGTCACCAGACGAGCGCGGTGCACCTGCGCGAGCGATGCGCTACCAAGCGGATTGGGGTCGATCGCATCGAACATCTCCCCCAGGCGCAGGCCGTATTCTTCTTCCAGACAGCTGAGTACGACCTCGTACGGCACCGGCTCCACGTCGGAGCGCAGACGACGCAGCTCGTCGCAAAAGCGCTGCGGCAGAATCTCGGACCGGTTGGCCAAAATCTGCCCCATCTTGACGAACATGGGGCCGAGCTCCTCGAGCAGGCGGCGCAAGCGAACCGGCGTGAGGTTATCCCACACACGGTACTTTTTGACCAAGCGAACAATCTGCCCGATGCGTTCGCGACGACCCGCCGGCGTGAGCTGGTATTCCTCGTCCGGCGCCATCGCGTCGGGCTCTTCGGGCACCATATCGACAGCGCGCGGCTTTTTGCGAGCGCCCGAGACGGCGGCATCGACCTCATCGACAACCGCCGCCTCGTCACCCAAAGGATCTAGATTGTTGTAATCGGTGGTGGAATCTGCCATCTGCGCTGCTACTCGGCCTCTTCGGTATCCTTCGCATCGTCGGGCTCAACGGACTCGACAGGCACCGAGGTCACGTTGTCCTCGACCGAATCGACGATGTCGCGCACATGGGCCAGGAAGGCCGTGCGCTCGGGGGCGGTCATGACGCGGACCCGGGCAAGGATGAGCTCGTCAAGCACGCGCTGGGCCGCGGTCTCGCCCTGCATGCCCAGACGCTCGGTCAGATCGGAGATGGTACCGCCGGCCTGCTCGAACATGTCGGACACACTGCGGGCGATATCGGGAGCGCCGGCGTCCTTGCGGACCTGCTCGCCCTTGGTATTAAGGTCGTCGAGAACCTTCTTGCCGCCTTCGACAGCAACGGCGGCAGCGCCAAAGCCCACGTTAATGGCGCCGTTAACAAGCTGATCGAGTTTCATAACCATGGTTGTCTCCAATCACAAACAACTGCATTGGCGTTCTTGTACCCAAGATTGAGCGAAAGCGACAAAGCGTTTTAGCGCTATTCGATCGACGGGAAATCCCTACCTCACGTTGTCGTTCATCGCGAAAGAGTTCTTCATGGCGCAGCTCGTGGTGTAGAGCACCTTGCCCAGCAGGGCATCGGTCTCCACGCGAACACGCTCGGCAAAGGCCTCGTTGGCGCGTGCAAGCTCGGCAGGCACCTCGACCTCGGGCAGAGCGGCTACGGCAGCGTCGACGTCATGGATCTGCTTGTGACCCATGCCACCGACCTTCTCCTGATAGTCCTCCACAGCGCGGCCGCACTCATGGAAGCGGACGTCGGCCAGGGCGCCGATCAGGCGGTTGGCCCAGTAGAAGTTTTCGGACGTCACGCGAGCCTGCGTGTCGGCATAGTACTCGGGCATGGTCTCGACGTTGGCGTACAGCGGAACCAGCGCGTTAAACGAGTTGGAGCCAAAGGCCATCCACTGCACGGCGCGATAGGCCGGCTGCGCATAGGGACGCAGCTGCAACACGGCGAGCTGGCTGTTGCGGTTGATGCCGATGGGGCGATAGGCACCACGCGTAGCGGGCGTGCCCTTGCTGCCGTAGCAGTCGTACTCCGTGCCCTGGTAGTGGCTCGAGAGCACGTACTTGATGTCCTCGATGGTCACCTTGCGCTCGGGCACGCGGCTCCAGGGGATATCGTCGCTCTCGGGCGTGTAGTCGGCGTCGGGGCCATCCCACACGTCACTGGGGTTGAGGCAGCGCTGCATGTACCAGGCGCGCGGCGTGTTGTAGACATGGTCGCTGTCGCTGTGCGAGCCAAAGGCCTCGCGCGGGTTAAAGACGGCAGCCGGGCCGTCGCTCTCGACGCCCAACGTCAGGTCCAGATGCCACTCGGCCATCCAGGCGCGCAGGTCGGCGGAGCACATATGGTCGGCCTGGGCGCCCTCGGCGTCATCCAGGTCAAAGCTGTCGATGCCCAGCTGGTTGGGCATGGTCACATAGGCGTCGTCAGGCACGCGCTTGGCGATCCAGTGGTGACCGCCGATGGTCTCGAGCCACCAGATCTCGTCCACGTCGCTAAAGGCGATGCCGTTGTTCTCGTAAGTGCCGTAGCGCTCGAGCAGGTCGCCCAAGATACGCACGCCGTCGCGGGCGGACTTGGCATACGGCAGCACCAGGGTCACCATGTCCTCCTCGCCCAGGCCACCGGGCTGCGCCGGCACATAGCCGTCCTCACCCTCGTTGCCCTTGGCGGGCACGTAGTCCACGAGCGGGTCGGCGCCGCGAACGCGCTCATTGGTGGTGAGCGTCTCGGTTGCGGACATACCAACATTGAGCTCGTTGAAGCCCGCCTCGGCCCAGATGCCATGGCCCGGGACAACATCGGGGACGCTCGTGTAGCGCATGGGGTTATCGGGCAGCTCAATGGTCAGGTGACTCAGGACGCTCGTGTAGACGCGCGGCTGATCGTCGGGATGCACCACGCGCATGCGCTTGGGCTCAAACACCCCGTTGGACGAGTCCTCGTTGCGGGCGACCAGCGTCGACCCGTCGTAGCTCGCGTTCTTACCGACCAAAATCGTTGTGCACGGCATGCGCATCCTCCTTGAGCGAAGAAATCAAACGGCAACAGTGTATCGCTTCGGCGAAAAAAGGGCGAAACCACAGCCCCGGCAACCCCTGTGGTCAAAAAATGCCAAATATGAGTACTGTCACCAATTTAGTAGCAGCAATTTCTCTGGGCACAGGCGTCGATAATCTACATTTGTTCAAAAGCTTGACAATGTAATTCCTCATAGGTCCAATAAAATAGGCTCTCTATCGATAATAAATACCGATAGAGAGCCTAAGGGAGCTAAATTATATGTGACCATATTGGCAGCAGTACTCATATTTGGCATTTTTTACCACGAGGTATATATCTAACCCCCTGAACAGCCAAAAACGCCTATTTCGATGCACACTCCGCCGCTTCAATCACGTGTTTGGCGAGAATCGCCGTCGTCACGGCGCCCACGCCACCCGGCACGGGGGTAATGGCACCAACAACCGGCTCCGCGGCAACAAAATCGACGTCACCCACCAGCTTGCCAGCGTCCTCATCCCAGTTAATGCCCACATCGATGATCGTCTGGTCCTCGCGAACGGCATCCACGCCAATCGTACGCGCGCGTCCAACGGCGGCAACCACAATGTCGGCAGCACGGCACTCGGCAGCAAGGTCGCGCGTATGCGTATGGCACGTCGTCACAGTTGCGTTGCGCGCCGTAAGCATGGCGGCAACGGGACGCCCGATCACCAGCGAGCGCCCGACCACGGCAACCTTAGCTCCATCCAGCTCAACGCCGTAATGGTCCAGCAAAGCAAGCACGGCTTCGGCTGTACAGGGGGCAAAACCCTCGCCGCGCCCCGAAAGCGTGGTGAGCAGCGAAGCCGGCGTCATGGAGTCAACATCCTTGGCGGGATCGAGCGCTGCGGCAACGGCGTTCTCGTCAAGGCCGGCGGGCAGCGGGCGGAACAACAGGCAGCCGTGAACAGCCGAGTCGGCATTAATGCCCTCGATGGCCGCCAACAGCTCGTCCTGCGAAACATCGGCAGAAAGCAAAACGCGACGAGCCTCAATCCCCACTTTTTCACAGCGCTTGAGCGCACCGCGCTCGTAGGATAGGTCGTCCTCGCGTTCACCTGCACGCACGATAGCCAACGTCGGAACAACGCCCCGCTCGCGCAGGGCCGCGCAGCGAGCAGCAAGTTCCTCAGTCAAAGCGCGAGCAACGGGAGCACCCTTCAGCAGTTCAGCCATGGCTATCCTCTCTTCCTTGCAGCGTCGGAGGCGCGGCACGCCAGCGCATCGGCGCGCGGCAACCATGTGTCGAGCAACTCATCACACGCCGTCTCGAGCTCCTCGGCGCGCGCCCGGTCTTTCATAGACGTGGTGTTCGCAAAGAGCGTCAAGCTCGCGCCCTGCATGGCGGCGCGGCAGAATACGGCGCCGCACGCCACATCGGACAGCAGTTGACGCGAACCCTTGTCGGCCATGTCCTCGAGCAGCGCCAGCGCACGCCCGCAGGCATCCATAATGCGATACGGCGGCATGGCCGCCACGTGCAACGCGTCCTGAATCGCCGCAGGTCGAGCTGGGTCCTCGCGCGGAATACCGTACGCAGCGGACACCTGGCCGTACGCACGAACGTCCTCGGCGACCAGGTCCACAAGTTCCTGCGCCAACTCGTCTGCCTGGGCAAATGCACGCGTCAGGTCGTCCGCGCGATCGGCAAGCGCGGGATTAGTCGCCCCATAACGAGCAACCATCCCACAAAGCGAGGCACCCAGCGCGCCCACAAAGGCGCTCGCGCTGCCGCCGCCGGGAACCGGCTCGCGCGCGGCAAGCGCCTCGGCAAAACCGCGGCAGGTTTTATCCATCATCTCTTGGCTCATACGCACGCACCTTCAAGTCATATAGATCGGTCGGGTGGCAACCGCCGGCCAACCGCGTCAAACACGTAATGGTGCTAAGTCTAGCCCATAAGTACTCGAGCGTCAGCGCACCTGGCCATCGCGGATTTCTATGACGAACGATAGGCGTCGGCACCGCAAACATGGGAAACATGGCCCACCTTTCGGGACTTCCGGACGTCACAAACTGGGGCATATCTATAAACAAGGAACCTGTTGGGGCAACGCCCGCGCACACGCGCCCCTTTAAAACAACGGGCACCTCACCCCGGGGAGAGCCGGCAGCACCGGCCCTCCCCTCTTTTGGACCCGCGCATATTGCCACTTGTCGGCGCAATTCCAGCCTCCAGAATGGGACACATGGCCCACTCGAACGAGCCGTCCACGCGTACAGTAAAGGCAGGTAATCCATGGGCGGTTACAGATCGAGGAGGACACGACCATGAAAAAGAAGGCCTTTGCGATTCTCACCCTCTGCATCAGTCTCTTTGCCGCAGTTGCCCTGGTGGGCTGCGGTGGCAGCGGCGACGCTACCGGAAGTGGCGGTGGCGGCGGGGCAGAAAAGCCAGCCGTGGATATGAGGACCGACTTCATTTGGTTTAAGGTCGAGGTCCCCGAGGGCGTCGAGATCACCGACGTCGCAGGCGACACCGCCGACAGGGCCCAGTTTAAGTTCACCGAGAGCGAGCACGCCAGCGATCGCTTCATCCCCGTCTTCGACTCTGACAAGAACGCCGATGAACTGTTCGACTACGAGGCAAAGTGGAAGGCCAACTCCGGATGGACCGAGAGCGATCCCGTTAAGTACAACGGCAAGACCTGGCGCAACGCCTACTTTACGCACTCGGGCGGCGTGACGACCGAGTACTTCACCGACGTTGACGGTGGCAGCGTGTATGTGCGCATCGACAACGTCGAGGAGCACAAGGACGCCGTCGAGACCATGATGAAGTCACTGGAGTTTGCCGACGACATCGCCAAGGCAAAGACCGAGGCCATGGACGTCAAGCTCGAGGATATCGAGATCAAGCGCTAAACGACTGGCGAACGCAGCGGGAAACACGGGCGCAGTGCTAACAAGCGGCGGTACCCCAGCGCTTCGTACCCAGGGAGGGCCGGTAAACCGACCCTCCCTTTCTTATGCCGGTAGCCAACGAACGCGAGGATGCCGGACGCCGGAACCGCTCCAAATGTAGCAACAGTACGAAAACGACAAACACCCCAACACGTCCGCCCGCCGATTTATTGCGCCGCGCAGACAATTAAACCAGCATCTTTAAACATCTGAGCAGTATAGTGACCAAAACTATCGCATAACCGCACTCTACGAATGGAGAAGTTATGACCGAACACCACGCCATCAGCCGCCGAGCATTTACGTTGGGCCTTGGACTCGCGGCGTTGTCGCCACTTGCAAGCCTGCCCGAAACCGCGGCATTGGGCATTGGCCCACGAGCGGCATTTGCAGACGACGCTGCCACAGCGTCGGTCAGCCTCAACAATTTCGTCATTCGCCTTCGCCCCGCGGGCTATTTTCGTACCGCAAGCGTTAACGAAGACGGCAACGTCATCGGCAACGTCTGCCATCTGTTTAATGACGGCACGTCCAGCAAGCTCATCCTTGAGAACGTAACGACCAAGAATGACGATACAAACTGGTATGCTATCCGCACCTTGCTCAATTTCGAAGAGCATAAAAAGACGGGCTACAGCATTTGGTCGGTCGATGGCGACTCGGACAAAGACGGAAAGGTCATCCACGTATGGAGCGGCGAGTATGACAACAAGCCCAGCCGCGCTTTTGCGTTCGAGCGGCAATCAAACGGAACCTATATCATCCGAGACCGCACGGTCGAGAAAGAAACCGAGAAAAAAGACATTAAGTACCTGGCAATAGAATCGAACGGCGAAGACCAGGACAACAATAAGATCTGCCATAAGAGTAAGAGCATTCCGTGGGAGCTCGAACTTATCGGTTACGACATGAAAAAGAACGATGCCACGGTTAGCAGCCTCGACTGGATCACGTACAGCAGCTACGTCGATGGGCCATGTTGGATGAAATACGTCGACGACAACAAGTTCCTCGACGAGCTGAGCATCCCGGGCACGCACGATTCGGGCACCTGCAGCGTGGACAACGACACTGAGCCCCAATCCTCGCAAGTAAAATGCCAGCAGGATTACATTCCCACGCAGCTGCTCGAAGGCATTCGCTATTTTGATATCCGTCTCGGAAAGGGCGACAACCCTGGCATCGACCATGGGATGTACTACCTGCTCAAAAAAGACGCGTACTTTTTGCATCTTTCCGATGTCATAGGCTACTTCAAAACGTTTTTGAACGAAAACCCGACAGAAGCGCTCATCATGCTTGTATCACGAGGCAACGACGAGGCTACCGACGAAAGTGTTACGACGGCTTTCGCCAAGGTTTTGGACGACAACCCCAAACTGTTCTATACGTCGAGCCGCGTTCCCACACTGGGCGAGGTGCGCGGAAAGATCGTCCTGCTACGTCGATTTGGACTCGACGGCGACAGCGTAAGCGGCCACACGTGGGGACTCGACCTCACCGAATGGGATAAAAAAAGGCTCTGTTAGACCAGGATTGACATTCCGCCCCGTCATCTTCTTGCGATTGCACA